>JBEBRI010000031.1:0-29551 GCA_040394915.1 Sphingobacterium sp.
TTGATATCGAGGTGATCTTTATGTATCCATGGGCAGTTAATTTCCGTGAATTTGGATGGCAAGGGCTAGTGGAAATGTTTGTCTTTATGGGCTTATTGTTATTAGGCTTTATTTATATCATTAAAAAGAAAGCTTTAGATTGGGATTAAACAAGGCTTCCTTAAAACGTTAAATATACTGAAATGAGCAATATTACCTTATCAGATGCGCCTCCTGGTGTTGAAGGAGCAGGATTTTTCGCAACGACATTGGATAAAGCTATTGGTTTAGCACGTGCTAATTCCTTATGGCCTCTTCCTTTTGCGACTTCTTGCTGTGGGATTGAATTTATGGCTACGATGGGTTCTACATATGACTTAGCTAGATTTGGTGCAGAGCGTCCAAGCTTTTCACCTCGACAGGCGGATATGTTGTTAGTAATGGGAACCATTGCTAAAAAGATGGCTCCTGTGTTAAAGCAAGTTTATGTGCAAATGGCAGAGCCTCGTTGGGTAATCGCTGTTGGTGCATGCGCTTCTAGTGGCGGAATATTTGATACGTACTCTGTTCTACAAGGGATTGATGAAATCATTCCGGTCGACGTATATGTTCCTGGTTGTCCACCACGTCCGGAAGCAATTCTAGACGGCGTTTTACGTTTGCAAGACATCGTTAAAAATGAGTCGTTAAATAGAAGAAATACACCAGAGTACAAAGCCTTGTTGGAAAAGTACGGAATTGTAACTGATAATGGATAAGCTGACAAATCAACACGTATTAGATAAGCTGCAGTCGCAGTTTGCAGATAGTATTTTACATGTCGCTGAACCGAAAGGTTTACTAACCATTGTGACAGGCAGGGACAGTGTTATTGAAATCCTTCGCCTTTTGAAGGAAGATGATGCATTGCAATTCATATATCTGACGGATATAACTGCAGTGCATTACCCAGACCTTGAAAACGCGTTTGCGGTAGTTTACCACGTTCACAGTTTAGTTTTTAATGTTAGAATCAGAATCAAGGTCTTTTTGAATATCCATGATCTGAATATACCTTCGGCAACGATTCTTTGGAATGGTGCCAACTGGATGGAACGCGAAACCTTCGATTTCTTTGGGATTAATTTTGAAGGACATCCTGATTTGCGAAGAATTTTGAACATGGATGATTTGGGTGTTTTTCCAATGCGGAAAGAGTATCCACTGGAGGATCCGAACCGCGTAGATAAGAAAGACTTTTATTTTGGACGCTAAGTGCAATTGTAATCATGAGTAAACCAATAACGCGTATATCGACAAACAGCCCTGTTTTTGAGGATAATGATCCGCAAGAAGAGTTGATCACCCTGAATATTGGGCCAACTCACCCAGCAACGCATGGGGTATTTCAGAATGTCGTGCAAATTGATGGAGAGCGTATAGTAAGTGGAGTTTCCACAATTGGATATATACACCGAGCTTTTGAGAAGATCGCAGAGCATCGCCCTTTTTATCAAATAACTCCATTGACCGATCGTCTAAACTATTGCTCGTCGCCGATCAATAATATGGGATGGCATATGACCGTGGAGAAGCTTTTGGATATCGAAATCCCGAAAAGGGTGCAATATATGCGTGTAATCGTGATGGAGCTTGCTCGTATTGCGGATCATATTATTTGTAATGGTATTCTCGGTGTTGATACGGGAGCATTCTCTGGTTTCTTGTATGTAATGCAAGAACGTGAGTTTATATATGAGATTTACGAAGAAATTTGTGGAGCACGCTTGACCACTAATATTGGTCGTATAGGAGGATTTGAGCGCGATTTCAACGAAGTTGCTTTCGCTAAAATTAGAGAATTCTTAGTGCGCTTCCCACCTGTGTTAAAAGAGTTTCAAGAGCTTTTCGATAGAAATAGAATTTTTGTTGAGCGTACTTCGAATGTAGCGTCAGTTACTCCAGAAGAAGCTTTGAGCTATAGCTGGTCTGGGCCAATTTTGAGAGCTACGGGCGTGGATTATGATGTTAGAGCGCACTCTCCATACTGTTCGTATGAGGAATTTGATTTCGAAGTCCCTGTTGGTACCAATGGAGATGTGTATGATCGCTATATGGTTCGTAATGAGGAGATGTGGCAGTCAATGCGCATCATTGAACAGGCATTGGAGAAAATTGAAAAAGAACCAAAAGGGGTGTTCCATGCCGATGTTCCAGATTTCTATTTGCCACCAAAAGAACAAGTCTATACGAATATGGAGGCGTTGATCTATCACTTTAAGATTGTGATGGGAGAATGGGATGCTCCAAAGGATGAGGTTTACCATGCTGTAGAAGGAGCAAACGGTGAACTTGGGTTCTATTTAGTACATGATGGAGGAAGAACGCCTTACCGTTTGCATTTTAGAAGACCATCTTTTATTAACTATCAGATGTTTGCTCCAATGAGCAGCGGTATGCTGTTATCGGATGCAATTATAAATATGAGTAGTTTAAATGTTATAGCAGGAGAATTAGATGCTTAGTGTTAAAGAAAACCTTATTGTCGAGTTTTCGGTAGAACTATTGAACAAGTTTTCCGATGTAGTTAGCCGTTACCCAGTGGGCAAACAAAAGTCTGCTCTATTGCCAATCCTTCATTTAGTTCAAGAAGAATATGGATGGTTAAGTGTCGATGCGATGGATAAAGTAGCCTTGTTTCTCAATATACAGCCGATTGAGGTGTATGAAGTGGCAACTTTCTATACAATGTTTTTACTGCAACCTCAAGGTAAATATCTTTTAGAGATTTGCCGAACAGGACCATGCTGTTTAGTAGGGGCTGAAAAAATCATGACACATTTAGAGAATAAATTAGGTGTTAAGGAAGGAGAGGTGACTCCAGACGGTCTCTTTTCTTGGCGAGGTGTTGAATGTCTTGCGGCTTGTGGATTTGGGCCGGTATTACAAATAGGACCTTCATATACATTTTATGAAAACCTGTCTGAGGAAAGTGTTGATCAGCTGATTAATGAATTAAAAGATAAAGCTAAAAGCGAGGCTTAATCATATGGGACGTAAATTATTATTAGAACATATTCATGTACCGGGTATCAACACTTTAGCTGTTTACAGGGAAAAAGGTGGATATAGGGCAGTCGAGAAAGCTTTAAAAACAATGTCACCAGAGGATGTTGTAGAAGAAGTGAAGAAATCGGGTCTACGGGGACGAGGAGGTGCTGGATTCCCGACCGGAATGAAATGGAGTTTTTTAGCGAAACCTGAAGGTGTTCCACGTTATTTGGTTTGCAATGGGGATGAGTCAGAGCCTGGGACGTTCAAAGATCGTTATTTGATGACCAATATTCCTCACGCTTTAATTGAGGGAATGATCGTATCCAGCTACGCTTTGGGAGCAAATACTTCGTATATCTATATTCGCGGGGAGATGATGCCCCAGATCCGCATTATCGAAAATGCGATCCAGGAAGCAAAAGCTGCAGGTTGGTTAGGGAAGAATATTCTTGGTTCGGGTTATGATTTAGAAATATATGTGCAACCAGGAGGTGGCGCATATATATGTGGGGAGGAAACTGCGCTCTTGGAATCACTAGAAGGCAAGCGTGGTAACCCGCGTATTAAACCTCCTTTTCCAGCTGTTGCCGGCTTATATGGTTGTCCAACTGTTGTGAATAACGTAGAGTCAATCGCCGCTACAGTTCCTATCGTTAATGATGGAGGAGAAGAATATGCAAAGATTGGAATCGAAAGAAGTACGGGGACTAAATTAATATCGGCTTCAGGAAATTTAGTTAAGCCGGGCGTATATGAAATTGAGATGGGACTTCCAGTGGAAGAATTTATCTACTCGGATGAATATTGTGGCGGCATCGCGAATGGAAAGCGTCTGAAAGCGGTTGTTGCAGGAGGATCTTCCGTTCCTATTCTACCAGCGAATCTAATCACCAAGACAATTAATGGAAATCCAAGATTAATGACTTACGAATCGCTAGCTGATGGAGGATTTGTAAGTGGTACAGCAATGGGATCCGGCGGTTTTATCGCCTTTGATGAAGATCAATGTATTGTTAGAAATACATGGAATTATACGCGTTTCTATCGTCACGAGAGTTGTGGACAATGTTCGCCATGTCGTGAAGGTACGGGATGGATGGAGAAGTTGCTTTACAAGATCGAATCTGGTAATGGTAGTATAGAGGATATCGACTTATTGTGGGATATTCAGCGTAGAATTGAAGGGAATACAATTTGCCCATTAGGTGATGCGGCAGCATGGCCTGTAGCGGCAGCAATTCGTCACTTTAGGGATGAGTTCGAATGGCACATACTGAATCCTCAAGAGTCTCAACAAAGAAATTATGGTTTGGCACGTTATGCTGACCCATTGGAACCAGTGACTCAGTAGCAGCTATTTATAAAGAACGAGACAATGGCAGAAGAAATTCAAAAAATTAAGGTTAGTATCGATGGAATCGCTATTGAAGTGGATCCAGGGACTACGATATTGAATGCAGCGCGTCAAATTGGAGGAGATATTGTCCCTCCAGCAATGTGTTACTATTCGAAATTAGAAGGTAGCGGTGGTAAATGTCGTACCTGTTTAGTTAAAGTAAGTAAGGGCTCCGAAAAAGATCCTCGCCCGATGCCTAAGTTAGTTGCTTCGTGTAGAACGACGGTTATGGATGGTATGGAGGTACAAAACATAACATCGCCAGATGTTGTCGATGCAAGAAAAGCCGTCGTAGAAATGCTATTGATTAATCATCCTTTGGATTGTCCGGTTTGTGATCAGGCAGGAGAATGTAAATTACAGGATCTAGGTTATGAGCATGGCGGAGTGAATACGCGTTATGAGTTTGAGAGAAGGACTTTCGACCGTGTTGATCTTGGAGATAAGATACAATTACACATGAACAGATGTATCTTATGTTACAGATGTGTATTTACTGCCAATCAGTTAACGGGCAAGCGTGAGCATGGTGTACTCTATCGTGGCGATCACGCGGAGATATCTACCTATATTGAAAATGCATTAGATCATGATTTTATTGGGAATGTAATTGACGTATGTCCTGTAGGTGCATTAACGGATAAAACTTTCCGATTTAAAAATAGAGTTTGGTTTACGAAGCCTGTGGATGCTCATCGTGATTGTCCAACTTGTTCTGGGAAAGTAACGCTTTGGTATAAAGGAACAGATGTGATACGTGTAACCGGTAGAAAGGATGAGTATGATGAGATTGATGAATTCATCTGCAATACTTGTCGATTCGAAAAGAAACATACCGATGATTGGGTCTTGGAGCATCCTACCCATGTGAGTGATCAATCCGTGATTGCATCCAATCACTATCATGCATTTAATCCACCAGCGGTTATTCAGGAGAATCCGAAATTGAAGGAAGCTAATGTTGAGCAACTGGCAAGATCTGAGAAATTAAAGTAATAGGCAGGGAAGATGGAAACAGCATTTATATTAGAAAAATTGATATTAGTGGTTATTATTTTTGTAGTAACCTTAGTTATTGCCATGTACTCGACCTTAGCGGAACGTAAGATTGCAGGTTTTATGCAGGATAGGTATGGTCCAGACAGAGCGGGTATTGCTGGTATATTGCAGCCTCTTTGTGATGGCGGTAAATTCTTCTTTAAGGAAGAGATTATCCCTGCAGGTGCTCACAAGACGTTATTTGTTCTAGGCCCAACTTTAGCCATTATTACGGCGTGTATTAGTTCGGCAGTAATCCCATGGGGGCAGAATTTAACTATAGGAGACAATACCATTAGTCTACAAGTTGCGGACGTTAACATCGGAATCTTATACATATTTGGTGTCATTGCTTTAGGTGTTTATGGCATTATGCTGGGGGGATGGGCGTCCAACAATAAATTTTCTTTAATGGGTGCAATTCGTGCAGCTTCTCAGAGTATCTCTTACGAGATCGCAATGGGACTATCCATCATTGCGCTACTAATGGTTACTCAAACCTTGTCACTTGGAGAAATTGTAGCCCAACAGTCGGGTTTTGTAAACTGGAATATTTGGGCGCAGCCTTTAGGCTTCTTGATATTTATGGTTTGTGCGTTCGCAGAGTGTAACCGTGTTCCTTTCGATCTTCCTGAATGTGAAACAGAACTTGTTGGCGGATATCATACTGAATATTCTTCCATGAAGTTAGGCTTATATATGTTCTCTGAATATATTAATATGTTCGTGTCATCGTCTTTAATGGCAGCCTTGTATTTTGGTGGGTATAATTTCCCGTTCATGTACGATCTCGGGCTATCTGAGAACTGGATTACGATTATCGGCGTAATTGTCTTCTTCCTTAAGATATTCGGATTCATCTTCTTCTTTATGTGGATTAGATGGACCTTGCCAAGGTTCAGATACGACCAATTAATGAATTTAGGATGGAAAATGTTAATACCTCTTGCGATTGCGAACATCGTATTGACTGGGGTAATAACTATTGTTGTTGATGAATATTTTAAATAATCTGGTATGCAATCGTTATCCAATAGAAAGAAAGTATTAGAACAGAAGCCGATGAGCTTCTGGGAAAGAATATATTTGCCGGCGATCGCCAAAGGCTTATCGATTACGATAAAGCACTTTTTCAAAAAGATTCCGACTATTAAATATCCGGAAGAGATTCGTCGTTATTCCAAGAATTTCCGTGGACAGCACTCCTTAAAACGTGATGAATTAGGTAGAGAGCGATGTACAGCATGTGGATTATGTGCTTTATCTTGCCCTGCAGAAGCGATTACGATGACTGCTGGTGAACGTAAGAAGGGTGAAGAACACCTATTTCGTGAAGAAAAATATGCAGTCGTATACGAGATTAATATGCTGCGTTGCATTTTCTGTGGCCTTTGTGAGGAAGCATGTCCAAAGGAAGCCATTTATCTAGATGGTAAGCACGTAACGGCAGACTACCTACGTAAAGATTTTATTTATGGGAAAGATAAGTTGTTGGAACCAAAGTTCGATATCACGAAATTAAATCCACAACAAATTACTAACTAAGCGATGACGATATTCTATTTTGTAGCATTCTTATCTATATTCTTTGCGTTGATGACTATCTTCACGAAGAACCCAGTACACAGTGTATTGTATTTGGTGATAACCTTTGCAACTTTTACCGTTCATTATATCTTATTGAATGCGCAGTTTTTGGCTGCAGTCAATTTTATTGTTTATATGGGCGCCATCATGGTGTTATTCCTTTTTGTACTGATGCTGTTAAACCTCAATAAAGAAACCGAGCCGATGAAATCTAATCTCGTAAAGATTATGGGCATTGTTGCGGGGATGTGTTTAATAGTCACTTTCTTAGGTGCTTTCAGACTATTAGAAAGCAACAACGAAATGGTTCAAGGGCATGAAAATATAGGATTGGTAAAAAATCTAGGGAAAGTATTATTTAGTGATTTTCTACTTCCTTTTGAAATATCATCCATCCTGTTGTTAACAGCGATGGTAGGTGCCGTATTATTAGCGAAAAAAGAAACACGAGTTAAACAGCATGGATAGTCTTATTCAAAATATGCAGGGGATACCCCTAAATCATTATTTGATTTTCTGCAGTATTATTTTTGCGATTGGAGTAACTGGTGTACTCATCCGTCGTAATGTCATCATTATTATGATGTCCATTGAGCTCATGTTGAACTCAGTAAACCTATTATTGGCCGCTTTTTCCGCCTATCGTGGAGATCCTAGTGGACAAGTATTCGTATTCTTTATTATGGCTTTGGCAGCGGCAGAAGTAGCTGTAGGGCTTGCTATCATCATTATGGTTTATAGGAATACAAAATCAGTGGATATAGAGTCCTTAAGTAAATTAAGGTGGTAATTAGAAGCATTTAGATAGATACTAGATATGATAGAATTAATTTGGGCCATACCATTAATTCCCTTTTTAGGATTCGTGATTGTGGGACTGTTGAGAGACAAGTTTCCAAAACCATTGATTTCCATAATTGGTTGCGGTGTTATCCTGACCTCATTTTTATTAAGTTGTGGGGTTTTTAAAGATGTCTATGCTGCCAGACAGTTAGGCGAGGATGGGGTTTTCATTAAAGAGATATTCAATTGGTTTACTGTTGGTAGCTTTAGTGTAGATATTAAATTCTTGGTGGATCCATTAAGTTCCATCATGTTACTGATCATTACAGGGGTGGGATTCTTAATCCATTTATATTCGGCTTGTTATATGGCTGGTGATCCAGGATTTGGGAAATACTTCGCTTATTTAAATCTGTTCGTTTTCTTCATGTTATTGTTGGTTTTAGGATCAAATTACTTAGTGATGTTTATCGGATGGGAAGGCGTAGGATTATGTTCGTACCTCTTAATCGGTTTTTGGTATAAGAACTCAACCTATGCGAAGGCGGCGAAGAAAGCTTTCGTAATGAATAGGATCGGTGATTTAGGCTTCTTGATTGCTATGTTTTTTATTTTGTTCAACTTTGGAACATTAGAATATGGAGCTGTATTCAATGAGGCGGGCAAATTACCAATGGGTGATATCACATTATTAACCATTACTTTATTGCTATTTGTTGCTGCAACAGGTAAATCAGCACAAATACCTTTGTTTACATGGCTACCGGATGCGATGGCGGGACCTACACCGGTTTCTGCCTTAATACACGCTGCAACGATGGTAACAGCGGGGATTTATATGATTGCTCGCTCGAACATCATGTTTACACTTTCGCCTGTGACGATGCAGATTATTGCTATCATTGGAATTGCAACAGCACTGATAGCCGCATTTATTGCCATAACACAAAACGATATAAAGAAAGTTCTTGCCTATTCTACGGTATCCCAACTGGGGTATATGTTTTTAGGCTTAGGTGTGGGGGCATTTACAGGAGCGTTTTTCCATGTATTAACTCATGCATTCTTTAAGGCATTATTATTCTTAGGAGCAGGCTCTGTTATTCACGCGATGAGTAACGATCAGGATATGCGGTCTATGGGCGGCTTGAAGAAGTTCATGCCGATTACTTATGTAACGATGTTATTAGGGACAATTGCCATAGCAGGGATTCCACCACTTTCGGGTTTCTTTTCTAAAGATGAGATCTTAGCACATGCATTCGTTGCCAACCCGGTGTTCTGGGTATTAGGCTTAATAGGTGCGCTATGTACCGCTTTCTATATGTTTAGATTGCTTTATCTGACCTTTTTTGGTGAATTTAGAGGCACTGCGGAGCAAAAACATCACTTGCATGAATCTCCATGGCAGATGACTGTTCCATTAATTGTATTGGCAGTTTTATCTGTAGTTGGTGGATTGTTGAATATCCCAGAAGCTTTAGGCGGTGGACATTGGTTAGCAAATTTCTTAAGTCCAGTATTCAAACAGACAAATGCAATTGTAGAACCATTCCACATGGAACATTCGACAGAATATATCCTCATGGCAGCTTCTGCGGTCGGCGCTATTGTGATGGCGATATTTGCTTACAATAAATATGTAAAGAAGAATGATATTCCGTTGGCGGATGCAGATGCACCAGCAACAGGATTGTATAATTTATCTTATCAAAAACTATACATCGATCAAATTTACAATAGCCTATTTGTTCGCCCATTAAATGCGCTATCCAAATTTTTACTGCGTATCGTTGAGCTGTCCGGCATCGATGGAATAGTGAATGGCATCGGGGATATGTTTGTCTCTTCTGGAAAAGGAATTAGACAATTACAAAGTGGACATGTCGGATTTTATATTTTCATGATGGTGATAGGTGTTATCGCAATCATGCTTTATGGATTATTTACCGTCTAGTAAAAGAATTTAGGAATCAATGGATAACCTTTTTATACTGCTGTTTTTACCGGTTTTAAGTGCTATTATCCTAGCATTTATCAAGTCTTCATCTGCAAGATGGGCAGCATTGCTTTTGTCTTTAATACAAGTGGGATTGACTGTCCCTTTCATATGTAACTTCATCCCGGATGCAAGCGTACAATTCGCGCAATCATTCACGTGGATAGAAAGTTTAGGGATCAAGTTTCAAATCGGAATAGATGGAATAAGCCTACCGATGCTCATGTTGACTAATGGACTAATTCCGCTGATCATACTCGCAAGCTCTAGGCATAACAAATCGGGTAATTTCTATGCCTTGATTTCTTTTATGCAAGCAGGCTTAGTGTTGGTATTTATTTCACTGGATGCTTTTTCTTTCTACGTAGGATGGGAAGCGGCCTTAATCCCGATTTATTTTATTTGCGCACTATGGGGTGACGGAGATCGTATTCGTGTCAATTTGAAATTCTTTATCTATACCTTCTTTGGAAGTTTATTGATGCTGATTGCGATTATCTATTTATATCAGCAAACCGGAACGAACGATCTTTCCTGGTCGACTTTAACCAGCCTCAAATTAACCGAGAGTGCTCAAACATGGGTTTTCTGGGCATTCTTTATCGCCTTTGCTATTAAAATTCCTTTATTCCCATTGCATACATGGCAGCCTGATACATATACGCATGCTCCAGCAGCAGGAACGATGTTATTGTCTGGTATTATGCTTAAAATGGGTTTATTTGGTTTACTGAGATGGTTATTACCATTGGTGCCCAATGCCCTTGCTCAGTACGGAACTTTAGCGATGACCCTCAGTATAATTGGCGTTGTATATGGTTCTTTAATAGCATTCAAATTGAACGACGCAAAACGTCTTATAGCCTATTCTTCCATAGCGCACGTAGGATTGATCTCAGCAGGTATATTCTCATTGACACAAGAGGGTATACAAGGCGCGATTATCCAAATGGTAAATCATGGTATTTCTGTTGTAGGTTTATTCTTCATTATTGATATTATTCAGCAACGTACGGGCTCAAGAAACTTCGCTGATCTAGGTGGGCTAGCATCACGTATGCCGATTTTAGCCGCTTGCTTTTTGATAATCATCATGGGAGCTGTCGGATTACCACTAACCAATGGATTTATTGGTGAGTTCCTACTGTTAAAAGGAATCTTCGCATATCCAGTAAACGGTGTATGGTTTGCGGTCTTTGGAGGAACTACCTTAATTTTAGGCGCGGTTTATATGTTGCGCTTATTTCAAAAGACCATGCTTGGGAATATATCTGACAGCAATGTACAAGTAAAAGATATCCACGGAGTAGAAGTACTCGTATTAGTACTAATCGTTGCATTGGTAATCGTGATCGGTATCTTGCCGAATATGTTATTGCATATTTCAGAAGCTTCGGTAAGTCAATTATTACAACAAATTAAATAGAACAAGTTAACAATATATTATGGGTGCTATTATTACGCTTTCTTTATTAGGTATTCTTATTTTGTATTTAGGCTTGTTTAAAGCTAAAAATGCATTATTACCTGTAAGTATTCTAGGACTCCTAGGAGCATTGGCGTTTGAATTATATTATTGGAATATCAAAGCAGTGACATTATATAAGGGCATGGTCTTATTTGATCATTTCGCCTTATCATTCTCTATTGTATGCATCAGCCTGACTATTCTCATTCTATTTCTGTCTAAGGAGTACTTCAATAGTTTCTCCGATAATATTGCAGAATACTACACATTAATTATCTTCTCCCTTACAGGAGCGCTGTTAGTAAGTTCTTACCATAACTTTGCGATGCTGTTCATTGGGTTAGAGATTATGTCTGTAGCACTTTATATCCTTGTTGGTATTCGAAGAAAAGATAAGGCCTCGAATGAAGCGTCCTTAAAATATTTCCTGATGGGGGCATTCTCTACGGGTTTCTTACTGTTTGGAATAACCCTCATGTATGGTGCGACAGGAACCTTCGATTTAACAGCTTTAAAAGAATATATCGTTGCAAATCCAACAGGTATATCACCTTTGTTTTATGGTGGCATCTTATTAATGCTTGTTGGCCTATGTTTCAAGGTCGGTGTGGCACCTTTTCACTTTTGGACACCCGATGTGTATGATGGAGCGCCTATTTTAATCACAAGCTTTATGAGTACGGTAGTGAAGATCGCTTCATTTGCTGGATTCTTACGCTTATTCAGTACGGTATTAGTACCCTTGAATGAATTCTGGACGCCTATCTTGCTGACTATAGTCATTATCACCTTGTTCGTTGGAAACATATCGGCCTTGATGCAAACAAGCTTCAAGCGCATGATGGCCTATTCTAGTATTTCACATGCAGGATACATGTTATTCGCGATCCTTTCCATCGGTGCAACCTCTGCGTCCGGGATTCTTACCTACGCTGTCGCTTATGGGCTTTCCTCGATTGTAGCCTTTGCTGCGCTTATCTTGGTGAAACGTCATGTCGGATCAGATCAATTCGAGTCCTTTAACGGCCTCGGGAAGAGAAACCCTGGCTTAGCATTCGCAATCACAATAGCGATGCTATCTTTAGCCGGTATTCCATTAACTGCAGGCTTTATCGGTAAGTTTATGATGTTTAGTAATGTGATGAACGATTACCATACCGTATTATTGATTTTAGCGGCTATAAATGCAGCAATTGGTATATTCTACTACTTCCGAATTATTGTACATATGTACTTTATGAAATCAGAGGAAGAATCACAAGTACAACTCCCAATCAACTTTCAATTTGTATTCGGATTGGCAGTGATATTAACCATTGTAATCGGTATTTATCCAGACCTTATCATTCGATTAATTTAATAATCGATAGCAGATATATGCCCCGTTAGTTTTGCTAACGGGGCTTTTTTTGTTCAGTCTGGTAACTTATCCAGTTAGACGCAAAAACTTAGCAAATACATTTCAAAATTTACAGCAATTAGAATTTTAAGGAGTTCCCAGATCCCTTAACGAATTGACAGATTACTCGAACTATTATTTTGAATTGGAATAAGCTTAAAAAAATTACAGATAATAGGTTCAAGCTTAAAAGAAGAACTTATCAAATCGATCTGCATCAGAACGCTGACCTTAGTAGAGCGAAACTCGTATGGATCGCCAAAGGGATATTGCCCACACTGATTTATTGCAATGATTTCAATAGCTTTCATTATTTTGATGTTCTGGTCAGTACGTATAAATACCCCTTATTATTTTTTTATCAACGATATTCCCATAAGTCTGTTTAAAAACAAGAAGAATCATTAAGGAACAATCATGAAAGTATTTGCCATATCATCAATAGCAATAGCAATCTTGTCTCTGTACGCCTGTCAAGAGAAAAAGGTAGAAACTGGATCTACGACTGTACAAGATTCGGTGACGTTGGATCCAAATTTAGCCCCTACGGACACATTGTCGAGCGATAGCAGCGACATTATCCTGCCCACAGAACCCGCATTAGAAAACGAATAACAAGGTCTTAACAATCCAATCCAAACGCCTGCGGCGCATCCGTAGGCGGTAATCGGCAATACGTTTACCATATTGTAGCGAATGGCTATATAATATCCGTTACTTTTCTCGTTAAATAATTTGAACTTTCACAACAAATTGTATCTTTATAAACATTCAGAGTTGATTATGCGGATTGTAAGATTACTATGTTTATTGTTCTTCGGATTATTTATTACCCTAAGCAACAATGCTGTCGTATATGCACAATCGCCAATTAGCGGAAGGGTCATAGATAAGGATACGAAGGAACCCCTTGCTGGAGCCACGATTCTTTCGATAAAAGATCAACAGGCAACATCTACAGATTCCCTTGGGCGATTTACCCTACAGCTGAAAGCTGGAGAATATAAAGTCGAAGTGCGCGCGATGGGTTATAAGGTGTTGCATAAAACCATCAATACCGCAGATACAACCATCACTTTATTGATGGATGATGAAGCCAATACGCTTGAGGCCATTTCCATCACACATCGTGGAAAATATAGAAATAGAAACAATAAGGCTGTTGAACTAATTGATCTCGTAGTCAAACACAAACAGCAAAATCGATTAAAGGGCAAAGATAGTTTGTCTTTTGAGCAATACGACAAGCTCAAGTTCGGAATGGTGAATCCCAAGCCCATGTTCAAATTAGGGCTTTCTGACCTGAATTTTTTCTTCAATAACTTAGATACCACGCAGTATAAAGATAAGAAGCTACTCACCATCTTCATGGAAGAGAGCAACGCCAAAGTCTACAACAAGAAAAATCCATCCAAGTATAAAAAATTAGTTTACAGCCAAAAGCAAACAGAGTTTGATAAGCGATATATCAATAACCACAACATTCAATCTTATTTGAACTATGTTTTTCAGCCAATTGACGTCTACGACGAGAGTATCTTTATTCTCAATAAACAGTTTTTAAGTCCTATTGCGGACAATGGGAAAGTATTCTACAAATACTACATTCTAGATACCATATTCAATAAAGAAGGATATTTCATTCAGCTCGCTTTTGAACCTAGGAACGCTACGGACCTCTTGTTCAAAGGAAAGCTTCAAGTAAGTATGGATGGAAGCTATGCGGTAAAGAAAGCTTTTTTATCCATCGATAAAGAGGCGAATATCAACTGGGTCAATCAAGGTGAGCTGAGTTTTCACTACCGCAAGAATGAAGAAGGAGTCATGTTACTCGATACTGCACATGCTTTTATTTCGTTTGGGACTAAACGAGGTGATGCAGTTTTTGCAGATCGCTTGAGTGTACATACTGATTACCAGTTGCCAGCAAAAATCCCTGATGGCGCCTTTCAAGGGGCTCCCATCGAATTGCAACCGCAAGCAAAACTTATAGCAACAAAGCGCCCTGTCGAGCTTAGCTCGTTTGAAAAGGCAACTTATCAGAATATCGAACAACTCAATAATAAACAGAGTTTTAAGACCATGCTAGGCTTAGGCTATTTAATTGCGCAAGGGTATTACAACTTAGGCAAATTCGAGCTGGGGCCGCTTGAATACTTGTATAGCAGAAATAATATTGAAGGAAATCGAATTCGTATAGGTGGTCGAAGCACTCAAGATTTAACAAGCAAAGCATTTTTTGAAGGCTACTTGGCCTATGGCATGGATGACCAAAAGCTGAAGTATTATCTCCGCTCAGCGGTTTCTTTAAACGGTGAGTCTGTTGTGACTTTCCCAGCGCACTACATCGAAGGAACAGTTCAAAGCGATATTATGGAGCCTGGACAGCAATTAGCATTCTTAAAAGGCGATAGTTTTTTCCGATCGATCCGAAAAAATAGACCGACAAAGTGGTTTGATACACAGGGATATCAACTACAACATGTGATCGAATTCGGCAACCACGTAAGTTTAACCACAGGCTTTACCCATCAAAGTAGAAATACGGTAGGCGACTTGCGTTTGGTAAATTCAGGAAACCCTGATCTACTCGTAACGGAAGTGAATACGAATGAGGCGCATGTGGATCTAAGATGGGCACCCTATGAAAAATTCTACTACAGAAACCTAACAAGACGGACGATCAAAGAGAAATACCCGGTTTTCAACGTTAAATATACACGAAGTTTAGATGGCTTTTGGAATACAAGCTATGCCTATGAAAAGCTGTCGCTAGCGGCATCTAAGCGTTTTTTCTTAAATCAGTTGGGATTCGCCGATGTGAGATTAACGGGAGGAAAGATTTGGGGAACTTTACCCTATACACTGCTCGAAATGCCGAATGTGAAGCAACCAGATGATCGACATGCCATTGATTATAGCATGATGAATCAAATGGAATTTGCAGCAGATCAATACCTGAAATTTGGCTTTTCACATGAATTGCAAGGATTTTTATTTAACAAAATTCCACTTCTTAAAAAATTAAACTTAAGGGAGATCTGGGGAGCAAATATGTTTTATGGGAAGATGAGTGATCGCAATAACCCTTATATTAGTAATGATGTCGTTGAGTTTGATAAAAATAGTGAAGGACAAATTTTAACACAGATTTTAAATACCGCCCCGTACTGGGAGGGTTCTGTCGGAATTGACAATATCTTAAATTTTTTAAGAGTTGAGTATGTGAAACGATTAACCTACCAGGGTTTGCCAAATGGGGAAAAGGAAAGAGTTAGAGTATCTATTAACATCAATTTTTAATTATGAGCTACGAAAATGTATTACTAAGCCATAAAGGATTGACCAGCTATGTAACGATCAATCGGGAGTCCAAACTCAATGCGTTAAATTACGATACGGTTGCGGAGTTGAAAACGGTATTTACAGCCTTGAAACAAGATGAGCAGACACGCGGTATAATATTGACGGGTGCAGGGGCAAAGGCCTTTGCTGCAGGCGCAGATATTCAAGAATTTGTCGGTAAATCGGATGAACAAGCGATGGAACTCTCCGTATTTGGACATGAATTAATGGACATGCTGGCCAATTTTCCCAAACCAATTATTGCTGCGATTAACGGATTTGCACTTGGAGGAGGTCTTGAGCTTGCTTTAGCTTGTCATCTCCGAGTTGCTGCTGAAACCGCAAAGTTGGGATTGCCTGAAGTATCCTTAGGCTTGATTCCTGGATATGGAGGAACACAACGTCTCACGCAACTCGCAGGTCGTGGAAAAGCTTTGGAAATGATTTTGACAGGCGATATGATTGATGCGAGAGATGCGTATCAATGGGGGATAGTGAACAAAGTGGTTGCGCAAGAAGAACTATTAGATGCTGCCCAAGCATTCCTTGATCACATGTATCAACGTTCGAAATCGGCTATTGCTAACGCGATTCATGCGGTAAACGCGGGGATTGAGAAAGCTATAAATGGCTATCAAATAGAGATCGAAAGTTTTGGAAAGAGCTTTGGTTCGGAAGATTTCAAAGAAGGTGTGTCTGCATTTTTAGAGAAAAGAAAACCAAATTTCTAGTTTGTTGTTACTCATAGAATAAATCTAATTTTATGAGTAACAACGATGTTTTTTCGCAGAAAGAGCGAAATGTTATTATCCTAATAATTGTTATCGTTTTAGGCGGTATCATCCTCTACGCGACACGTGGCATTTTTGGAGCCTTTCTTGGTACCATGGTCATGTATACGCTATTTCGTAACCTGAATATATTCCTGATCGAGAAATGGAACTGGCCAAAACCCGTATCGTCCATATTCCTTATTATCCTATCCATTATTATCATTGTCCTCCCCTTTGTCGGCATTGGGAAGATGCTGTTCGATAAAGCCCTTGAGCTTCAACAGAATCCGCAGTGGGTCAAGAAAATTATGGATGCCATTGATCACTTTGTCGGGGATAAACTGGGGCAACCTGACTTATTGGAAAAACAACTCGAAGCAAGTTCCAGTTACTTGGGCGGCTTGCTCACCTCGACCCTCGGGGGTGCTGCGAATGCTTTCCTTGTCATCACCGTGATGTATTTTATCCTCTATTTTTTATTTGTTAATTATAAGGGCTTTGAGGGTAGTTTAGTGCATTATTTGCCCTTTGATGACGAGAATGCCGTAGCGTTTGGTGAAGAGCTTAAAAACATTACCTATGCCAATATTATTGGTCAGACGGTCATCGCTATTATTCAAGGCGCTTGTCTGGCTTTAGGTTTTTGGATTTTCGGAGCCAAGGATCCTATTTTTTGGGGTGTAATATGTGCTATATTATCCTTTGTTCCCTTGTTGGGTCCTCCATTGATCTTCGTACCTGCCGCCTTAGTTTTGTTATCTAATGGACAGAACTGGCAGGGGATAGGGCTTTTGATTTGGGGATTTGGACTCGTCATTAATATTGATAATGTACTGCGATTAATCATTGCTAAAAAGGTAGGCGATATTCATCCGATCATCACTGTCATCGGAGTGATTATAGGTATTCCACTATTTGGGCTGATGGGATTGGTTTACGGTCCTTTACTATTAGCTTACTTTTTAATTGCTGTCCGGATTTACAAAGGGAATAAGCGATTGTCCTTGAAAAGAGACCTTTTGCAAGATCAAGTCGATGAGCTGCGTACTTAGGCGACAACGTAGCCGAGCATATATTCGTTAAATCGCTCGTAATAGACTTGGAAGCTGCTCGTCTCTCCTTGCTTATCAAGGTGGGCTGTCATGACGCCCTGCGCGGTATATACGAACGGGTCAATGGTGATATTATGCAGAAAAGAGACCCCTTTATTTCCCTGTAGTTTGTAAACAGCCTCCTTGGCGCACCAGCATGCATAGAGTTGATTAACCTGTTCGTCCGGCTTAATAAAAGCGAGTTCTTGAGGTTTCAAAAATTTGTCTTGAATACGGAGAACCTTATCTTTAACAATCTCCAAATCAATACCACAAGAACCTTTGCTACTCAGCATCACGCCCGCATAATCGTAGGAGTGCGTTAGTGAAATTTCATAGGGGTAATCCGGCAGATAGGGTTTGCCATTCGCATCCGAAGGACAATTGATATATTCCTTGGTTTGCAAGAGATAGCGTAGAAGTACACGCGTCGCGAGCCAGTGTAGCGTGCGTTTTCCTTTTGCCAAACTACTCAGCTTCTTTTGTTCTTGTTCATCGAGTTGTAGGTGCGCCAGCAGCTCTGCTTCACTCTCTTCAATCTTCCACAACGCAATGCGACTCTCTTGGTCAATCTCTTTCAAATATGCTAATGCCATACTCAAATGTATAAGATTTTTAGCTTTTTTACCTAACAAGTGCTTAATTATATCGTTGCTAAAGCGATGTTTTTTTCAGTCTCCTTAGCAAAGAATGCCAGCAAAACTATCATGCTAAATTTGCGTGCTGTCTGTGAATAATGTATTTTTTGATCCTGCTAGAGAACAGCAGATTATCATGCCCAGATGTTTAGCTCCACAATATGATATTATCAGACAAAAGAATTTTAGAAGAAATCGACAATGGTACAATTGTTATTGAGCCCTTTGATCGCAAGTGTTTAGGCACAAATTCATACGACGTTCACTTAGGTAAGTACCTAGCTACCTATAAGGACACTGAACTAGATGCTAAAAAACATAACGAAATCGTTCACTTCGAAATCCCAGAAGAAGGCTTTGTCCTGCAACCTGGTATGCTTTATCTTGGTGTTACCTTAGAATACACAGAAACGCATGGTCATGTCCCTTTCTTGGAAGGTAAATCAAGTACTGGACGCTTAGGGATTGATATTCACGCCACGGCAGGTAAAGGGGATGTTGGATTCTGTAATACCTGGACGCTAGAGATATCCGTTGCTCAGCCCGTTCGCGTTTATGCCGGCATGCCAATAGGACAACTTATCTATTTCGTTGTTGAAGGTGATATCGAAACATTCTACAATAGCAAAGGAAATGCAAAGTATAATAACAAAACAATCCGTCCTGTAGAGAGTATGATGTGGAAGAATGCTTTTTAACGCATTCGTCGATTTTATATAAAGCATACTGAAGTCACCTCAAATAGAAGGTGACTTTTTTTATTGGGAAATCCTATCGTTCATGCTGGATGGAGATTGATGCAAGCGATCTTCGGCGCTGATGGGCTGAGGTCCGAAGGAAGTAGGGAGGAAGTTCTTGCTAAGAATGAAGAATAGGCAATGCCCTCTTTTGGATTTTTATCGGATAATGAGCTTTTGGAAATTGTTAAGTACTTGAGGACGAGCATAAATGATGGCCAGAAGGCTATAGCTATAGATGAAATTGTGGAGCTGAGGAAAAGAAAGTAAATGGTCGAATTTAGCGTTCTAGCCTGAGCTAATCGCAGGAATATTTAGTTTATGATTAAACGATAAAAAAAGAAAATCCTGACGCTGTGGTCAGGATTTTCATTCTAAATAATTCTAATTCCTAAAGTCCATTAATTATAGCCAGGGTTTTGCTTAATTACGCCATTGGACTGTATGACTGCCGCTCTTGGTAATGGATAAAGTGTCACGTGATCTCCGGGTGTAAAACCGTCATCTTTCGCACGCTGTACATAGAGTCCCCAACGGATCAAGTCATCTCTACGCACGCCTTCTGCCCAAAGCTCGAATAGGCGTTCGTTTTGAACAGCCTTGCGAAAACTGTCTTTTGTTAATCCAGATAGTGCGGGCAATTTACCATGAGTTGTGCGTACATCATTCAGAAATGCGTAGGCGTCGGAACTTGGTCCGTTTAACTCGTTTAGCGCTTCTGCATAAAGCAATTCCACGTCTGCATAGCGGAACACCACAATATTCACCGAAGTTGCTGTTGATGAAACTTTTGCGGGATCTGGTCCATATTTATCCATTACAGCTCCAATATCACCACCAGCACGAGCGTCGCGGTAAACCACCTTTCCGTTTTGCATTGTTGGATATTTTTGCAATAACAATTTCAAACGATAATCAGCTTGGTCAAATTTGTCGTATGTTTTCCAAGGCATGCGATATCCACCCCAAGGAGCATCCCCACCGCCGACTGTCACGTCATAATAGTCTGTCGGAAGATAATGTGGGCGATATCCATTGGCAGTTGTCGGGGAGGTCGCGTTCGCGACAACTGGGAGTATAATTTCGTTATTGCCTGCCTTTGCATTCATATTAAAATTGTCTTCATATTTAGGCGTCAAGCTAAAACCGATGTCTTTAATTTGTTTACCCATTTCTACGGCGTCCGCCCAGCGTTTCTCCTGCATATAAAGCTTCATAAGGATAGTTAGGCAAGCGGCTTTAGATATTCGACCTAAATCATTACCACTAAACTTAGGCGGTAAAATGGCAATTGCATCTTTTAAATCTTTCTCGATATTGCTTACCATTTCTTCCTTACTTGGTCGAGGGAGACTTGCAGACTCAGGAGTGTTAATGATTGATGCGTCTAAAACTGCTGGAACGGGACCATAATATAAATATAGAATCTGCATATAAAACCCTCTTAGGGCTTTTAGCTCTGCAATGCTTTGTTTCTTATAATCTTCATTCAGCGTGCTAATCGCTTCAATCTGCGGAATTAATCCTGTTATACGTGAAATGTAACGCATAAGATTAGTGTAGTGAATCGTTATCGCAGGGAAATCAGGATTAAATTCCAACATGTTCATCTGTTTCCATCGTCCGCCATCATCCCAATTACAAATCGCTTCATCGGTTGTCTGTCCTGCCTGAGTTGTTATACTCTGCTGTGCCGCTCCATAACCGTGCCATGGACTGCCTTGCATGATGCCAGAATACATTGCATTGACCGCTGCCTTTACATCATCCGCGGTTTTTGGGAAGTTCTCAGGGTTTAATTCTTCTTGATTTACGTATTTCAAATCTTTCTCGCAAGCCGTAAATGTACAGCCGAAAACAAGTGCCATGGCGCCGGCCGTTAGCCAGTTTTTGACGATATATCTTCTTTTCATGTTTTATTAGGTTTAAAAACTTAAGTTAATTCCCATGACATAACTCGAGGTTAGTGGGTAGTAATTGTTTTGATTTAATTCGGGATCTAAACCAGGGAATTTGGTAATAGTCCATGGGTTTTGTACATCAAATGAAATTCGCGCGCCTTTAATCACCTTTTGATTTTGTAACCATGTTGAAGGAATCGAATATCCTAAGGTTACATTTCTAAGACGAAGAAAACTTGCATTCATCATCCAATAATCTGAATTGTTTTGAAAGGTTGCGTACTTAGCATCGGATAAGCCCGTCGGAAAGCTCGCGTTAGGATTATCGTAAGACCAACGGTCTAAACTAATAGGCATTGTATTCCAATCAAAACTCCCCATATTTGCAGCTAAGCTAGCAATACGGAAAAGCCTGTTCGGCCCATAAGGGCTCCATGCCTTCAGAATTGCTCCAGAGAAAAAGATATTCAGATCGAAATTTTTGTAGCTGAACGTGTTACCGAAGCCAAAGTTGAATTTTGGGTCAAGGTTCGCAATTAAAGTTTGATCGGCCGCAGTAATGATGCCATCTGGACCGGCTAATTTTCCTTCCGCATCATAGCTTGCGCGATCTTGTAGGATTAAACTACCCGGAAGTAAATTTGGCATGTGTGATGGGGCAGCTCCATTTCCATAAAAGATCCCTAGCGATTGATAACCGTATGCCCCGTTATAGACTGCATTTTTCCCGGTAGCTTCTCGGAAGCGATCTAATGTAGCTAGCGTTTGCGGAGCACGTTCTGTCCAATAGCTTAAGTAGTGAGAAAAATTGATATTTGATGACCAGGTAAATCCATTATTTCCGGAATTATCAACTATATTCTTGGTTTGAACAGCAATGTCAAAACCGTCTGTTCTTGTTTTTCCCGAATTAACTGTCAGTGAATTCACTTGGTAAGCCTCTGGCGTTGTCACATTAAACAATAGACCATCGATGGTTTTCGTGTAAAAATCGACAGAGCCGCTTATACGATCGTTAAAAAATCCGAAATCAAGACCCGCATTGATCTCTCTTGCTATTTCCCAGCTTAATTCTGGGTTTGCGAGTCTTGTTACACCAAATCCAGTCGCAGGAGTAGTACCATCTCCAAATAGGTAATTATAACTTCCCCCAGAAAAACTAGTGGAATAGGCGCCTTGAGCTGCACTAGCAATATCGCTATTTCCAGTTTCACCATAGGATAGTCTCAACTTTAAGAAGCTGATTGGACTCTCAGTATCCTTGATAAAACTTTCTTCCGAAATTATCCAATTTAATGCGACTCCAGGAAAATATCCCCACTTCTTGTTCTCCGCAAAATTGGAAGCCCCATCCCGACGTAGGGAAGCTTGTAGCGTATATCTATCTTTGTAGGTATATATACCACGGATGAAATAAGAAGCAATCGTTTTCTCGGACGTTCCGGAGCCCACAGATGGTTTGGGACTTTGTCCTACTCCTAAATTATAATAAAGGAATGCATCTGTTGGGAAGTTTTGATTCCCCGCGCTCACAGAATTTGTTTTAAATTGATTGTATGAGTAGCCCAACACTCCGTCGACACGATGGTCGGAACCAAACATCTTATTGTAAGCAAGGGTATACTCTAATAATTTAATGCCCGCGTCGTTTTTCGAAATGTTCGCTAAACCTCCAGTCCTTTCACCGATCAAGTAGGTTCTTGGTATATATACATCGCGCTCGCTCGTTGATCGATCATAGCTGTACATTCCTTTGGCGGTCAATCCTTCAATGATTTCCCAGGAAAGATAGGCGTTCGTTAACAAACGGAATGTCTTTAAATCATTAGTGACTTCCTGATAAGACAGCGGATTGGGTAGGTTGGGATATTTTGGATTAATAGGATAGGTGCCGTCAGCGTTCTGAAGCGGGAGATTGGCTGGATGATACAACGCAGCCGTTAAAACTCCTCCAACTTCATTTGAGCCTCCTGTCCCTGTCGCTAAGATTTTTCCATCGGACATCGTCGCGCTAATACCTGTTTTCACTTTGCTGGTAATTTGTTGGTCGAAGTTTGCGCGGAAGTTGTATCGTTTCATTCCAGAAGCGATGAGGACACCTTTTTGATCGAAATAGTTACCTGAAACGAAGTATTTGGTGTTATCTGTACCACCCGCAAGCGATATATTGTGCTGTGTTGTATAACCATCCCTATGTACACCTTCCATCGCGTTTGGCATCATAGGCGTGTTTGCAATTTCATCAGCCGTGTAACGTGGTTTGTAGGCCGGTAGGCTCGCCGCGTCAACTGCGCCGTAGTAAGGTGCGATCTTATTATTCTGCATCCAGCGCTCCAAACCTATTTTGTTCACTTGCTCCATATAGGTCCTTGTATCTAAGACTTCATACATCTTATCGGCTTGCTGAAATGCATAGCTTCCCGTGTAATCGATTTTTGGCGCACCTGTTTTTCCTCGTTTGGTCGTAATTAAAACTACGCCAGCACCTGCTCGCGCTCCATAAATGGATGCTGATGCCGCATCTTTTAATACTTCAATAGATTCAATATCATTTGTATTAATAAAATTTAGTGGACTTACATCTTGATTTCCTTGTGTGGAAACAGGAGAATTTGGAATGGAAGCTCCTCCATTTACGGGTACACCATCTACAACATATAGAACCCCAGCACTAGCGTTTGATGGATTGCTTCGGATTTTTACTGATGCATTTGCACCTGGTTGTCCTGTGGATTGTAGAACTTGTACTCCAGAAGCCTTTCCTTGCAGCCCCTGAGTGAAATTTGATGTTGTTGAAACTGCCGCGATTTCAGACCCCTTCACTGAAGCCACTGCGCCAGATACATTTTTTCGGTTTACGGCACCATAACCAATCACAACAAGTTCTTCAATTTGATTCGCAGATTCTTGAAGGACGATTGGAGCAAGATTACGCGAGCTTCCTAAGGTTATTTCTTTACTTTCAAAACCTAAAGAAGAAATGACTAGAACATCATTTGGCTTCGCATTTATGGTGAATTTTCCACTTTGATCGCTCGAAGTCGCGATTGTGCTGCCTTTGATCGTAACAGTCACACCTGAGAGCGCTTGACCTTTGCTATCGGTGATTATTCCCGTAAAGGACTCTTGAATCACCTTATTTTTTGTAATCGATATCGTTTTTCCTTCGATTGTAAATTCGAATGGAACTTGTAAAAACAATTCATTTAGCGTTTCAGTAATTGACTTGTTTGTCAGATTAAGCGGCTTAACCCATTGGTTTTTGATTTCTGAAGATTTGTAAAAGAATACATATCCCGTTTTCTGCTCAATCGTTCGGAGTTGCTTTTCTAACTCTATTGACGCGGAAGCATGAATCGCTGACTGCGTAATCACCTCGGAAAATGCTTCATGAATGGGTGCTGCGAGTAAAATTAAACTGCAGGGTAAAGCCGTCCATAGATTGGGTTTGTATCTCCGTAATTGCTGATTTTTAGTCAGCGGAGAACATACTGTTGTTGATAATTTGGTCATATTGATCACAATAATTTATTATTAGTTGTTCCCTGTCAGATAGCTCTGTAAAGGGTTTTGTTTATTTATTGATTATTACTTTTCTACCAGGCTCTAATGTATACTTAATGCTAGTTCCACTTAATATTTTCACCACTTGGTTAAAGGTGAGATCTTTTCCAATTTTACCGGAGTATCGTTCCTCAGGGAGTGTGTCCGGTAATACTATTTCGAAATCATACCAACGTGATAGCTCCGTCATCAACGTTCGGATGTCAGCTTGGTCAAAATGGAAATAATTGTCTTTCCATGCTGTGGACTGATTGAGATCATCATTTTTCAGAAGTTTAATGTTCCCGTCTCCATAGGTTTTGACTACATCTCCTGGATTCAAAATCTTAACATTGCCTTTATTGTGGATTCGCACTTTCCCTTGAATAAGTGAAGTAGTAATACCATCGCTCTCACTGTAATTGCTGACATTAAATTTGGTACCGAGAACTTCGATGTGAGAATCCTTCATGTTTTCAAAGTGTACTCGAAAAGGTTTTTTAGGGTTGTGAGCAACTTCAAAATATGCTTCTCCAGAAAGAAAAACTTCCCTTCGATCTTCTGCAAATTGCAGTGGGTAGCGGAGTTTACTTCCTGCGTTCAACCAGATTTGGGTTCCATCACTTAATCCAACTTTAAAACGTCGTCCCTTTGGAGTTTCTATTTGCTGATATAGTAGTTCTAAGGCCGGTTTTTGTTGTATGATGGAATAAGTTGCTTCAGATCGATTTACGCGAATAGCAATATTGTCGTTGGATGTTGAAACGATTTTACCCTCCGGCAAATCATCCAAAATGACAGTTTCCCCCGATTCCAGCGTAAGGACTCCTCCGTCTTTTCCGGGCGTGAAATCAGTAATAGTTTTTTCGTTTTGCTGCGAGCTGCTTAACACCTCAACTTGATTGTTCCACAGATAATTGCTCACGAATAGGATTATAATAATTGAGGCCACTGCTGCACACCATTTCATAAGGCGAGTATAATTTGATCGAGATGCCGAGCCTATTCTTGAGATTTTGTTTTTTGTTTTATCGAGTGTTAAAATTTCCTGCAGTCTTTTTTCAAATGATTGCTCATCGCTCATATCAGTCTTTATTTCACTAATGGCTTCTTCCTTCATAACGGTTATAAATGCATCCTCGAGCTCTTGCATACTCGTATTTTCGAGTAGGATAGAAAATTCAGCCCACTCCTCGGGAGTAAGTGAATGCATATAATAACCTCTAAGGAGGTAATATGTACGGTTTTTTCGCATGGTTTATATTGGTAGAAGGATTTCTTATCTGCTTCTGTATATAGGAATGTACTTTTTACATTTACTACTATACCGAATGAAAATATTTTTTCAATAAATTCCTAGAATAAGCAGAATGGTAAATGAAGTATGGATATGATGATCTATTAGGGATTGACGAATCTCCTTTAAAGCGGTGGTTAGTGTATTGTAGACTGTGTTTTGGGATATTTTTAATTTTTCCGCGATCTGTGTTGCAGAGAGCCCATCTTCCCGACTAAGCAGGTAAATTTCACGTTTTTTTGAGGACATCTTGTCGATGCTCTCCTGAACGATTCTTTTAATTTCAAATAACTCCGTGTAGCGCGGCTGTTCAAATGAAGGGATTGCCGCGGAGTCGTATTGTTGTTTCAATCGATTTACCTTCACCTGTTGGTGAACCTCTTTTTTCATGAAAGTCAAACTCTCGGTGCTGACAACTTTAAATAACCATGATTCAAAGTTGCTAATCTCTGTTAACCGATCTCTGTTTAGCCAGACGCGCAGAAAAGCCTCTTGTAAAATATCAGGATTTGACGAGCTGCTGTTTCGGTTAAATTTATATAGAAATTGATGGTACTTCGAATAATATCGACGGTATAGTTCTGCAAAGGCTTTCTCATCCCCTTTGCTAATCGCAACTAATAAATCTGGGGTATCCATGTTTTTAATTCCCATTTACTAAAGTCAGCAATGTTTCGTTAGCTATTTTACCAATAATAGATGTTCAGTGTGCGGCTCAAATGAAAAGTAAGAAGTTTTGTACTTGAACTTCGCGATAGCCGAGAGATAAAACAATTAAAGTGCCAATCTACTAGATTAGATGCCGGATCATAACGGCGCAGAGAGGTTAAATTCTCTGAATATCTGCTGCTATCGATTCAACAGATTATTTCTGTTCTTTAAATTGTGTTATTGCGAACACAATTGAGACACGGCAAAAAAGTAAATCAACTAAATGTTTTATAACTGTAATGCAATGTCTTTATTTTTCTGTTATTGAAAGAATTATTAATGGGAAAAACTACATGAATATAAAATTTGTCGATTTATTTCTAACGATTGAAATATCGGAAAGATAATCAGAGATGATAAGGGAAAGTATTAACAGGAGTGTATTTGGGGGGAAAATCTATTGCAGCGATTATGATGGAGGCGAATCAATCGACACGTCTTTTCACCTCCATGATGATACTTATTATCCGCCGAATTCCATCAGATATGCTTTTAAGAATTCATCGAGATCCCCATCTAATACCGCTTGTGTATTTGATGTTTCGTAGCTCGTCCTTAAGTCTTTGATCAATTTATAAGGATGCAATACATAGTTACGTATTTGCGAGCCCCATTCAATTTTCTTTTTAGATCCTTCAATTGCTGCGGTTGCTTCTTGACGCTTACGCATTTCAATCTCATAGAGTTGAGATTTTAATAAGCGTAGGGCATTTTCTTTATTTTGTAATTGGGATCTTGATTCCTGGTTTTTAATAATAATTCCGGTCGGCTTATGGTGTAGTCGTACAGCGGTTTCCACTTTATTGACATTCTGCCCTCCAGCTCCTCCTGAACGAAAAGTATCCCATTCAATTTCGGAATCACGTATCTCGATCTCAATATTGTCGTCTACCAAAGGATAAACATAGACCGATGCGAACGATGTATGACGCTTGGCATTCGAATCAAAGGGGGATATTCTGACCAATCGGTGCACGCCATTTTCACCTTTTAGATAGCCGTAAGAGAAATTCCCAGAAAACTGTAGGGTAACAGACTTAATACCAGCTACATCACCTTCTTGATAATCTTGCTCAGTTACCTTACATCCATGCTTTTCTCCCCACATAATATACATACGCATCAGCATCGCTGCCCAGTCGCACGATTCTGTTCCTCCGGCGCCTGCGGTAATTTGGAGAATGGCATCGAGCTGATCTTCTTCAGCGCTAAGCATGTTTTTAAACTCTAATTCTTCAATGTGATTAAGCGCAATTTGGTACTGATGCTCTAATTCTTTTTCTGTACCGTCACCAGCCTGGAAGAATTCATACAAGACGCCGGTGTCGTCAATAGCACTTTCCACGGCATCGTATTGATCCGTCCAAACTTTATTATTCTTAATACTGTGTAAAACTTTTTCTGCAGCCTTAGGCTCATCCCAGAAATTGGCTTGTAAGGTGATCTGCGTTTCGCGTTCTATCTCTGCTTTCTTCGCATCGATGTCAAAGATGCCTCCTCAGGGAAGTTAGCCTATCCCTCAAGTCTTGAATTTGTTCCTTGGTCATAGGAACAAAGATAATATAAATTTGAGGATACCTTTCTGCTATTCCTTATATTTGAACAAAACAAGAATTTTATGCTACCAAGAATAGATTTTACCAGTACGCAAGCATTCAGCTATTTAGCGGATCATTATATCAGTATCAACGAAAAAAACTTGAAAGAACTTTTTCAGGAGGATCCTGAGCGTTTTGAAAAGTTTTCCCTATACCTAAATGACATCCTATTCGATTATTCGAAAAATCGCATAAACGAACAGACCATTGCGCTGTTAGTGCAATTAGCAAAGGAATGTAAATTAGATCAAGCAATCAAAGCTATGTTTGATGGCGATAAGATCAATGAAACGGAAGGTAGAGAGGTATTACATACAGCCCTGAGAAATCGTTCTCAACAACCTGTTTTTGTCGATGGAGAGGATGTAATGCCACTTGTGCGTGAAGTGTTGACTCGCATGAAATCATTTTCCGAACGCGTTATCAGCGGAGAATGGAAAGGCTATACAGGTAAGGAAATTACCGACGTCGTTAATATTGGTATAGGTGGATCCGATTTGGGCCCTGTCATGGTTACCGAAGGTTTAAAATCGTATAAAACTCGGTTGAATGTACATTTTGTGTCCAACGTTGATGGAACCCATATTGCAGAAACGATTAGAGATCTTAATCCGGAAACCACTTTGTTTCTAATCGCATCTAAAACATTCACGACGCAAGAAACAATGGCGAACGAGAATACAGCGAAAGAATGGTTTCTGAAGTCTGAAGCGAAGGAGGGCGATGTAGCAAAACATTTTGCAGCATTGAGCACGAATGAAAAAGGGGTATCGGCTTTCGGAATTGATACAGCAAATATGTTCGGGTTTTGGGATTGGGTTGGAGGTCGCTATTCGCTTTGGTCTGCAATAGGTTTGTCGATCTGCTTATCCGTCGGCTATGATAATTTTGAAGCATTATTGACGGGCGCATATGAGGCCGATGAACACTTTAAAAACACCGCTTTTGAAGAGAATATTCCGGTAATTATGGCTCTTTTGGGGATTTGGTATAACAATTTCTTTGAAGCAGAGAGTCATGCAATTCTTCCGTACGATCAATATTTACATCGTTTTGCAGCCTATTTTCAACAAGGAGATATGGAAAGTAATGGGAAGTACATCGATAGAAATGGAAATCGTGTAGACTATCAAACCGGACCTGTCATCTGGGGAGAGCCGGGCACAAACGGTCAGCATGCGTTTTACCAGCTAATACATCAAGGAACAAAGTTAATTCCTTGTGATTTTATTGCG
>JBEBRI010000032.1:0-29198 GCA_040394915.1 Sphingobacterium sp.
AAGCTCCAGATTCTCTTTCTTCTTTGGTTTCACCAATACAGAAAATAGGTTTTAAATCATGCTTCAATGCTGTATTTACTTTTTCGGCTAATAAAGCGTCTGTTTCTCCAAAATAAGCACGACGCTCGGAGTGTCCTAAAATAACATAGCTAGCACCTGTAGACTTCACTTGTGAAGCTGAAATCTCGCCTGTATAGGCCCCTGATTCCGCCTGGTGAATATTTTGGGCACCGATAGCAACATTCGCTACTGGAGCACTTAATTCGCTAAAGCAGGCAAATGAATAAAAGGGCTACATACCACAACTTCTTGCTCGCCTCTTACTTCATCTTTAACCATGTTCACAATCTCCGAGAATAAGCTTACGCCTTGCTCGAAATCCATGTTCATTTTCCAGTTTCCTGCTACAATGTTCTTACGCATATTTATATTATTAATGGTTGATTAATTGCTTTCTTAATTCTTTTGTATCATCAAAGACACGTGATAAAATATTGGGATCAATAAGATCATCAGCTCCTGCATTGCACTTACGCTGCAACATGGCGATAAATCGATCCATTTGATAGCTACTACTTCCTGAATCTGTTAACCAACTAAAATCCGGCACAAATTTGGGAATAAAATTCGATATTGCGAGCTGTGCTCCCACACCGATTACAGATCCCGTATTGAAAGACGAGTTAACTGCACTCATCGCATAGTCGCCCATCATCAATCCGCACTTCAGTATCCCTGTATCTCTATTTTTTCCGCTAAAATAATCATATAATTTGACGGAGCTCCAGTTATTTTTCAGGTTTGAATTACTGCTGCCTGCTCCAAGGTTACATCCCTCTCCCAGAACAGAACATCCAAGATAACCGTCGTGCCCTTTGGCGGAGTCCCCCCAGAGCACACTGTTATTTACTTCTCCCCCTATCGTACTCCGCGGACCGATACTGACATTCTCATACAAACGTGTGCCTATTTTTACCCGCGCTTGCTCGCCAATAGCAACATAGCCCCTTAAAAAGCTTCCCTCTTCCAAACGCGCCTGTTTCCCTATATAAATGGGACCATGAAGGCTATTTAAACTGACACCCTCGACCTGAGCACCCTCCTCAATAAAGATATGGTCGCCAAAAATCATATTATTAGCACTCAAAGCTGCCGAACTGCGTCCCTTCGTTAGCAAGTCGAAATCAAAAAGTAGCTGATTTTTATTCTGAATGAATATATCCTCTGGGAAAGTAATTTGAGGAATATCGAAGTCTATTAGAATAGGTTTTAAAGCGTCAAAATGAGCGTTCGGTTCCAACGGAAGTTGATCCACTATTGCCGCTACCCACTCTCCTTTGTATACAAGTTTTTCACCGATTTGCAGCCCGTCTAAAGCTTCAATCAAGCGTTCTGAGGGAAGTACATTCGCCCGAATAATTAGCGCTTGCCCTTGCAGCTTCGCTTGTAAAGGAAAACTAGGTTGGAGATATTCTACCGTCAGGTAACTAACCTGCGCATGAAAGATATGCTTCCACTTCTCATCAAGGGTACATATACCGACCCGGAGGTTTCCTACCGGTCTAACAGCACAGAATGGCAACAAATGCTTCCGCCATTCGGCATTGTCATATAGTACGATTGATTGTGGCATAAATTAAATAAAAATACATAAAAAAACCCGATAAGCTAATGTTATCGGGATCTTCTTCAATTTCTTGTTAGAAATAAAATTATTTCTTGTTGTAACGGCTACGGAACTTATCAATACGTCCAGCTGTATCAACCAATTTCATTTTACCAGTGTAAAAAGGGTGTGAAGTGTGAGAAATCTCTAATTTCACTAATGGATATTCTGTACCATCTTCCCAAGTAATGGTCTCTTTTGTGTCAACACAAGATTTAGTGATGAAAGCGTAGTCGTTAGACATGTCTTTGAAAACAACTAATCTGTAGTTTGATGGATGCAAATCTTTTTTCATTTTATCTTATGATTACTATATATTCAACAATTGAGGTGCAAAGATAATTTATTTTTTTATCAAATACAAAAAACAACAAAATTTCATTCCACACCGTGTTAATAAAATTTTATTGATTTATTATCGATGAACACTCCGGCTACAAAATTTGCAATTTGCTTTGGATTTTACAAGCTAAAGCACATAAATAATCTCCTTTTTTTAACTCCTCCTGCCTATTATTAGTTCTAATTTCCTACTTTTGCAGTCAATTTAAGTTCGAAAAAAAATGAGTATCGGATTATCAGAACAAGAACAACAACGCAGACTAAACCTGCAAGGAATGATCGACCTAGGAATCAACCCTTTCCCTGCGGAAGAATTTGTAGTCAATGCGACTGCTGAGGACATATTAGAAAACTACGAAAGAGATAAACTAAACTATAAGAATATACAGTTTGCAGGGCGTATAATGAACCGTCGTGTAATGGGGAGTGCTTCATTCATGGAGCTACAAGACTCTACTGGTCGTATTCAAGCGTATGTAAAGCGTGATGATATCTGTCCGACAGAAGATAAAACGCTTTATAACACGGTATTTAAGAAGTTGTTAGACATCGGTGACATCGTTGGTATTCGTGGATATGTTTTCACGACGCAAACTGGTGAGATCTCGATACACGTTGAAGAATTAAAGGTATTAACAAAATCCCTCCGTCCATTGCCTATTGTTAAAGAAGCAGATGGAAAAACTTTCGATGCCTTTACAGATCCTGAACAAAGATACCGCATGCGCTATGTTGACTTAATTGTAAATGCGCAAAACAAAGATATATTCGTAAAACGTACGAAGCTTTATAATGCTATGCGCGAATATTTCAATAATGCCGGTTATATGGAGGTGGAAACACCTATCCTGCAATCCATTCCAGGAGGTGCTGCAGCACGCCCATTTATCACACACCATAATGCCTTAGATATTCCGTTATATTTACGTATTGCCAACGAGTTATATTTAAAAAGACTAATTGTTGGTGGCTTTGATGGGGTATATGAATTCTCCAAAAACTTCCGAAACGAAGGGATGGACCGTACACACAACCCTGAATTTACAGCCATGGAAATCTACGTAGCCTACAAAGACTACAACTGGATGATGGACTTCACGGAAAAATTACTTGAACACTGTGCGTTAGCCGTGAACGGAACTACAGAAGCAACTTTTAATGAGTATAAAGTTGATTTTAAAGCGCCGTATCCACGGGTTAGCATGACTGACGCTATTAAGCAATTCACAGGATTTGATATCACCGGTAAAACGGAGGATGAAATCCGTGAAGCTGCCAAAGGCATGGGAATCGCTGTAAACGAAACTATGGGTAAAGGTAAATTGATTGATGAGATCTTTGGTGAAAAATGTGAAGGTAACTTTATTCAACCTACATTTATCACAGACTACCCGATCGAAATGTCTCCATTAACGAAAAAACACCGTAACAACCCTGAGTTAACGGAGCGCTTTGAATTAATGGTATGTGGTAAAGAAATCGCCAATGCATATTCCGAGTTAAATGACCCTATCGATCAGCGTGAGCGCTTCGAAGAGCAATTGAAATTATCTGAAAAAGGCGATGATGAGGCCATGTTTATCGACCAAGATTTCCTTCGTGCATTAGAATACGGTATGCCTCCTACCTCTGGTTTAGGAATAGGTATGGATCGTTTGATCATGTTCTTAACAAACAACCCTTCTATTCAGGAAGTCTTATTCTTCCCACAAATGCGTCCGGAGAAAGTAGCGAAAGTTGCTTCTGTAGCCGAGTATGTTGCACTAGGTATTCCAGAAGTTTGGGTACCTGTATTGCAAAAAATGGGATTCAATACTTTAGAAGCATTAAAGGAAGCAAATCCAAACAAGGTCTTCAATGACTTAGGTGGAATGCGTAAGAAAATGAAGTTAGATATTAATATGCCGACTAAAGATGAAGTGTTAGCTTGGTTTGGAAGTAGCAACTAGGCAGTAGTTAGTATTTAGTATTTAGTATTTAGTATTAAGACCTTGAAAGTCTTTCAACAAGTAAACTTACTTCATACAACTCATAGAAATAGGAAAGCGCTGTAAAATACAGCGCTTTTTTTATTGAAAACAAACAAACTCTGACAAATTTGACTTTATATTATGTTAGATATAAGATTTTAGATTTAAGATTTGAGACACTATTTCTAAGAATATAGGATCTAGGTATAAGTACTTTAACAAAATAACATTGAATCAGAGAGCGAGTATCGGTCTTACAGGTTCCAACTACTAAATACTAATTACTAACTCCTAAGTACTAAATACTAATTACTAACTCCTAAGTACTAAAGACTAACTACTAAAGACTAAATACTAAATACTTACTACTAAATACTAAATACTAACTACTAAATACTAAGTACTAACTACTAACTTCCACTTCATGAAGCGTTTTTTATTTCTTCCATTATTAATCACGATTATATCCTGCGGCACATCGGCAAGTGGTCCTAAGAAACCAAAAATTGAAGGCAATTGGCGATGGATTAAATCAACAGGAGGCTATGCGGGTCGCACGACAACACCGGAATCTACCAACAAAGAAATACATCTGCAGATCACAAAAGATAGTATATTCTCGTATGAGAATGGTGAATTACAGAGTGCCCGCCCCTACCACCTTCAATTAGGAAAAGTGATCGAGTCACAGAAATTGGAATGGTTGATTGAGTCAGGAGTTCATAAAACCTCCATTTATAGAAGGGATAGTGTTTTAATCATGAATCAGCAATGCTACGATTGCTTTAGCCAAACCTACGTTAAAATGAAGGAATAAATGCGCGTATAAATGAATCATGATAAGGGCGACGAAAAAGATGGTTAATCAACACAAATGTGTGGAGTAGCAGTTCGCAAAAAAATAGAGCTGCTCATCCGAACAGCCCTATATATTTAAGGTATACCCCTAATGGTATTTATTTGGCAGGGGCGTCTGGCAAGAGAATAAATTTAAACAAACGATCCTCTTTTAAGTATTTGTTTGCCACTTCTTTCACCGATTTTACCGTCACCTTGTCTAAATCCTGTAAATAGCGAGTGATATAAGTAGGATCTTCACCCAGCTGATAAGCTGTAACCAATTGGTTAAGCCAGAATCCGTTTTCTCTCAAGTTTAATTCCAATTGACGCTTCTCTTCAATCTTGAATTTATCTAAGTCAGTTTGTGAAGGTCCATTCGCTTTAATTTTCTTAAACTCATCTAAAGCAGAATTAATTAACGACGGATATTTATCAACGCTTGTCCCAAAGGAAACATGAACGCTGTAACGAGGCTTAGGATTCTTAGAATACCCAACCCGTGCGCCTGTACCGTATACACCGCTCTCCTCTTCGCGCAAACGCTCTAATAGACGGGTAGACAATATCTTCTCTAACGCATCCATATTAATATTCTCAGCATCGTTAAATGTGTAGTCTCCGTAAATCGACAAGCGAACATTCGCTTTTGCCTCCTTACCTTTGTTAACAACAACTTCTTTGCCTTTTGCCGGCTCGTAGATACCTAAATCTTTAGGCGCTTCTTTACGGCCTTTTGCGGGTAGTGCTGCTAAGTAATTCTCTAAATAAGGTTTGATTTCCGCTTCACTTACTGAACCAACGATAAAGAATGTAAAATCAGACGCATCAGAAAAACGATCCTTGTAGATTTCTAATGCACGCTCTTGGCTAACTTTCTCCAACTCCGCCTTACCATATGGTGTACGGCGGATATTGTCACCATATAACGCGTTAAGAGTCGCTTTTGAATAGACAAAGTTTGGATCGTTGTCGCGATTTGCTAACATATCCACTTGCTTACTCAATATACTTTGAAATACATCATTCTCAATCCTAGGTTCTGTAAAATAACCGTAGATCATCTCGAATGCTGTTTTCAATCCCTCTTTATCCGAGCTTCCTGAAAGTCCTTCGGAACGCTCACTGATATAAGGACTAACATTTGCATTTTTGCCCGTTAGATACTTCTGCAATTCAAAAGTATTTAATTGCCCAATTCCACTTGAGTTTATTAAGTTTCCAGCAAAAGATGCCGACATGTAGTCTGCATCAGAATATAAGGACGTACCACCTGGACTAAATGCGTTGATTAAAATCTCGTCGTTCTTGAAAGCCGTAGACGTCAATACCACCTTCACACCATTACTTAAAGTAAATTCCTTTGTCGCAATTTTATCGATTGATCTTTCCGAAGTAATCGTACCTTTTACCGGCTCATTAGACAGCATTGGTAAATCAGAAACCTTGTCGTCATATGCTGTTAATTGCTCTTTGTCGACATCGGCGAACCAGCCATTAACTGTTTGCTCATCCGGCAATTTATCCTTCTCCGCATCGGGTGCTAAAATAACGACATCACGATTATTGTCGACGTAATATTTCTGACCAATCGCTTCAACCTCTTTCCTCGTCAGGCCCGGCAACAATTGTTTATTAATCTGATAACGATCTTCATTGCTTAACGCTGGACCATCATTTAAGAAGTGATCTAAATACGTATTTACATAATTATCTGACTTCTTCTTACTTCTTTCAATGTAAGCGGTTTCGTTACTCTTAGTAAAAGCCGTAATAGCACGTTGAAATTCAGTTTCGGTAAAACCAAATTTATCGACACGATCTAATTCGCGAACAAGCGCTTTGAACCCCTCTTCGAACTGGCCCGGTTTAGAAACAAAGTAAGCTGACAAATTCTCTAAGTCGCCAACAAAATCACTGATATCAATGCTACCTTGAAGAAATGGAGGGTTTGCTGATTGACTTAGTTCACGCAGACGTGCATTAATCATTTGGTTGTATAATGATTTCATCAATGAGCGACGGTAATCACCAACTGTATTGATTTTATCCTCTGGATGTTTAATAATTACCTGCCCAAGTGTATACGACATCTCGGGATCTGTAACCTTAATAAATTGATTCTTATTGATTAAATCAATTTTATAACTAGGACGTTCCTTTGGCTTATTATTAACGCGCATATCCGAAAATAAACGCTTTACTTCACTCTCCATCTGTGCAGGATCAACATCACCTACGATAATGATAGACTGTAGATCTGGACGGTACCAATCTTGGTGGAACTGACGGATCAATTTAGGATCAAAGTTCATCACCACCTCTTCTGTACCGATAGGTAACCGATTCGCATAACGAGAGCCGTTCATCAATACTTTAAAGAATTGATCACGCATGCGTTGCATCGCTCCGCGACCACCACGCATCTCCTCCATGATAATACCTCGCTCCTTATTGATTTCACTATCTTCCAACATCGCATCCTGTGCCCAGTCCCGCATCACTTGAAGACCGTTCTTCAATAATTCAGGGTCATCTGAGGGAATAGGCAATTGATAAACAGTCTCATCAAATCCAGTGTAAGCATTTAAGTCTGAACCGAAACGAACGCCTGCTTTTTGTAAATAGTTGACTAATTCATTCTTTGGGAAGTGCTTTAAGCCGTTAAAGTTCATGTGCTCTAAGAAGTGGGCTAAGCCTTGCTCTTTGTCAGTCTCTACGATGGAGCCAACTTTAACAGCTAAATACATCGTCACACGCTTCTCTGGTTCCGCATTCTTACGGATGTAATAGGTGAACCCATTTTTAAGTTTGCCTGTTTTAACCTCGCTATCGAAGGGAAGCTTTGCATCCCAACGTAAAGTATCCTTCTGAAGAATCACTTTTGCTTCAGTAATCAGGGAGCTTGACTCATAAGCAGTTGCCACTTCCGCAGTAAAGGGCAGCAAGAAGGCTAGAGCCAAAGGTTTTAAAATTTTCATAAAAATAATTTATCTGAATGGTTATGTTATTTACCGGCACCAATCTACGACAATTTATTTAGTATTAAAACAACCCTCAAGCGATTCGAGATAATTTACATATATTTAACATATGAATTGGGACACTGTTAATAGGGACTTTAAGAGATATTTATTGCTAGAACGTGGCTTAGCAGAAAACAGCATTGTAGCCTATCAAAATGACGTTAATAAGCTACAAAACTATGCCGAATTGCATGAACTTGCGATCCCTCAAATTACCACAAAAGCGTTACAAAACTTTTTAGTGTGGGTTAATGAATTTTCTATTTCAACTTATAGTCAAGCTCGCTTACTTTCAGGGATAAAAACCTTTTATAAATTCCTTCAAATGGAATATGATCTCGAACACAATCCCGCGGAGCTGCTGGAATCTCCTAGAATTACGCGCAAAATGCCCGCAGTATTATCCATCGAAGAGATCGATCAGCTAATCGCTGCCATTGATTTATCTACCCTTGAGGGCATGCGCAATAAAGCGATCCTCGAAATCCTTTATGGGTGTGGACTACGCGTTTCTGAACTCTGTAATTTGAAACGCTCAAACCTCTACCTGGATGTAGAGTTTATCAAAGTTGAAGGTAAAGGAAATAAGGAAAGACTCATTCCTATTGGACAACAAGCGATACGATATCTCCGTATATATATAGATGAAGTCCGTGTACATATACCTGTGAAACCTGATAGCGAGGACTTCGTATTCTTAAACAGACGAGGGTCCCCTATTTCACGCGTCATGATCTTCCTTATTATTAAAGACCTTGCCGCAAAGGTTGGCCTTCAAAAAGAAATTAGTCCGCACACGTTTCGTCATAGTTTTGCCTCCCATCTCGTTGAAGGAGGTGCTGATTTACGCGCCGTACAAGACATGCTTGGACATGAGAGCATTACGACAACGGAAATTTATACCCATATCGATAAAGACTACTTACAAAGCGTCATCACCCAATTTCACCCGCGTTCCTAATGCAACTTTGTGTAATTTAATTTGCAACTAGATTGCATTTAACATATATTTGCATCGTGATGAAAAACATAAGACAACATAAAACCTGGATTGCAAGCCTTTGGCTCGCGGTTTTAAGTATGTCGTTCAGCTTGATGTTGACCCATCAACACCATCACATTCATCCAGAAAATGAAACCTGTCATCATAGCGACAGCGACAAAAAGGAACAGAGGACACATCAGCACCAAGATGCCGATTGTACTTATTGCTTCCTCTATTATCACCAACTCGTCTCTCAAACTCCAACGTATTCATGGGTAAGTAATCCTGGAGAATTTGATAGAAACCTTTGCTTATCCACTGATTTGCCTGTACAGGTATTGGTTAAGCGTTATTATTCTAAAGGTCTTCGAGCACCACCAGTGCTCGAAAATAGCTAACGAGTAATTTTAAATTCTATCCATTTTAAGGTCAATCCTACATGTCAAAATACTTTTTGACTGTGTTCCTGTTCGTATTAAGTTTTACGGTACAAGCACAGGCAAACCGAACAACCCAACTACGTGGTATGGTTGCTGATGAGAATCATCAACCGCTTTTTAATGCAACAATTACCTTGCTGGATCAGCAAATCCAGACAACCTCTCAAGCGAATGGTTCATTTACGATCCCTAATTTGGATCCTAAAAAAAACTATAAGCTAAGTATTAGCGCCCTAGGTTTTGAAACCTACACCCAACGCGTTAATCTAGCGAAGGATTCTGTTCTGCATGTCCATTTACATCAGAAAACAACTGAATTGGATGGCATCGCCGTTCAAGCGGTGCAGCAAGCGCAAAAATCTGCCACTCATCACAAACTCAGTGAATATCAAATTGAAGAAAATAAAGGTAAACTGGCTGCCGAAGTATTCTCACAGCTAGCAGGTGTTACCCTCTTAAATACGGGCCAAAGTATTGCAAAGCCCGTTATCAATGGTTTACATAGTAACCGTATTCTTCTACTGAATCAAGGTGTAAAATTAGAAAGTCAACAGTGGGGTTCGGAACATGCGCCGGAACTAGATCCATTCTCTGCAGAACAATTTGAAGTTATTAAAGGTGCGCAAGCTGTACGTTACGGCGCGGACGCCTTAGGCGGAGTATTGATCGCCCGATCAGAAGATATTGATCCTTCCCTAACAAAGGGACGTATAGACCTCCTCGGACAAACGAATGGACGCGGAGGAAATTTTAATGCACAAGTGGCGGGTGGTGTGTTAGCCATACCGAACTTAGCCTACCGCATTCAAGCATCGACTAAGAAAATTGGAAACACAAAGACTGCAAACTACTATCTCGGCAATACAGGGGCACAAGAGTTGAACCTTAGCACAGCGCTACAATATCATACAGAAAAGCAGCAATGGGACGCTTATTACTCTCGTTTTGCAACAGAGTTAGGTATATTCTATGGTGCTCATATCGGTACCATTGACGATATCTTCGCTCGTATTGAACATGGAAAGCCGCTCGAAAATTATGGTTTCAGCTATGATATTGCAGCTCCTAAGCAAAAAGTAGCCCATCAATTGGCCAAGCTGAAGTACCAATATCAGTTAAATGAAACTTGGAACATAGAAGCGCAGTATAGTTGGCAGCAAAACCATCGCCGCGAATTCGATATGCGCAGAGCTGTATCGGACGATGTACCCATGTCAAACATGATCTTATCGACACAGCAGTTCGAAGCTTTACTGAAGGGAAAACAGCATACATTTGGAATTGCTGGCAGCATTCAAGTAAATAATAACATCGACGGTACAGGTACAACGCCAATTATCCCCAACTACGACAGTTTTGGCCTAGGCATTTTTGGAATGCATGAAAAAAGTTGGAATAAGATTGTTGTTGAAGCAGGTTGGCGTTATGATTACAAGCATTTCGATGCCGCAGGATATCGCAATCGCTTTAATCAAAACACCAATAGCCCAGAACAGTATCTCATGGAAGATACACGCAACTTCCATAATGTATCCGGCTCCTTGGGATTAAGATATGCGATCAATCCAGCATGGACTTTCAAGTCCAATGTAGGAATCGCTTGGCGTGCCCCTTCCGCGAATGAGCTTTACAGTGATGGTGTACACCACGGTGCAGGTATCTACGAAATTGGGAATATAAACCTTTCGCCTGAACGTGGCTACAAGTGGGTAAACGCTATCAGTCGAAAAGCCGATAATTGGCAAGTCGATATCGATGTTTATGCGCAGTATATCGACAACTACATTTATGCAACTCCCAATCCAGATTCTGTACGTCAAACTATTCGCGGCACTTTCCCCGTATTCAGCTACGAGCAGCACAACAGCTTCTTTTACGGGCTGGATATCAATGCAGAATGGCAAATCAGCAACATGTTGGAGTATCAATTTCAAGGGAGCATAGTAAGAGCGAAGAACAATAGTGTAGACAGCTATTTGCCTTACATCCCTGCCGATAGACTATCACATGCCCTAAAATGGAATATAGAAAAGGAAAATAACACGTATTTTAAGGTAGCCCATGAGTTTGTAGCAAAGCAAAATCGCTATGCAGAAGGAACAGATTATATTGCTCCTCCCGCGGCTTACCACTTGCTGCACCTAAATATCAACCGATCTTTTACAGTCGGAAACAATAAATTAAATAGCTCGTTAGCGCTCGACAATCTCTTAAACAACGAATATAAAGACTACATGGATCGATTCCGTTATTACGCACACCGTCCAGGTCGCAACATCCGGTTAACGATCAGTTATCAATTTTAAAAACAAAAAAATCATGAAAATTAACACATACATTGCTTCTGCTATCCTTGCTTTAATCACATTAAACTCATGTTCTAAGAACGATCCTATTCCCGTTATCGATCAGGAAGAAGTAGGTTCTGCACGCTTAGTATTCACTGAAGTTGAGGTAGAAGCTCACGACGATCACTTCCATTACAATGATTTCACTGGTGCCGAGAAGGACAGCATCAACTTCGAAGGCGAGAAATTCCTTCCACCAGTAGGCGCACACATGGATTTAGAAGTCGGAAAGACTTACCGCTTCGAATTGCGTGTATTTGATTTCGCCGGTCGCCAAAGTCAAAAAACCTTTGTTGAACGAGAAGATCAACACTTCGCATTCTGGTTAAACGCCCCAGCAGATGCCGTAAAAATAATCTATGCTGACAAAAAGGAAGATGGAACTCGTGTAAAAGTCGGAACCGTGGGCTATATCACCGTATTAAAAGAAACAAACTCCTTCAATTGGCGTTACATTATGCGCCACCTGAACCCTGGCGTTAAAATAAACATCGATGCCGCAAACGATATCCAAAATAAAGATTTTACTAAATTCGGTGGTGCCAACGATATCGACTTGCAATTTAATATGCACTTCGTCGCAGAACATCACCATTAATGGAGATGTTAGTATTTAGATGTTAGATATTAGATGTTAGATAATAGATTTTGGTATTAAGTATTAAGTATTAAGTATTAAGATCCTGAAAGACTTTCAAATTTGTTAGTTTGGAAGTCTTTCGAATTTAAGTATACGTTTTCAATATTAGATTTAGTAACTCGTATATAGCTTTTTGAAAGACTTTTAAATTAGTTAAATTGGAAGTCTTTCGAATTTAAGTATACGTTTTCAATATTAGATCTAGTAACTCGTATATAGATTTTGAAAGCCTTTCAAAAGTCATTGCACAATTACCTGGAAGATCTTTAAAGACGTTTATCGTATGAGTAAGAAAATGACAAAGACAAACGCTGCGTCTTATAACAATAGATTAAGATCAAGACAATAAAAAAACGCTTATAAAATTATAAGCGTTTTTTTTGTGCCCGCGGCGAGATTCGAACCCACATCGTCAGAACCGGAATCTGATATTCTATCCATTGAACTACGCAGGCGGCTGGCCAAAAATAATACATTTTTTGAGTATTACACAACATTAGCGCGTTGAATTTGGCAACCTATTGATTTTGAAATCTCTTAAATTGATTATCGATTACTTAAACAGCTATGTAGTACGTATGATAACACATAATTTGCACCCAAATCCTATTCGAAAAGCAGAGGTCTAATATCCCAAAAAAAGTGGTTTAGGAGAAAGCTATCTCATAAACCACCTTTAAACTTATTTAACATAGATGACGAAAATATAAAACGGTCAACTCTATTTAGGTGCATACAATATATAAGAGTCTAAAATCTAACGTCTAAAATCTAATATCTAATATTAAACAACAATATTAATAATCTTCCCTTTCACAAAAACAATCTTCTTGACGGCTTTTCCGTCGATATATTTTTGTACTTCAGTATTTTCCTTTAGGATAGCTTCCACCGCGGGTTGATCTAAATCAAGCGCTAATGGGAGGTTCATTTTCATCTTTCCATTGATCGATACAGGATAAGCGAACTCACTTTCCACCAAATAATCCGGATTAAATGTTGGGTACTGTGCGTAGGAAATAGTCCCTGGCGCATTGCCCAATAAACTCCATAACTCTTCTGCAATATGTGGTGCATAGGGTTCCAATACGATAATTAAATCTTGGAGAATTGCACGTTTATTACATTTTAAATCTGTTAGTTCATTCACACAGATCATAAAGGCTGACACGGACGTATTAAAGGAGAAACGTTCGATATCATCTTCCACCTTTTTGATAATCTTATGGAGGGCTTTAAACTCCGCTTTGCTAGGCTCTTCGTCCGAAACATGGAAATTCCCTTCCGCATCATGGAACAGGCGCCATACCTTACGTAAAAATTTATAAACCCCTTCTATCCCATTAGTATTCCACGGTTTAGCTTGTTCTAATGGACCTAAGAACATCTCATAAAGACGAAGTGTATCCGCGCCGTATTGACTTATGATATCATCAGGATTTACAACATTATATTTCGACTTGGACATCTTCTCGACTTCCGTACCGCAGATATACTTCCCATTCTCAAGGATAAACTCTGCATCCGCAAAGTCCGGGCGGAATTGCTTAAACTTCTCTAAGTCTAACACATCATTACTTACGATATTAACATCGACGTGCAATGGAAGTGTCTTGTACTGATCTTTTAAACCAAGGGATACAAATGTATTTGTTCCTCGTCCTTCTTCATCCAATAGGCGGTATACAAAGTTGGAACGACCTTGAATCATGCCCTGATTAATTAACTTCTTGAACGGTTCCTCTTCATTATGGTAACCCATATCTTTTAAGAACTTATTCCAGAAGCGGGAGTATAACAAGTGACCCGTAGCATGCTCAGAACCACCGATATATAAATCTACCGCTTTCCAGTAATCAACCGCTTCAGGGGATGCAAACTGTTTTTCATTTTTCGGATCCATATAGCGGAACCAATACCATGAAGAACCTGCCCACCCTGGCATGGTACTCAACTCATAATCGTATTGATCTTGGTACTTCCATCCTTCCGCACGACCTAGAGGTGGCTCTCCGGTCTCTGTAGGTAGATACTTATCAACCTCAGGCAATAGCAAAGGTAGCTCCTCCTCCTTAATTAGATAAGGTAGGTTATTCTTAAAATAAACAGGAACTGGCTCTCCCCAATAGCGTTGACGTCCGAAAATCGCATCACGCATACGGAAGTTTATTTTTGCCTTCCCTAATTTTAAAGCCTCTAGACGTTCAATCAATGCCGGAACTGCCTCCTGGTAGTTCATACCATTGATAAAATCGGAGTTGATATATTTACCATCTTTATTCGGATCAGCAGCTTCGCTGATATCTTGCGAATCTGAAATCGGAATAATAGGAAGGTTAAAGTGTTTCGCAAATAAGTAATCGCGTTGATCACCGGAAGGAACAGCCATCACAGCTCCGGTCCCATAACTCGCCAGAACATAATCAGCAATCCAGATCTGCACATCCTCACCCGTTATCGGATGTTTGGCATAGGAGCCTGTAAATGCGCCAGAAACAGTCTTCGCATCAGCCATACGGTCAAGCTCCGACTTCTTCGAAGTTTTCTCTATATACGACTCAACATCATTTCGTTGAGCATCCGTTGTTAAAGCACTAACCAACTCATGTTCGGGTGCTAACACAACAAAGCTGACACCAAAGATGGTATCCACACGTGTAGTAAAAACTTCGATGTTCTCATTAAGTTGCGGCACTGGAAACTTCACACTCGCACCTACGGATTTTCCAATCCAATTCCTTTGCATTTCTACCAAAGGTTCTGGCCAATCAATCGTATCTAGTCCACGAAGCAAGCGATCGGCATACGCAGTAATACGCATCGACCATTGCATCATCTTCTTCTGTTCTACCGGATATCCGCCACGTTCAGAAACACCATTGATAACCTCATCGTTCGCCAATACCGTTCCTAAAGCAGCACACCAGTTTACAGTGCTTTCGCGCAAGTACGCTAGACGATACTTTAATAATTCTGTTTGTTGCGTCTCTTCAGAAAAAGCATTCCACTCGTCGGCCGTGAAGCTCAATACTTCCTCGTCCGATTCTGCTTGAATACCTGCCGAACCTTGGCTCGCGAAATGATCTACCAACGTAGAAATCGACTCCGCGCGATCTGCAGCCTTATTATACCAAGCGTCGAAAGCTTTCATAAAGATCCACTGGGTCCAACGATAATAATCTGGATTAGAGGTACGAACCTCTCGCGACCAGTCATACGAGAATCCGATATTATCTAACTGCTCACGATAGCGTTGGATATTCGTTTCTGTTGTAATAGCCGGGTGTTGTCCTGTTTGAATCGCATATTGTTCTGCCGGTAATCCAAATGAGTCGTAACCCATAGGATGCAGGACATTAAAACCTTTAAGGCGTTTGTAACGAGAAAAAATATCAGATGCGATGTAACCAAGTGGGTGACCTACGTGTAAACCCGCTCCGGATGGATAAGGAAACATATCGAGCACATAATATTTAGGCTTTTCTGTAGATTCCTCTGTTTTAAAGGTTTGATTCGTTGCCCAATACTTTTGCCACTTCCGCTCAATAGACTGATGATTATACTCCATGATTGTTTTTAAGAAATATATAAGAGATGCGAAAATAGCGATTTTAGCCTAATAAAGCATAAAAGTTTTTTATTCTATACAATAATTTCTGATATTCGTTGTTAGAATTTAAGTGAAGGGAAATTCTTGACGACCGAGCGCGTGAAATACAGAATATTTCATTAAATATGTGAGGTATGCATTGAATTATGTACTTTCGCATCAGTAAATTAAAACTACTATATGTCAGTGATCGAACAGGGTTCACCAAGAAAAAAAACAAAATCGGTATATGTTTCTACAGTAATCAGTATTGCTCTCGTATTATTGATGACTGGTCTTTTAGGTTTAATACTCGTTCATGCCAAAAACCTCTCCCGTTACGTTAAAGAAAACATCGTTCTGAATGTAATCGTCAATGATAACGTCAATGAGGGCGATGTGTTATCCTTACAAAAGGACTTAGAAAAAGATCCTTACGTATTGCGTTCCGAATATGTAAGTAAGGAATTAGCAGCCAAAAACTTAAAAGAGGACTTAGGCGAAGATTTCGTGGAATACTTAGGCCATAATCCACTCCTCCCTTCGGTTGATATCTATCTGAAAGAACAATACGCCAACGGCGATAGTATAAAGACCTTTATTGATAAGATTGGTAAAAACTCACGAATTAAAGAGGTCGTTTACCAAGAATCTTTAATCGATATGGTAAACAAGAATATCCGTGTGATCAGTATCGTAATCCTTGCTTTCACCGTTATCCTATTAATTATTGCAGTAGCATTAATTAACAACACCATCCGCCTAGCAATTTACTCACAGCGTTTCTTGATCAAGAGTATGCAACTAATCGGTGCAACCAAGAACTTTATTCGTCGCCCCTATATCATGTATGGTATAGCGCATGGATTGATTGGTTCCCTAATTGCCATCTTACTCTTAATTATTACTTTGCATTTTGCCCAGAAGCAAGTTCCAGAACTTGTATTCTTACGCGACTGGTATGAATTTGCAATGATCTTTATCTTCGTCATCGCCTTAGGAATACTAATCGCCGCAGCAAGTACCTACTTCGCCGTGACGAAATACTTACGTGCAAAATCAGCTAGTTTATACAGATAGTATACTTATTAATCTTTAGAGAATGAGCCAAACAGTTAAGAAAAAAACAGATACAACAGCCACTAAAGGTCAGTTTGTATTCCAAAAAATAAATTATCAATTATTTATTCTGTCGATCGTAGTTGTTGCAATTGGGTTTATCATTATGATGGGCACCGAAGACATTTACAGTTTTGCAAAAATTACATTAGCGCCCCTTGTTGTTGTATTAGGATTTGCCTTAGGATTCGTTGCTATTCTTTATAAACCTAAAAACAACAAAGCCGACTAAAAAGAATGAATTATTTTGAAGCCATCATCCTTGCGATTGTTGAAGGATTAACGGAATACCTGCCGATCTCTTCTACTGCTCATATGGGCTTTACAGCTGCTTTAATGGGTATGCAAGAGAGTGAATATCTGAAGATGTTCCAAGTTTCTATACAGTTTGGTGCTATCCTTTCCATCGTTGTATTGTACTGGCGTAAATTTTTCGACTTGAAAAATTTAAATCTCTACTTAAAACTAGCGATCGCCGTTATTCCAGCTCTTGTATTGGGAAAACTATTCGATGACAAAATCGAAGCCGTTTTAGGTAATCAAGTTGCTATATCTACGGTTTTAGTACTAGGCGGTGTGATCTTATTATTTGTTGATAAATGGTTTAAAAATCCAACGATAACGGATGAAAAACAAATCCCTATTAAGAAAGCTTTAATAATTGGTTTTTGGCAATGTTTAGCGATGATGCCAGGAACATCTCGATCCGCAGCATCGATTATCGGAGGCTTAACGCAAGGACTTGATCGTAAAGCAGCAGCGGAATTCTCTTTCTTCTTAGCTGTTCCAACCATGTTGGCTGTAACCGTATACTCTGTGTTTGTAAAAACATGGGGCGAAGGTACCGCGCAGGCACAAAAAGGCTATGAGATGATTATGGCGAGTAATGAAACAATTATGGTCTTTATCGTTGGCAATGTTGTAGCATTTGTCGTAGCAATGATTGCTGTAAAATCATTTATCAGTGTGTTGACTAAATATGGATTCAAGTTCTGGGGATGGTATAGAATTATTATTGGCCTTTTCTTACTTGTATTCTTCTGGAATCAATAAATTAATTTTTGAAGCCAATCAAAATACCGAAGAGCAAATCTTAACATGTTTGCTCTTTTTTCATTTCAGCTGGCATGGAAGATAGCCGAAAAATAAGCTTGTCGATACGCTGACTACCTACCTTTACCGAAGAACATCTGAATCTCAGCTTCCACAATTAAATCAGCGACATCTGAATAATATTCTTATTTTTGCAGGAAATTTGAGGTTCCTAATACCAAAATAGGCGATAGCTGTATATTAACGAATAAATACGAGATCGCTAGTTAAAAGGATACCGATAAAAGATTGGAATGGAGAACATTAACACGTTACGAAAGAATACTGATTTCAACTTTGCGCAGGGAGAGTTGTTACTCATTGATAAGCCCCTCACCTGGACGAGCTTCGATGTAGTCGGTAAATTGCGCAATAGCCTAAAACCGCTGAAACTAAAAGTAGGACATGCTGGCACTTTAGACCCCCTAGCCACCGGTTTACTCATTGTCTGTACCGGAAAAATGACCAAACAAATCGACACATTTCAGGCAGAAGATAAAGAATATATCGGTACCTTTACCATTGGAGCTACGACTCCATCATATGACCTGGAAACCGAAATTGACGCTACATCTGATATCAGCCATATTACGGAGGAGCAAATCCATGCCCTTGCACAGTCCTTTGTGGGAGAGCAAGATCAATACCCTCCGGCTCATTCGGCTATCAAGATAAAGGGCGAGCGGGTTTATGAGAAAGCACGTCGTGGCGAAGAAGTCGAATTAAAAGCCCGCCGCGTCCATATTATGGAATTTGACATAACGGCTATAGAGTTGCCGGTTGTACATTTCCGTATTAAATGCAGCAAAGGCACCTATATTCGATCTATAGCACATGATTTTGGTGCTAAGCTAGGCGTAGGCGCGCATTTATCTGGTCTTAGAAGAACAAAAAGCGGTGATTTTGAGGTCGCAAAGGCTTGGGAATTAACCGAATTAATAGAGATTATCAACAAAAATAAGAGCCTAGAACAACATAAATAATAAGCACAACACAGCGCATGAAGATATATAGAAATCTGGACGAATTCGAACCACTGGATTTTGCCATAGTAACCATTGGCACCTTTGACGGAGTTCATGTCGGCCATCAAAAGATTTTAAATAAGATTACGGAGTTAGCAAAGCATAATACGGGTGAATCAGTCCTATTAACTTTCTACCCCCACCCACGATTAATCATCAATCCTGACGACGATTCCTTACGCCTAATCAACGATATTGAAGAAAAGGTAGAACAACTCGCACGAGCAGGTATTGACCACCTAATCATCACCCCCTTTACTCGAGACTTTTCCAATCAATCACCAGAACAATACATTTCTGACGTCTTAGTCAACAAGATCGGTTGTAAAAAGATTGTTATTGGTTATGATCATCACTTTGGAAAAGATAGACAAGGAACGATCAAGGAATTGATTCATTATGCAAATATCTTCGACTATTCGGTAGAAGAGATTCCGGAACAAGATATTGAAGATGTTGCTGTTTCATCCACCCGTATTCGTGAATCTTTAATCAAAGGTGATATCGACACCGCAAACAAATATCTAGGTTATGCCTTTGAATTGACAGGAACAGTAATCCGTGGCGATCAAATCGGAAGAGAGATTGGATTTCCAACGGCAAACCTACATATTCATGAAAGCCATAAGCTCATCCCTGCCTACGGTATTTATGCTGTAGAGGTGGAAGTCTACCCACGCTCCTCGGAGATCAATACAGGCCCTTATTTCCCGCCTCAGCCGGAACGTATTGCCAAGGGTATGTGTTATATCGGGACGCGCCCAACAGTGGATGGTATGAATCGTAAAATTGAAGTCAACTTATTAGACTTCAACGATGACTTATACAGCAAGACTTTACGTGTGAAGTTTCTTTCTTTCATCCGTCATGATCAATGGTTTGAAAGCTTAGATCTCATGAAGGAACAAATTAAAAAAGACGAGCAAGCAATCCGAAGCTATTTTGAATTAGTGTAGCTGTAAGGAATTATAATGTAGCATAAAAAGAAGAAGCATCGATTAACCTCGATGCTTCTTCTTTTTATGACATATGACTTGTTAATTGTACCAATGCACGTCATTATGATGGCGTTTTCCGCTATTTCCTTTTTTACCTTTATGTTTTTTCTTTTGTTGACCAGGTGCAAATTGTTTCGCGGATTTCTTACCATAAACCTTTTTTGCCTGTCCTGGAGGCATTCCGTGAGGGTGATGACGGTGACTGTAACATGATGCCGCAGTCAAGGCCAACACAACTACCATTACTAATCCTATAATTCGTTTCATACGTAAATCTATTAATCGTTTACACTATCCCAAATACTTTGCCACTTTTCAAAACATGCTAGTATTTGTTTATATTAATAGACCTAGCCAATCAAAAAAGGATTAATCTTCCAGCAATTGATATAAAGCATGGATTTTTTCATGCCCTAAAACAAAATAGCCATGCAGCTTCAAGCTATGCGGATCACGCGCATTTCCTTCCAGTTGAATCTTCTGCCAACGATCAAACTTCGGCAACCAACCTAAATGTTTTATAACCGTCGTGGATTGCCTATAATTGAAATTAAAAACCAACTTCGCCTTCGCAAATGCTGCGGCTTCTGTCCCTTTCTCTCCGGTATATAAACTCAACAAATCACCATCATTCGACTTCTGGAAGGTATAAAATAATTTCTCTGGCAAGTATCCCAATAAGTGTGGCGAGCCTTTCAAACGAAGTAACAAGTTCGGTGCTTCCACATCTTGAGTTTGCACCACCTCCTTCATCTCAAAATTATCATCATATTCGTAAGAAATCACTGATTCTCGCTGTAGCACATCCTTTTCCAGCCAGTTGATATCTACATAGCCACCATAGTACTTATGGACGCTGTCTACAGGTAGGTCTAACTTCTTCAGCAAACTATCTTGCGATTGAATCCAGGAACTTAAATCAGCATCTAAATAGGCACTCAATACGGTATTAGGTTCAGGTTTCAACTGTCTGGCCACATCAGGAAAACGCCACTTGTCTGATTTCACTAAACCATCCACATGTACACTCCCGTTCTGAAAATCAAAACTAAACCAGTTTTTATCCGCATTGGACCATACCACATCCGCTTCCTGCTCTTCCGAATGGGTTTTGGACCATGCTAAGGCATTCAACCAAGTTGTGCGATCCGCCTGCAACAATTCTTTTAACTTGGCAGACTGATCTAAGGAATCTCGACCGATCGAAAGAACAATCTGTTTTTCATTCATTAAGATCGCTAATTTCTTCTGCTGATAATAGCTATATCCGCCATCCACAGCGCTCGAGTTGGAATCCAAGTCAATATGTAGTTGATCTTTAAAAAAGCGCTTAAAATGCTTTAAATCGTTGACCTCTTGAACCGAATAGTACTGGTCAGCATCTGCATTTTCCGAAAAGAAAAAAATCATCGCCGGAATTTTTAAGCCTGTTTCCCAAACTTTCGCAGGGCGTCGCCCGGAAGTATCCCGATCTCCAAAAAAATAAGTATTCGGATTCGATAGCGCGTTGCCCATTAATTCGGTTAATAGGCCATCTACATTGATTTGTATCAGGGCTTTCGTCTCAGCCGGAATCAGACTATCCTTGGCTTTAGACATACGAATTTGCTTATATGTAAAAAGACTTATAGCTATAGCAGCTATAAGTCCAGTTACGAAAATGAATATCCTTTTAATCGACTTCATTCAATTAATCTTCAAGTTGTAAAGTCCAATTATCGATTAAATTTACTAAAAATGATAAAGCGTTCTTCTCTCCTTGTGGAAATTCAATCGCCAATTCTCCTTGCATGCTATTGCCCTTCATTGGAGAACCTACCATATAAATATTGCCATACTTCGACAATTCATCTACGGTCTTCTGCATAGAGCGATGTACAGGAATATCTAATTGACTCAACATACTCGGTAATTTCGGTGTGTTGAACAAAGCAACCATTGGGTTTTTCTTCGCTAGATTGACGTAAGATTTATCGCCAACGCCGCGGTAGGAATTCTCCTTGATGGCTTTTAATTTTTCTAAGTCATTCCCTAAGAATACAATACCCTTGTGAATCAAAAGAAATGGTTTAATGACTTCTCTCGATCCAGTTTTCAATTCGTAAATACCACCGTGGTCTACAAGTCCTTCTTCCCGGATACCAATCTTTATTAGTTTTTCGAAGATACGCACATCATCGGAAGAGAACATCCACAGGAAGTCCGAGATATTTTCTGTTTTGGTACGCTCAACTTCGGTATAGTTATAATCCTCATCATATTCGTAATCGGTGTACGTCACTTCTTTCTTCGTAACGCCGTTTAACACAATCAGGTTATCCCCTTTAAACACTTTCGCTATTGCGGCCTCATCCAATAGAATATCGAATGAAGTTGCGAAAACATCGATGATTTCTGCATAGCGGTTTTCCTGATTTTCTCCAAATACACGCGTTACGATATTTGGCATATGTTTGATATACGCTTCTGTATTTATGTTTAAGGTCATAAATCCAAGTGCGTTCTTATCGAGATATTTATAGAAATCTGGATTTAATTTATGCTTATACATATCTCGGTAGTACTTCGTCATGGTCTTATCGAAAGTCAGGTCGCCTACTACCCTCAATTTATTACCTTCGATTACCGCTGCCCCACTCGCTGATTGGTAACCGTAATTAAAAGCCGGACGCATGCCTAAGGTACTATACAAAATATCCGCTGGATAGAAATAGCCATAAAGCTCATCAATACGATCGATTTCAAATCGGATTAATTCATTGTCTTTGATGTTTCTAAGTTTCTTCGATGTGATTCTTTTGCCTTTACCGGCGATCACATCATTCAACTTTGCATCTAACCAGCCTGCCACCACCACGTTCTTGATGGAATCGTTGTGATTTTCTATTCTTCGGTATTCCAAATAATAGTCGTCTTGATATTCTTCTTGCGCTAATACCGAATCTACCTCGGCAATTTCACTTTCCTCCAAGGTTCCAGTGATCATCGGTGGTGGGATATCTTCGGCTGCTACGGCCGCTTTCTCAGCTTCTTTTTCGTTGCTCTTCTTCCCTTTCAACACAACTTCCGTAGCAGCAGCTTCTTTAACTTCCTGCGCGGCTTCAGCAACTGCGGCTTCGGCTTCTTCCACGGCCTCTGCGGCTTCAGCGGCAGCGGCAGCAGCCTCCGAAGCGGCTTCTACTGCTTCATTCTCCGGATCCCAAGCTTCAAATTCTACAGCCGCAGAGTCCGCTAACATGGGCTCGTCATAAAGGGCTGCCTCTTCCTGCTCTAAGAAGCCATAGCGCTGCTTAATGTCATCGCGATTGAAATAGTTGTACATTGCAACGCCCCCCATCGCATAAATTGTATGATTATCCCAACTTAAACGAATCGTTCTATCGGCACTATAAATCGTCGACAAGCCATTGACCTGCTCAATTTTCTTATTCTTCGGCAACAACGATTCAAATTTGCTACGATCGCTTAATGGGAATAAACCACCAATAAATTGTACGGAATCGGTCGTGATGGAATGGATGTAGGCCTTTGCCTTAATATCGATGCCCATATCCTGAATATCATTGGTATGAATGGGATTATTATTTCCCATAACATTTTTAAAGAATCCCAATCGAGCGAAAATGGCGTTAACTTGCGCAGCATCTACATGTTTAAAGAACGATTTACCGTTAATGGCAAGAACCATGTTGGACTCGCCAGGTACTTTATTAATCAAATCTTGAGAAAAGCTTGGACCTGCAAGTCCAAGTGCTGCGGCAATTAAGGCTAGCTTCAATTTATTCATATTTCGTATATTATTTTTCATTTTTTAATTTACTGTAGTACAATGGAGTTGGATAGATTAGCTTTACCAGAAATTAAGCTGTAAATACTCGTCTTAAGCATAACAGCTTTCTTATTTGGCGAAAGTTTCGCGATATCCGAACTTTGCTTCGCTACGCCTTGATCAAAGCGGTAGATGCTCGTGTAATAGGCCTGATTAAAGGATTTTTGATTCTCCGCTCCTAACTTTCCAAATTCTTTTTTCGCCTCTGCGCTATGCTTATAGGTTCTGACAAAAGTCTTGGTTCTAGCATCGAAAGTATAATTGGTATTCTCATTGAAACGAGACTTAAAGTGTGCCCCCAAGGTTTTGGTATAAGCATTTAAAGCTTGAACATTCTGAAAATCACAAGAGATGCTGGCAATGTAATTGTTGAAGTCCAGGCGATACTTCACATTGGAAATACCTTTTGTTTTTTCTAATAAGCTAACAATGGTACTTACTTCACGCCGGATCTCGGATTCGGAAGGCACCTTAAAACCATCAATTTTATCCAACTTCATCAAAGAAGCAGCCTTCGTTTTACTCTTACTTAAGTTTAAGGTTCCTTTTATACTACCCGATCCATTCGCTTTCATATCAATCTCTTCGACGATATCAAAGCAAGAACTTAAACTCAAAAGCGAAATACATAGGCACAAGCCTAAAATCAATCTTCTCATATTTTTCGAATCTAGGCGAAAGTACAAACATTTGACTTATCTATAAATCACTGTTTCCAGTGAATTTTTAAACATAGAAAGAAAAATGTTAGTTAATTCACAGGGTATTGACTTATTTATATAATACAGGCAGATAAGTTTAGAAAAAATATAAAATGAACATCTCGGAAAATCGACAAACTGTAGACATACTGCTACAGGGAATTTCTCTTGATTTTTGTGCAGAGTATCGATATGGAAAAAGCCTAGCTTATACCTTTAAATTACAATTTAAAGGTATAAGCTAGGCTTAAGCTAGGCCTAAGCTAGGCTTCAGCTAATAGGCTAATTCCTTAATATTCGTATTTCTCAACGGATTTAATTTGATTCTCCCCTTCGGTGAATACCAGAGTGGGCTGATAACGCTCTGCCTCAGCGGGACTCAAGTTGATAAAGGATAAAATATGCACGGTTTCCCCCACTTTCGCATGTAAAGCCGCGCCACCGTTCATACAGACTTCCCCGGAGCCTCGTTTGCCAGGTAATACATAGGTCATAATCCGACTTCCATTAATTGCATTGTTGATGTATACTTGTTCGTACTTCAGGATTCCGGCTGCATCAAGCAGATCGGCATCTATCGTGATCGAACCATTATAGGCTACATTGGCCTCTGTAACTTTGACTGTGTGAATTTTTGCTTTTAATAAGGTTACTTCCATTGACTTATCTATACTATTTAAATTGATTGTTTGAATTGATTTTCTTCTTCTTCCTTGCTTTGAAAGGCTATTATTCTTCCGGCTTGCCGAATATGATGACGATTGTAATGAATGTCGAAGGTAAATTCGTAGGCTGCCGAAGCATCAAACTCCTCCACTGCTTCTGCAGAGACTTCATAGTCCAGCGTTCCGAGATGATTGTATTTGCGGATGGAATAGGTATGTTCTAGTTGTGCAATGGCGAACCAGCAACCTTCGCCTAAACCACCGAGCCAAGTAGCTTTTATGGGGACTTGCAAGGGCTTACTTGGTTCATTGATAAATCCCAATTGTGAATCGCGTGGCAGTGTGTGCGCACGGCGACTCGAAAAATTGATCAGCAGCTGGTTGACCTGAAATTTCAGTGATTGCTTCCGAGTCATTTGCCAACGCACTAAATCTTGATTAGCATAACAATAAAATTCACCATTCTTTGCGCCATTGACGACATTACTGGTAGGGCTTGCTTTTAACGATTCGGGGAAAAGTATTTTAGAAATGCGCTTATCTTTAGTTTCCATTCCGGCAATCAGGATCTGCGCCACGTAGCGTGAACAGCTGTTATTTCCAGGGGCAATTGCTCCGTAAGGTACAGGCCCTTTGTTAACCAATGCTTCCGCAAAGGCCACGGCTTTCTTAAAACTGATATGCTCGCTCAGGGAACAAAGCATCCTTCCGCCACCATGCGTCGCTTCCTCCATTTGTTGTAGCTCGGCCAGAATTTCTTCTAAATTGAGAAGTGCTTGTTGTTCGGAGAATTTTGCTTGCGTCTGTATATACAAGCGTGGATCAAATGCTGCTGAGCGTGCACGACCATAGCCCCGCGGACAGATATAACGTCCGAAGTCATAATACAATACTTGACCTGTGTGATGCTCAATCAGCAGAATAGCGGCGTGCCCGATTCTGAAGTTAAGGTTCTTTACAATGCCGACACGCTTAAGCACTTTAAACCACAGTTCATCTCCTCGAGCCGTTTGATCGGGCCAAGCAATAGGAATCGCGATATCTTGATAGGTATGCATCATGAGGTTTCAAATGCCTTTCCGTTCTCGCATTCAGGTTGGTTATATAATTTCTGCAGGTAACGGTCTCCGTGGTCTGGAAAAAACAGTACCAGATGGTCATCCGAAGCGAGGTTTAATTCGTTAATATTTTGCTCTAAGGCAGTCAAGACTGCCGCACTGGAGAATCCGATCAGGCGATTGGTATCGGATCGATGATCTTGCGCGCATTGTTTTGTGCGTTTCTCATCGACCTGATAGATCGTATCAACCACTTGTGCATCGAACGTTCCCGGAATAAATGTTCTTCCTATTCCTTCTATGGCGTCATGCACAATTCCGTGATGTGCCAAAGCGCCATCGGACAGGTAAGCCTGATATACGGAATTGAGGGGTTCGATGCCTATGACACGTATAGCATCATTCTGCTCCTTCAGGTAACGCCCAATACCAGAAATACTCCCACCAGTACCTATCCCCACCAAGACATGACTAACGCGCTTATCGGTTTGCTCCCAGATCTCGGGTCCGGTTGTTCGGTAATGGGCTTTAATATTCGCGGAATTGTAGTATTGGTTGGTGAAATAGGCATTTTCATTGTTAGCGGCGTATGCCTGCGCCTGGTACTGTGTCGAGTTGAACACATGCAAGCCATAGGAATTATCACATACCTCGATGGAGGCGCCATATTCTTCCAACAAGGCACGTTTTTCTGCCGAGCAAGTTTTTGAGACATAGATTTTCACTCTGCATCCCAGTTCCCGAGCCATTAAGGCAATACTGATTCCTGTGTTACCACTACTCGCCTCGACAATCGTACCTCCAGGAGAAACCTTATTACGCTTAATGGCCTCCTCTAACATAAAATATGCAGCCCGGTCTTTCGATGATTTCCCTGGATTAAAGCTTTCATCTTTGATATAAATGTTCGTTTTAAACTTGTCAGACAAGAAGGAACATCGTGTCAAAGGGGTGTTGCCAATCTTTTTCTCTATCAAAATTTGTGTAAAGTTTAAACTTGATTATTATAATAAAACGCTTTTTCGTAGAAATTATTTTATGTGCAAGCACTTATCGCTATTTAATTCGACCTGCACATCTTCATATTAAGCACATATTAGGATTTTTCATTCACGGTATTTTTAATAGCTTTGTTTCAAATACAAGCGTATGAAACCAAAGACCATTATTGTCGCCATACTTTTAGCTTTACTTTTAGTAATATTGTTTAACAACAAGGAAGAGGCCAGTTTTTGGCTGTTTGGTGAGATTCGAACCTCGAAACTGTTAATATTAGGGGTATTTTTCCTGCTTGGTGTCGTTGTTGGAGGAATTTTATTTCGCCGGAAGAATAAACACCCTAAGGAATATGGGGTGTCCAATACAATCGCTCCTCAATCGGAGGATGGTGATTTTCTTGATCATGGTGATGGATTGACGGACGAGGATCGAGAATTCATCCGTCGCGATTAACGATAAAAAGCGATCAGGAATTATCCTGATCGCTTTCTTTTTTAGACTTTGCTGCCGTCTTTTTCATTCGTCCAGCTTTCTGTAAACTAGTATGAATAAGATATTCGATTTGTCCATTGACACTCCTGAATTCATCATGCGCCCACTTTTCCAGCTGCTTGTACAATTCATCGTCCACACGGATTACAAAACTTTTCTTCATGCTATTCTGCTTTTTTATGTTGTCAGGTTGCCCCCCTCTATCTCATTTAATTGTACAAGGTACCTGCGTTAACGACAGGCTGTGCTGCCTTCTCTCCGCATAAAACGACCATCAGGTTGCTCACCATTGAGGCTTTCTTCTCATCGTCCAACTCCACAATATTCTCCTCCGAAAGTTTCTTTAAAGCCATATCTACCATGCCTACCGCGCCTTCAACAAACTTTGCTCGCACTGCAACAATAGCTGTGGCTTGTTGACGTTGCAGCATCGCGCCTGCAATTTCCGCCGCATAGGCCAAGTGGCTGATACGCGCCTCTTCCACAATAACGCCCGCTTTCGCCAAACGTTCCGTCAATTCTTTCTCCAGAATCGAGTTAACCGTATCTCCACCCTCACGTAAAGTAATCTCGGCATGCTGATCCTCAAAGTTGTCGTAAGCAAAACTCACCGCCAAATGACGTACCGCTGCCTCACTCTGCACACGCACATAGTCGTTATAGCTCTGCACATCGTAGGCCGCCTTATACGTATCCCCTACCTTCCAAACAATTACTGCTGCAATTTCTATGGGATTTCCCATCTTATCATTGACCTTCAATGTGTGCCCTTGTAGGTTTTCTGATCGCAAGCTGATCCGCTGCGCTGTATAAAGCGGGTTAACGAAGAACAAGCCGTTGTCCTTTATCGTGCCTCTATACTTTCCAAATAAATTTAATACCCTAGAATGGTTCGGGTTTACAATTAAAAGTCCTTTCGCAATTATCAAGAACAAAACGAAGGATAAAAACAACATAAATACGCCCAATCCTTTCTCTCCGGTGGAAACCATAAAGTAAATCGAATATCCTCCGCCAACTAGAGTTAACAGTAAGATTAGTAGGGCTAAATAGCCTGATGCTGGTTTAATAATTCTTTCCATAATGTTAGATATAATGATATTAAATTGATATCACTAATATATCATTATATTTTGAATATTCCGCAAGGGTATGGTCTAATTTTTTTTGATGTGTCATCTCGGAAAGTGGACTGGCATAGGTTTAAAGCCTGAAAAATTATTCCTTTTAAAATGAGGTAGTTTGATATTTTTTAGAAAAAAAAGCGCACCATAATTTGCAATTCAAGGTAAAAAAGCTACCTTTGCATCACTTCAAACAAGGAAGGGTACGAAAGAAATTAAGTACAAGATTCCGTAGCTCAGCTGGTAGAGCAAT
>JBEBRI010000033.1:0-29173 GCA_040394915.1 Sphingobacterium sp.
ATTTGCTCTCATAGTTCTTTCAAATTTGTGGTCAACTTATATCAGGGATGGACAGTAAGATCAACTTCTTTTTTATGGATATGCTCCAATATTCAAGTGGTATTTTAAATAGGGGAGGTAAGTCACTAAATTTAACGTGTTTATAATTAATTCCAGATTGGATTTTGAGACTAGTTTTGTTGTTTAACCAGTTTATTCTTGTTAAAACAGTTAAGAATTAAAGGTTTTTTACTGAAATTAAGTGATGATTTTATTAACATAGCAGAATAATAGCAATCTTCATTCATGTATATTCCAACCACAAACTTAGCCACTGATACGGCAGAAATCGTCGATTTTATGAAGCGATTTAGTTTTGCAACAATTATTACATCCAAAGACAATTTACCAACTGCAACTCATTTACCATTTGTTGTAAGTCGCAATGGTGAAAATATTATGTTAACCTCGCATTTTGCTAGAGCTAACGATCAGTGGAAAGACATTGAAGAAAATCCGGCTCTAGTGATATTCTCAGAACCTCACGCTTATATTTCTACGAGCAACTATGACAAGGAGTTGAATGTACCAACCTGGAACTACATTGCAGTACATGCTTACGGAAAAGCGCGTTTAATTACCGAGCAGGACGAAACATTCGATGTCCTCGAAAAGACGATTCAGTTTTATGAAAACTCGTATCAACAGCAATGGGACAGTTTTCCTGCGGATTATAAATTGCGAATGGCTAAAGGAATTGTTGCATTCGAAATTTTAATAACCGATTTACAAGCAAAGAAAAAGCTTAGCCAAAATAGATCTCAAACAGAGAAAAATAAAATCATTGATACTTTATCAAATAGCAAAGGTTCTAATGAACAAATGATCGCTGCATATATGCGTACGGATCAGTCTCTACAAAAAGAAATTTAATGTTGGAAGTATGATATAACTAGGTTAAATTTAGAGGGATATATCTCTATCCGTCAGTTTAATCCTAAAGCCTCCTATTTACATTATATTTGATACCATAATTTATATTATGTTAAGTAAATGTTAAGCGAGACTCCTCTCTCAATTAGTTCTCGCAAAGTTTCAGAGATCAGCATCATTATATACAATCTATTCACCACCTAGAAAAGCAACCTTTATGTAAGCCCATTATCTATATGATTATTCCGACAATTTTTACAATTCCATATTCCCGACGAAAACCTCAGAACATTCAAAAAACAATCTCTCAGAAATTAAATATTTGAATATCGATCGCCACATCACTAACGATTATATGATATGAACTTTAGACAGCTTCTTTTTCTATGTCTTGCTTTTCTAATTTCGTCCCACAACTACGCCCAACAAAAGACGAAAGTGAAATACGATTATCTGTTATATCTACCGAAAGACTATGCAAAGAGCAGTAAAAAATATCCGCTTGTCATCTATCTTCATGGAGGATCGCATAAAGGCCATGATTTAAATAAATTGAAAGCTTATGGTCTACCTTACCTCGTTGATAAGGGCCAAGATTTTGATTTTATCATTGCATCCCCGCAATGTCCTGAAGGCAAATATTGGTCTAGTGAAAACTGGTTTGAATCACTGTATCAATCTCTAACAAAAGATCATCGAATCGATACCAATAGAATTTACCTTACGGGAATCAGCATGGGTGGCTATGGCACTTATATTACCGCAATGGATTTCCCGGATAAATTTGCTGCGATTGTGCCGCTCTGTGGAGGTATCAACGATAGCGATACCACACGCATCTGTACGCTTAAAAATATGCCAATCTGGACATTTCATGGCACTGCGGATGACCAAATTCCGATCAGCGAAACCGAAAAAATTGCTCGTCTATTAAACGCCTGTCGAGGCCAAATGACGTTTACCCGCTTGAAGGATGAAGGACACGGTATTCAATACCTCTACGAAAACAAACTGGAGATTTTAAGTTGGATGCTCAAGCAGCGTCGTAAGACCCTTGAGCGGTAGAATTTATTTCGGTCCACTCCCCTCCTTTTATTTCCGTTGAAAACTGCTTAACAATACAATTTTTAAACCCACAATGAAAACAATATATAGTAACCTGATAATCATGTTATTCGGCATGATAGTAACACTTCCCCTATCTGCCCAAAGACAATTTAGCAGTGATATCACCATAGATAGCATCACTTTTAGCCAGACGCGTGCGAAGATCGTCGAACTACCAAATGCAGCTTTTGAAAAGCATGTTTTTGAACAACAGGGTAAAAAGCTGCCCTATCGCCTATTATTGCCAAAAAATTATCGCTCACATAAAAAATACCCTTTGGTTTTAAGTCTTCATAACTCATCTAGAATTGGCGATGATAATGAGAAGCAGCTGGAACACCTAGCTAAGGTTTGGCAAAGGCCTGAGATCCGAAGCAAGTACGAAGCATTCGTCATCGTCCCGCAGTTCAATGCGCGATCATCTAACTATGTTTATGATGCGGATGGAAACTTTATTTCGAAGCCATTTACAGACATTCAGTTGGTACTCGATTTGATTAAGCAATTTGAGGATAGCCATCAAGTTGATGCATCTAGAATTTATTTAGTGGGTTACTCGATGGGCGCATCCACTGCACAGAATTTAATGAGTATAGCGCCAGATAAATTTGCCGCACTGGTTTCCCTCGCAGCAGTTCCAGATTTTAGCCATTTGGAAGCCTTGAAAAAGAAAAACATCCTCCTGATTCATGGTCAACAGGATGTCGATAATCCTTATGCAGGTACTGTAGCCTTATTCCAGCGCTTGCATGGAAATGGGAATTTGACGTTTAAAAGCTATACAAAGCTAGATCATGGTACCATTACCATTCCTTTCTTGCTAACCGATGAAATTCCCGCTTGGTTATTTAGGCAAAAAAAGGCGAAATAAACATCATAATAGGTTGAGAAAAACATAGCACCTAAGCTTGCTGTCTTGCCTGCTTGATTCGCTTGGTAGTTCTACCTTAAATCGGATAAAAAAGGCTAATGAATTATGATTTGAATCATAAGATCTAGTAATTCCGATCATAGTGATTATGAAGACAATCGATTATTTTTGAAGTTTTGCAGCCCAAAGGACCCCATCTTTAAGAGGTATAGGTTTTTCAAAGTTTATAAATCAGTATGTGCAGATGGTATCCGCGTACCTGCGGATGAATAACGGGCTTGGGCGAAGGTTGTATGCTGCTGGCGGAGACATACAGAAAATTTATAAGTACTATGCAAGGTTTTTGGGATTTCATATCCAATAGGCTCCTAAGGGATGACATGAGTGGACTGGATCGGATTAAAGCGAAAATATTAAATCAATATGCTTTTATTCTGTCTCTGTTTTTTCTGTTAGATAGCTTCCGAGATTTCTATGAAGGTTTTTATGCTATTAGTACCGTACTATTTCTGATTGCTGTGACGATCTTAGCATTATTCATATTTACGAAGATACCAATTACCTCGTTTTTAGTATTCATCTCGATCATCATCTGTATCCTACTTATTTTCATTTTCTCCTCATCGAAAGGCTTCGAAAATGGGCTCTCCTTCTATTATTTCGCAGTATTGCTATCGTCAGTTTTCCTCTTCAATGAACGGAAAAATTATCATTATGGTCTGGCAGTATTTCTTTTTATTGTTTTCTTTTTCACGATTGGGCACTGCCATGAATTCAATCTATTCAATTTTGAAATTGCGCATGGCGAGCAAATAGATAAAAACATGCGCTTGTATACCTTCCTTCAAGTGGTGCTGTTTATGGGTTTTAACGCCTCTTTCTTGTATAGAAAAAACAATGCGATTCTTACGCTGCTGGATCAAAATGAAAGAAAAAGTCTGCTGATTAACCAGTTGCACCAGAAGATCAATCAGGATTCGCCACATCAGCATTTGGAAAATTTAGTCAAACAAGCGATGGAGGATAATCTTCTGTTTATCCCAACATTTAAACAGGTGTTTCCGCACTTATATGACCGTCTTTGTGAACAGAAAGCTGACTTCACCCAAGATGAATTTAAATTGATTGCTCATATCAAACTCGGTTTTACGACCAAGGATATAGCAAGATGCACTAACATCACGGTGCGAAGCGTACAGACAAAGAAGCACCGGCTACGCAAATCCTTTGCTATAGAACCGGATCAAGACTTGTATTTGTGGGTCGATAGTTTATAAGAGCATTAGCAGCGCGTCCACACTAATTGTCAGTAGAAAACAAGGCACCTTTAGCATAGCAGCGGAAGCCTTGTTTAGTTTATGGCCCAGCGTTTATTTAGCTTTGTTGCGTATATAGATATGCTTGACATGCTTATGCCCTCCGGAATCACGTTCGTCAATTTCAAATTGATTGGTCGACTTAATTAGGTCAAAGAATTTATTGAACCCGTAGTTTCGAGGATCAAAATCGGGTCTATTTTTCGAGATATAATTGCCCAGTGAGCCTAAGAAGGTCCAACCCGACTCATCAGACAACTCCTCCGTACTTTCTATTAAAAATCGTTTTGTACTCCTGTCCAACTTCGTCAATGCTTTACTCGCAGTTTTCGGAGTTTCCTTTGAAGCAGAGGGCTCGGCCGCCTCTGGAGTTTCATCCGCCTGTTGTCGTTTTAGGATTTCCAAATAGATAAATTTATTGCAGGAGGCAATAAATGGCTGAGGCGTTTTCTTTTCACCAATGCCAATAACGACCATGCCCGCTTCTCGGAGCCGAGTCGACAAGCGCGTGAAATCACTGTCACTGGAGACAATGCAAAATCCGGAAACGCGATCAGAATATAGAATATCCATAGCATCGATAATTAGCGCGCTATCGGATGAGTTTTTTCCTGTGGTATAGCTGTACTGCTGTATGGGGATGATTGCATTATCCAGAAGTACACTCTTCCATCCGCCTAAATGTGGCTTCGTCCAATCCCCGTAGATGCGTTTGATCGTCGGTGTGCCGATTTTCGAGACTTCCTCCAACATCTCCTTGATGTGTGTATGAGGAATGTTATCCGCGTCTATTAATACGGCGAGCTTCAATTCTTGCATAATATTTTAATTTTATATACTTATTACTCGGGGCTAATAGCCTTAGTCATATTGATAGGCAACGGCACTGATATTCATACCCGCCCCGACGGCAGCAAAGAGAATATATTGCCCCGCTTGCAGTTGGGCATTTTCCAACGCTCCGCGCCGTACCAAATCAAACAATGTTGGGATAGTCGCAACGCTAGAATTTCCATACTCGCTAACGTTCATCGGCATAATACCCTCCGGAACTGGCAAATCATATAGCTTATAAAAACGCTCTAAGATCGCCATATTCATCTTCTCATTTGCCTGATGCATAAAAATAGCACCTAGTTTTTCAATGGCTATTCCAGCCTTATCCAAGCAGACTTTCATCGCTGTAGGTACCTCATTAAGAGCAAATTCATAAATCTTCCGACCATTCATTTTAATAAATCGCTTACGAGTATTATTACGGTCAGCATTGGAAGTACCGAAATAAATATAATCTAGCTCAGTATCTGAAAAAGTTGCCGTATGACTGGCTAAGAATCCCGCCGATTGTTCCGAGGCGGAAAGAATTACGGCGCCAGCCCCATCTGCGAAAATCATGGAGTCGCGGTCATGTATATCGACAACACGTGAAAGGGTCTCTGCGCCAATCACCATACATCGCTTGGCGAGCCCGGCACGAATAAAGGCATCTGCTTGTATCAATGCTTCCACCCAGCCAGCACAACCGAAGATCATATCATAGGCGATGCCATGTGACGTCTTTGAGCCCAGTTGATGTTTAACGCGCGCTGCCAAACTCGGCACCATGTCCGATTGACTTGAACCGTAGGGAATATCCCCGTAGTTATGTGCGACAATAATATAATCCAGCTGTTCAACCTGTAAGCCGGCTTCGCTGAGCGCGACTTGCGCCGCTTCGGCAGCAAGATTACTGGCTACAAGGTGTGGATGAGCGTAACGACGACTTTGTATGCCTGTAATAGCGGCGAGTTTTTCAATAATCTTCGCATTCCCATGTAATTCCTGTCCCGCATCATCAAAAAATGTGCTGCTTCGAAATTCAAAGTTTTCAACCGAATGGGTTGATTTGCAACGTCCGGATGCAATAATTATAGATCCCATATATACCAATATTCTTTTGCCCTGAATTCGTAAAGCCCTTTAATCCAAAATTTATTTATCCCTGTCTTTCCTTCGTCTATGCTGACGCCAGCGGAACGCCATTCGTAATTTATTTCGATCAGATTGCCCGCTGTCGATTTGTATTAGCAATCCCTAGTTACAATCTTAAGTCATAAGGTAGTGATAATTAAATGATAATCAGTCAAAATTATTGGATAAATCAACCTGATTATAAATAAAACACGGAATTGATTCTCTTTATAGATTTCAAATTTCAGGCTAAACGTAGTAATGATGCCGTTTTCTAGCTTGGAATTCCCCATTTTGGTTGATCAACGCAAGAAATAAAGAGCGCTTCGGAGGGATAACGAAGCGCTCTTTATAGGAATTGCTTTTTATATTTTTTTATTTCGAAAAGGACTCCGCGAACTTAGCTGCTGCATTTGCATCTAAATTGCTTCCCGAATGGATAAGCACTTCATACTTAAACTCCGTCGACTCCCCTTTGGCGAGTTTAAAGTTCAGCTCCTCCTTGCCCTTGCTAAATTCCTTTTGGCCGAGCGGATTTGCGGCAAATAGTCCATATCCGCGAGCATGCCAATAGGTCGGATATCCCGGGTTCTTCGGATGATCAATAACTAGCAGCGATACTTTTTCACCTTCAATGGTTCCATTCAGGTTTACCCAATTTCCGCGGGTTCCCCAAACATCGTCGCCCTCTTTTCCTTCACTACTGATATATCGTCCTGTGACGCCGGTATTATCTGCTTTCTCGACGGTTGTAGCGATGCCATTTGCATCAGTGAAGGTAGCAGGTTTATCGGAAGGATGCTCCAGCTCGCGAGCTAAACGAATTCCGATTAAACCTTCCTTATTATCTTTAAAGGATAGATCCTTTAAGGCTTTTAATTTGACGTGTAAGACGATGCTTGTGGAACTATCAGGCAATACTCGAAAGATGTACTTGGTTTCTTCCAGTATTAAGCTATCCCCTTCCGGTCCGAGCCAATACTTACTGACATCCAATGTTCCTTCGTTGTCATGGCTTTTTAAGGCGTTGACCTTGGCGTGCTGAATGCTACCATAGTGCATACGTTTTTCTGGAGGAATGGCCGTGGAGTTATTCCAAAAATCGAGCCCGTTCACATCGCCATAGTTAAACCAGAGACCGATATGATGGGGATGATCCGTCCGTTCATTGGCGCGAGGCTCCACCGGCCATCCACGGGTAATAAAGTGATCGCCTTTTGTACGCAGTGGAAATAAAACCGCTTTCTTTAAACTGTCAGCATATAAATAGGATGTATACGGTTTTCCGTCTAGTAGGACATCGATTTTATGTTTTGCAGCATCTTCAACAAACGCAAATCGATCGTCTGTCCCTGTATGCGTTTTCTTATCTCCCGACTGCCCACAGCCGACCCCTATACTTAGCAGTAGGCATGCTGACATGAACCCTGTTATTTTATTTTTCATCTTTAACTTCTTTTAGGAGGTAACCACCACTTGTTTTACATCATCAAACGTTACACGTTTTCCGGTTTCGTACGCTGTTCTGCCCATAATATTGGCTACCGAGTGATTATAACCGGCAACGACATCTGCATTTGGCGTCTTGCGATTTCGAACACATTCCATCCAGTTTAACATGTGTAATGAGGTCATCGGATCCCCACCGGTGTTGGCGGAAGTTTCCATACGCGTGGCATTCGGCAATGTAAAAGGTTGCAGTAGGTTTTCTTTTAATCCCATTTCTGCTGCTGCTTTCTGTGTTAATCCGCCTAGTGAATTTACCTCGTTGGTGTCCAAATTTAAAGACCCGGAATTAGAGAAATATAATTCCTTAACGTCACCCGCCGAGTTCGTAAAGCGAGATGAATACAGTACTTGGAAACCCTTGTTCATATCGTCCGCAGGGCCATAATCCATGACCGCGGTTAAGGTATCCGGATTTGTACGTCCGTCATGCCATTGGTAAATACCGCCACTAGCGACAACACTACGAGGGTGATTTAATCCGGTAAACCAGTGTACAGTATCAATTTGATGCGCCATCCATTGTCCGAATATGCCCGAAGAATAAGGCCAGAATAAACGGTATTCTAGGTAGTAACGTGGATTCCAAGCAACCTTCGGACGATTCATTAGGAAGCGGTTCCAGTCGGTGTCTTGTTGTCTAATTTCTTTGGTTAACTGGGGTAGTCGCCAGCGGCCGGGTTGATTGACATTCCATGTCATATCAACCATCTTGATATCGCCAAATTTCCCGGAACGGATAAATTCATTGGCTGCAATGTAGTTTGGGGCACTACGCCGCTGCGATCCCACTTGGAGTATCTTTCCCGTTTCTTCAACTGCCTTGCGTACAATTTTAGCATCTTCTAGCGTTTCCGCTAATGGTTTTTCAACATATACATCCATTCCATGGCGTACAGCATCTGCGGCAATCAACGCGTGTTGAAAGTCGGCAGTACTAATAATTACGGCATCAACATCATTGCGTGGAAATAACTCATCGTTGTTTCTATACTTACCAATCTCTATTCCAGCTTTCTGCTTCACAAAGGCGTACGCTTCGTCGCGACGTCGGTTCCATAGATCCGATACGGCAACGAGTTCAAAGTTCTGGGCTTTGGCATGTTCCATAAAGCAAGGAAAGAGCGATCCTTTAAAGCGATTGGAGAAGCCTACAATGCCTACACGAACACGATCGTTCGAGCCTATAATCCGAGCATAACTTTTTGCACTGAAGCCCATGGTGGAGAGTCCTACCACGCCCAGCGATGCTTTTTTAATGAATTCTCGACGAGAATTTTGATGCATGTTTTCCATATTTATAAGTTTTGTGCTTAAAAATTATTTCCGCTGTTTACCCTATTTTGTCGGGTATCCAGGATTTTGTACAAAGTCGTTTCTATTAGTTACCTTATCGAGTTCAGACTGCGGCACGGGACGCAATTCATGTATAGCAAGCACTCCCTTGGCGTCTGGATTATACGCTTTACTGCGTTCTACTAGTTTATGCGTTCGCTTTAAGTCAAACCATCGGTATAGCTCCCCTCCTAGTTCACGCGCGCGCTCATCCAGTAGAAAGTCGAGACTGATGTCGGCCGATTTTACGGGTAGCGCTCCTGGACTTTTGCGCGCCCGTACGCGAAGCCTATCGATATAATCTGCAGCGGCGGTTTTATCATTGAGGTTGAAAGCCGCCTCGGCAGCATTTAAATAAATCTCACCCAAGCGTAGCATAATCACGTCTTTATGGGATGCTTCTTCCTTAGGCACCTTTCTCGAAGGATCCAAATGTTTCGTCATGGTATGATACCAACTTCTGGCCGCAGGTTTCGGCGTCCCATCAGCATCGTAAATGTGGTTTAGGCCATCGACAGCGATGCCACGTTTCGCAAAAGCCTGGGCCATGGTCTCATCCACATCATATAAAGGTTTGAAAAGCAGTGTGTCGGTTGCTTGTCCATTTTTAACTGGCAGCCCAACATCACTTTCCTTCTGCAAGCTTTCACTCCAAAGGGCACGCCATACCGTTTGAATGGTTCCCTCGGTTCGACTATCTTCAGCCTGATTAAATAGCATCAGGAAATAACGCGTCATCATCGCATGCCTATATTCGCGACCGTAGAAGATTGAATGACCGTAGGTTCTCGGTACAATTTGACCGGTACGCGCTGAACGGTTGTAGTTTCCTACCCAATAGCGATGTAAGCCATGCCCACCGGTCGTCATATCACTGGTATTGTATTTATCTTCAGCGGAGAATTGAACTGCCCAGATCGTTTCTGCATTCCCTTCTTGGTATACACTAAAGATATCTTCGAATTTCGGCAAGAGGCTATACTGATATTTCGTGATGACATTATCGGCTAATTGCTTGACTTCGGTATAGAGTTTCTCTTTGCTATCGTAACCGGCAGCGCTGATGGTCGATTGGTTATAGCCTGCTAGAGCGAGTAGAATTTTGGTCTTCATGGCTTCCGCCGCAGGCTTCGTTACTCGTCCACGCTCTGGCGATGTGAGTGGCAACGTCGCAATTGCGGTGTTGATATCCGAGAGAATACGCTTGTAGAATACTTCGACGGGTTGCTGATTACCATCAGTCAGAATAGTGTTGGTGGACTTCTCGGCGTAATGCGCCCCTGCTCCCCAGCTTTCTACAATAAGTAAATTATACCAGGCGCGAAAGAAAGACAGCTCGCCTTTGATCGTTTCTGATCCGTTAAAGCTTAATGTTTCTAAGGCTTCAAGACCAAAGTTCATATTGTTGATACCGGCATACAAATGTCTCCAGAATAAAGAAAAGGCACCGAGTGTCGGCATATTACTGGTATTTCCAGAGCCTATTTCTATCGCATCGACGCTATTGACTGAGTAAGTGGTAATATCTGAAGGATACTCCCCTGTAAAACGCAGATCTTCGACGATATTTCTACATTGAAAATATTGGGAGATCACCAAGTTTTTCAATCCGCTTTCTGTTGCCAAGAAGGTTTCATTAATCATTCCCTTGGGATCCTCTTCGAGCAGATCGCTGCAAGAGGATGCCGACAGAATTAGTAGAGCGATGGTGATTTTTGAACCTATATATTTAAATGCTTTCATGTCTTTCAGAATTATAAGTTGATGTTTAAACCCAATACAAATACGCGATACGCGGAATAGTCGAAATTCGGCGATTGCGGGTCGAGGTCCTTATCCTGTTTATAGAGATAGAATGGATTTCTAGCACGCGCATAAACATTGAGCGTTTTAAATGGCCCTAATTTCTCTTGGATGGCATAGCCTAGGGATATTTCCTGTACATTGATATAGCCAGCTTTTCGGATACCGAATAGATTAGCACGTTGCTCTACCGCACGGTTTAAATATGGGTATTCGCCATCGGGATTGTCTGGGGTCCAGTAGTTGCCAGCGAGCGCTTGCGGTGCCCAGCGAGTACCATCGTAAAAGATATTTCCACCCAACATACTGCTTTCGACCATATGACCAAACTTGCCTTCCAAGGCGATGGCTAAGTTGAAACCCTTATAACCAAAACTGTTGCGGATAAAGCCTCCGAATTTTGGTGAGGTTTGTCCCAATACAACGCGGTCATGATCAGCATCAATAATACCATCCGAATTAACATCTCTTAGTTTCGGATCGCCGGGTTTGCGTTGAAATCCTGCAGCGACATCCTTTTCCTCGGTTTGCCAGATCCCCAATTTATCGTAATCGTAGTATACGCCGATAGGTTGGCCGATAAACCATTTGTTACCGACCATATCTTCATCAGCTAATAAGGATACAATCTTCTCCTTGTTGGTATAGAAGTTAAAGGTAGTGCTCCACCTAAACTTATCCGAAACGATGTTATTGGAGGTGATCATCGCTTCAAACCCGGTATTGCTCGTGCTTCCGATATTTTGAAAGACACTTGCTGGCGAGGAACCGATACCGTTCGAACCGGGACTTTCTGAGCCTGAGAAATCTGGCAGGCTTCGTTTCATCAATAAGTCTGTTGTTGCAGTCTTATAGAATTCGAAGGTTCCCGATAGGCGGTTTGATAAGAGTCCGAAATCTAAACCGAAGTTATACGTTCCAGAATACTCCCATCCGAGTTGCTTATTGACCAATCCACCGAGCTTATAACCAAAATAAGTTTTCTCGCCGAAGTTGTACGTTGCCTGCATGGTATTCGCCAATGTTGAATACGGCGCGATAGCAGAATTACCTACAACACCATAACTTGCTCTCAGTTTCAAGGCATTGATAGTTTTCGACTCAAAGAATTCTTCTTGATCAATGACCCATGCTGCGGAAACCGCAGGGAAATAACCCCATTTATTACCATCCGCCAAGACTGAAGAACCGTCTGCACGGAAAGAGAAATTCAAGAGATACTTATTGTTATAGCCATATTGAAAACGTCCGAGCAATGAGCCCAGCGTCCATTTCTCGTAATCGGATCCTATTAGCAGATTCTGCGTGGCGGAGTTCAGGTTCCAGTCTTCCAGCTCTTCACCCGGGAAGCCTTCGCCAGAAGCAAAGAAACCATTAGTTTTCTGTCGCTGGTAGCTGACCACAAAGGTGCCATTGATGCTATGCTTATTAAACTTCTTATCGTAACTCAAGATATTATCCCATAGGATACCTGTTCTAGCTTCTTCAGCTTTACGCGCATAATCCGGGCGACCATAGCGCAATGTGGTCATAGAGCCATAATATTCGCGTCGCTTTTGTTGTGCTAAATCAAGTCCGAAATTGGATCTAAGTTTAAAGCCATCAAAAAAACTGTATTCCGCATAAATCACATTGAAGCTCTTTACCCAGTTATCATTGTTAATATAGGGTTCCTGATAATTAGCCAATATATTCCAAGCGGCAGTTTGTTGTACAGAAGGGTTCCAAATCATATTGCCCTGTTCATCATAGGGGGTTGCTGTCGGGTTCATATACAACATATTCACATCAGGCGCCCAAAATAAGTTTCTGTCGCTGTTCGACAAGCGAGACGATAAACCAATTTTCAAGGCATCACTAATACGATGATCTAGGTTTACACTTAGATTATAGCGCTTGAAATCATTGGTCTTATAATAACCTTCTTCATCACGATAACCGGCAAAGATGACCATCTGGGTTTTCTCGGACCCATGGGCAATACTAATATTATGCTCTTGATTCATACTTTTCTTTCTATACATGAGATCTTGCCAGTCAACAAATTGTCCGCTATTGACGATGGCTAGTTCTTTTGCGGCAAATACATCTTCATTTCTCGGTTCGCCAGACGCCCATCCATTATTATGGCTAGCGCGAAAGACATCTCGGCGAAATTGCACATACTCATCCCCCGTCATCATCTTTGGGAAGCGTGCTTTGTTCATCCCCACATAGGTATTGTAGGAGACTGAAGTTGGGGTATTTGCTTTTGCGCGACGGGTGGAAACGATGACGACACCGTTTGCACCCCGACTACCATAGATTGCCGTTGATGCGGCATCCTTTAGTACTTCGATCGATTCGATATCGTTTACAGGAATATCATCAATGGAATTTCTCGGAATACCGTCTACTACATAGAGCGGCTCGTTACTGGCATTGAGGGATCGGTTTCCGCGAATTCGGATCCTGGGTGCTGAGCCTGGTGATGTAACAGCACCAATATCGACGCCAGCGATCTTTCCTTGTAGGGCTTCTAGGGGATTTCCGGCTGGGATGGTATTGAGATCTTTGGCATTCACCGAAGCGACTGCACCGGTTAGGTCGCGCTTCTTCATGGCACCATAACCCACGACCACGACTTCTTCAAAGTCTTGGGTGTTTGATTCTAAACGAATGGATATATTATTGTCTGAAGGTCCTATATGTACTTGTTTGGCGTTGTATCCTACATTGCTGATGAGGAGTGTTTTTGCGGCAGCATTGAGCTGTAATTGAAAGGTTCCATCTTTGGCAGATAAAGTTCCTGCTCCCGCAATATCTTTCAGTTTAATGCTGACACCTTCTAGCGGATTGCCTTCCGTATCTAAAATTTTACCGCGGATAAGCCGCTCTTGCGCGAAGGAAAAAAAGCCGATCATCAAGAACAAAATAACGAAGGGCACTCCTCTTAAGTTAATAGGTTTGTTTCTCATAATAAATTTATATCGGTTAGCTGGTTATACCTTGGTGGTCATATGTTTCCAGTGATATAATTTAAGCAATCATGTACAAGATGTGGGTTTTGTTAGTCGACTAAATCTACGCAATCGATCCCGGCAACGATTGCAAACGAAACCCTACTTGTTTTAATTTTCAGTATATTAGAATAATCAACCAAGAACATTATGTATAAGCCGATTACTATTAAAGACATTGCTCGTGCCTTAGCAATCTCTCCGTCCACCGTCTCCAGAGCATTAAGCGACAGTTATGAAATCAATGAGGTTACGAAGAAGCGTATTCTCGATTATGCGGAAGCGCATAAGTATAAAAGGAATCCTATTGCCTCGAGTTTAAGACATGGACGAAGCTATTCCATTGGGGTTGTCGTATGTGAGGTTGCGAACAGTTTTTTCTCACAGGCGATTAATGGTATCGAATCCGTTGCCTATGCCAAGGGTTATCATGTCATAATCTCGCAGAGTCATGACGCTTATGAGCGAGAAGTCATGAATATAGAGCATTTGGCGAGTCGTTCGGTGGATGGTTTGCTGATTTCCATGTCTGCGGAGACAACTGATTTCTCGCATATTGTCGATTTACATGGACGTGGGCTACCCTTTGTATTCTTCGATCGAATAATCAACGAGTTTGAGACGCATACCGTTACGGTTAACAATCGAGAGGGCGCTCGCAAAGCGACTCAGTCATTAATTGATAAGGGATTTCGGCATATTGTACATCTTGCGAATGCACCTCATCTATCGATTACTGCAGAGCGATTAGAAGGATTTAAAGATGCCCTTAGAGATAATCAGTTACCCTATAGCGACTCCTTAGTACGATACTGTCATCATGGTGGCCGTATACAAGAAGAGATTGAAGATGCGGTGGCGTATTATGCGAACTTAGATCAGAAAGTCGATGCGATTTTTGTGGCGAGTGACCGTCTCAGTATGGGTTGCATTCAAGCATATCATCAATTGCAGCCCGTAGCACAGCATCCTGCCATTGCGGGCTTTTCTAACTCAGATAGCTTAAACATGTTGCAGCCTGACTTTACCTGTGTACGGCAGCCCGCCTTTGAGATGGGCAGAGCCGCCACAGAAAAATTAATTCAGCTCATTGAGAGTCGGTATCCGGTTTATCATTTTGAAAATATCGTCCTAGAGACGGAGATCATTACGCACTAGGACGATATAGCTAGTCTAACTTTGTCTTATAACCATTAAGCCCATAATATACGATAAAAAGATAACAAGCGATTGGTAATAGAAATGCCACGGTCCAGTTGAAGTTATCAATCGCTAGTCCTTGCAGATACGGGATGATAGAACCGCCGACAATAGCCGATGATAACAGTCCTGAGGCCTGTGTAGTTTGGTTCCCTAATCCTTGCACAGCAAGGGAAAAGATAATCGCAAACATAATGGAATTGCAGAAACCAACAGCAACCATACTGTAAGCCGAGATGATGCCCTCGCCAAATAGAGAGATTGCAATTAGAGCGATCGCCAGTAGTGCTACGGACAACAACACCTTGGCTGCCGACACATATTTCAACAAGACAGCACCCAGAATTCTTCCAACGAACATACTGCCCCAGTATACTGATACATAGATATTCGCTGATTTCTCGGAGATGTTTAATACATCGCCAATATAATTGGTTAGAAAAGTTCCAATTGCCACTTCGGCGCCTACATAACAGAATAGTGCGATAACACCCAAGCGCAGGTTTCTATGCTTCCAGATGGAAGTGCTTGCTGTACGGCTATTGGCTTCTTGTGTTTTTATTCTCGGTAGCTTCAATCTGGAAACAATGAAAGCGATCAGTAGTAAAGTAGCGCCGATTCCCATATAAGGCCATACAACAGCTTCACTGGAATCGGCGCTTTGTTCGAGATTAGCGAGAATAAAGAATGCACCAAATATAGGTGCTATCGTCGTTCCTATGGATCCCATTCCCTGGATGAGGCTAAGTCTTGCTGATGCGGTCTTTGGTGAACCTAGCGCGGTAATATAAGGGTTTGCGGCAACCTGCAGCAATACAATACCGATAGCTAATACAAAGAGCGCCATGAGGAATAAGCTATATTGGTGAAGTAGGGATGCTGGGAAAAATAAAACCGCGCCAATAGCTGCAATCGCAAAGCCTAAGACGATGCCATTTTTATAACCAATCTTACCGACGAGCCTTCCGGCAGGGATAGACATCAAACCATAGGTTAAGAAAAAATAGAATTGTACTAGAGAAGACTGGGCATAATTAAGTTCGAACCCACTTTTGAAAAAAGGAACCAAGGTATCGTTTAAACAAGTAATAAAACCCATCATAAAATACAATACCGCCATAGTGATTAAGGCAGGCGTATAGTTTATGCCTGACTGCTCGTCCACAGGGTCTACTTGCGTGCTTTCTATCGAGAAGTTTGCCATGTTAATTGTTTGATTTTTCCTGTTTATCAATCAGCTGCTCTAGGGTTTTCCAACATTGGTATAAGCCCCTTGGTACATGGAAGCAGCCTTTCCATTTGCCACCCTTCAATGTTAATAGGGGTTCTCCTGCCCTATTTAAGTAGCCAAACCATTCGCCGTGTGCAGGGTCTGCGAAGTGTTGCCATGTATACGCATGCACTTTCTCAAACCATTCCCAACAACGCTGGTCGCCGGTATGTAAAAAGCCTTTTAATAAGCATACTAGGGTTTCCATATGTACCCACCAAAGTTTCTGATCCCATTCTAATTGTAAGGGAGGTTTATCATTGATATCTCTAAAATAGAAAATTCCACCGTAAGTGTTATCCCATCCGTATGAAAGTAACGACAAGGAAATATCCTTGGCTTGCTCGATAAGCTGTTTATTATTAGTTCTGACGCCAATATCCATCAGAAACCACATGGCTTCGAGTCCATGTCCCGGGTTCACTAATCTTCCCTCAAAGCAGTCTACAAATTCGCCGTCCCTACCTACGTTCTCGAGGATAATATCCAAATCCTTTTTATAGAAGCGGTTTAGGATGGTGTCGGTTGTATGCGTAATCGTCTCTTGTACGAGGGTCTTATCGAGCAGATGCTCGACTTCCAGGACGAGGTTCGAGAGAATCATCGGTAAGGAGAATCCCTGCAAGTCCCGAACTCCTGCAATGAGTTTATTGTATTGTCCTTTGGCGTTGTCCTTACGCTTTAATATATTTTGAAACGTACGTAACGCGAGTTCTGCATATTTCTCGTCTTGCGTGGCTTTAAAGAGCTGTCCAAATGCCATGCAGGCAAAGCAGTCAGAAAAGATGTTATAGGGTTGCACCAGAGGTTTTCCTTCTTGTGTTAACGAGAAATACCAGTTCCCTTGGGCATCCATACCATTCTTCAATAGGAATTCAGCACCTTGAATTGCACATTTTAACCATTCCTCTTTTTGCTCTACTTGATTGTATAACATGGAGAAACACCATACTTGACGGCATTGCAACCAGATAAACTTGTCCGTGTCGAATACATTACCATCGCGATCTAAACAGGTAAAATATCCACCATAAACTAAGTCCTGGGAGTTGTTCAACCAGAATGGTACGACGTCATCGAGCAAATTCTGTTTATACTGCTGCGCATACGCTTTTAAATTTTCTATTGTCATTGTTTGTTGTTGGTTAGGTTTAAGTTTAGGCAGAATCGTTAAAAGCATCCCTAAGGCTAGGGATGCTGATAACAACAAAACAAATCGAAACTATTTCGCAATTAAACGTTTGTATTCCTTCTTTTCTTTACGCTTAGCAATTAAATCAGCAAGCATATGGTACAATTCATGATCACCGGAATCTGTTGATTTAATAAGTTTATAGAATGCTGCACTTCCTTGGTAATACGCAATAGAGGAGACATCGAATACTCCATTTCTTTTGAAGGCATCAACGTAGGCGATAAAACGATTACGTTTGCTATCCTTTGCTCCAACTAGTGCCGATTCATCGAATTCCATTTCCATCCCCATCTTTGCAGCACTCGCTAAATCACAAGCTTCTTGTAATCGCGAATCTGGGATCTTAGCGTTGAAGAAGTGATTTGGTTGCTGCCAAGCGAAGTCAAAGCCCATCGCTTTCCATTTCGTATTTCCTGATGCGTTCCAGTAAGGAATCCAATAAAACTTTAAGCCTTTAGATCGTACGTAGTCGCCAACTTCATTGGTAATGCCTTTTCCATCGCGATCATCCTCATCTACCCAATAAAAGCCGGTAAACTCCAGGTTTTTAAACTTCTCGTTCTTGAAGCGTGTGATAAAGGTATCGATATACCATTTTATCGCTGCTAGACGGTCTTCTTTCACATTGAAGTCTAAAGCTTTACCATTCAGCTCGCCCCAGTCGATTTGCTTATGAATGGCGGATGGTAATCCCATCACGACTTTATGCTTCTTAAAGCTTGGTGATCCGATTTCTTTTTTCTTGTCACTGATCAGATTGTTTAAAGCATGGAATGCTGTTGTTTTCTCAAAATGGCGATCCAACAACCAATTCCATTCGACTTTACGAGCATTTAGTTTATCATATCCAGGGGCATAATTACGCCCCTTACCGTCTTTGAACTCAAGGAAAAGAAATCCATCATACAACCACTTTTGCTTATTATCCTTATTGGTATAGGATACGTAAGGTTCAAAGAGTTCTCGATCCCATTTATACTGTGCGCGATGGACGCCACCATGATAGATGAGCGCGAGGTCAACGATGTCGGTTTTGTTAAACTTCTCTTGGGCATGGGATGAAAGCCCCAAAAATAAACTGAAGATTACTAAGATATATTTCATAATAGATTTAGGTTACCAACCAGGATTTTGCACGACTAAAGGCGCTTTATCAATCTCTGATTGCGGTATAGGGAATAGATTCATTTTATTGCTGAATACGCGAGTTTCAAAAGGTACAACGCGGTAAAATTCTTTGGTCGCAAAGCTATTTGTTGCTGCGTTACCAGCATATACATCCAATCCATAGAATTTACCACCATCTCCGGCTTTTCGACGAGGGTTTCCATCATCTGGGGTATTCGATAGCAATCGACGTCGCGTCGTGAAGTAACGGTCGCCTTCGAATGCTAACTCCACTTGTCGTTCTTGAATAATATACTGACGTTGTTTTTCTTTGTTGCCTCTAATTTCTGGATACACAGCGTAAATTGATGGAATACCAGCGCGTTCACGAATCATATCCCAGAATTTCTGGATGTTCGGATCTCCCGGATTGAATTCATTTAAAGATTCAATATAGTTCAATAGAATCGTGGCATATCGAATAAAGGTCTGATGTCTTCCATTGCTCACATATTGTCGATCTCTCAGGTTACTTAGCGGATCGACGTTCTTCAATACGAGATAGCCGGTTTGCGGATAAAACGTGTAAGATCCCGATTGCCTAGAAGTACCACCGAAATAAAGTTCAACGCGTCCGTAGCCATTGGCCTGCTTTACGGTATTATTATTTGTAGAGTAGTAATCCCTTTTAACCACATCAGCAGGTAATTGCGGAATGACCCTTTTGTTATAGAGTACCGAAGCATAGAATCGTGGCTCTCTATCGGCAAACATATTCCAGTCGCCCGGCCAATGTCCCCAGTTATCACCTGATCGGATAAGTTCGATCATCTTCGTGCGATCGGCGGTCACATCAAGGTTTGTGGTATTCCATTTTTCGCCGCCCGTAGTTGAGAATCCTTCTTCACTATAACCCGAAGTAGGGTCATCTATTGTTTTCCCGTTTTTCATAAAGAAGGCATCAACGGCACGTTGTGTAGGGCCAACACCACCTAGGTTGTTTGGACCCGGCGAAGTATGGATTTCCCATGCATTTACATCTAAGCCAGCTTTACCCCAGATGATCTCGCAGTTCCATTTTTTGATATGTATATCACGAACGGATTTATAAGGATTAAAGACTGTGCCATCGCCATTTTCGTTATTTTTATAGAGGCGTACGTTGGCTGCAGGCGTACTTTCAGCTAGTTGGATGACCTCATATGCAGCATCTGCAGCACGTTTCCATTTATTGGCGTCGTAAGTTTGGGAAGTTAATGGTGTCCCATCTACATTTTTGAAGTCTGCATACAGTGGATTCCCGTTCCATTGAGGACTTGCAGCCATCAGCAACACTTCCGCTTTAACTGCCTTTGCAGCAAACTTCGTCGGTTTCCCTAACCATTGCTTATCACTTTGGTAATGCATTGGCAGATCATTGTATGACTCATCTAAACAAGAGACGATATAGTTCACGCAGTCGTCATAAGGAGCACGTTTATAATCGCGCCAAGGCTCATCAAGTGGCGCTAGTTTATCGATCAAAACCACCGGACCGTATTGTCTTAACAATAACCAATAATAGTAGCCTCGGAGAAATTTAACCTCCGCTTTGTATTGCTTCTTCAAGTCGTCGCTCAGTTGGGGATTCTTGTCGACATTCTGCTCGAAGACATAGGAAGCACGAATAGCTTTATACCAGTTTGGCCATTTTAGGTAGAATCCGGAAACGGTAGTCCAGTTTCCTAAATTGATGTTATAAGTGCTGTAAACATTCCACGTTAAATCGACTTCATCAGAGACGCCTAACCAAGGGTCATCCTGATGGAGGTTTTGTGAAGGGATCTGCGAATATACATTGTACAGGAACTTCTCGGTCTCTGCGCGTGTACTCCAAATCATCGCATCGGTTTTCATATCATCGGGCTGCTTCTCCAGGAAGTCAGCACATCCTGTTAGCATTAATATCGGGGCAACAAGCGTTGCTATAGTTATCTTTTTCATAATCTTTGGTTAAAAAGAGGCTCTAAGTCCAAAATTGAATTTACGTTGTAGTGGGTAATTCATCCCTTGATTCGAACCTGTCTCTGGATCCCAGAGTTTCCATGGCGCGAAAGTTGCGAGGTTATGAGCTAACACATACAAGCGCATTTTCTTCATCTTCACGCGGTCTAACCAAGCGGCTCTGAAAGTATAGCCAAGTTCGACTTCGGAGAGACGAAGGAAACTTCCATCATATAGTGTTCTAGTCGACGCCTGCCAGTTGTTAGCAGAGGTACCATTGAAGATTCGTGGGTAAAGTGCGTTGGGATTTGGATTGTCTTCTGTCCAGCGATCTAATGCTTCAGCAAAGATATTTCCTTTTCCTACCCCTTGATTGAAAGGAATATAGGCACCACCTAGGGAATAAGACACGCGAGATTGTCCCCGGAAGAACATTCCCAAATCAAAACCCTTATAATCTACTTGAAATCCGAAACCATAGTTAATTTCCGGTAAATTTGAGTAACCAATGGCTGTTTCATCATCAATTGTGATTTGTCCGTCACCATTGGTATCCTGGAATTTTACATCTCCAGGTCTTACTACCCCGAATGTCTGAGTAGGGCTGTTTGCAATTTCCTCTTCGCTGCTAAATAAACCTAAAGCAACGAGTCCAAACTGTTGACCATATTTATGCCCAGTACGCATACGGTAAGCGTAGTTCTTTTGTGCCTCATCTTGCTCTAGGATTTTATCTTTCGCATAGGTGAAGTTACCGTATACCCTAAATCCACCATTTGTGAGACGTTTATTGACCTCTAGCGTTCCATCGACCCCGCGGTTAATCATACGTCCCATATTGGCAAATGGCGCTGAATTAAAGCCGGAGAATACAGGAAGCGATGCTCTTTGTAATAAGATGTCGGTTCTTTTCTCGTAGAAATAATCCGCTTCAAACTTAACCAAGTCATTCCAAAAGCCTAACTCCACACCAATATTTTGTTTTAGTCCTTTCTCCCAGGTCAGATTCGTCACACCAATACGGTCTTCGCCTGTTCCAGCATAGTTTACGCCAGTTTCGCCAAAGGTATAGCCACCTAAGCCACTGCCATAGACCGAAAGATATCCATAGCGATTTCCATTCGGTAGGGCTTCCGACCCAACCAAACCGACAGATCCGCGAATCTTAAATAGGTTGATCGTACTCCGTAAATTTTCCCAATAGCTTTCATTGGATAGAATAACGCCGGCGGCAACGGCAGGGAACCATCCAAAGCGTTTTTCTTTCGGGAAGTTCTCGGAGCCATTATAGCCGACATTAAACTCTGCGAAGTAGCGCCCGTTGTAGTCGTAAGTCGTACGAAGAGCAATGCCTTGACGACGGTATGGTAACGCAAGAATTGAACTGGCGGCATTCCCATCAATATAATCGCGTTGGTAATACATCAACATCGCCGTCACATTATTCACGCCGAAGGATTTGTTGTAGTTAAACTGTCCTTTAAGCTCTTTAGCCCGATTAGTCACCAGGTTTCTAGAGTAGTCTAAGGTCTGCTGCCCTTGTGTTACCTCTTTAATTATAAGGTCTCCTGTGGTATCATCCCTTCCCTGAATTCCCCATGTTGGCGAAAATTTCCGTCTTTGTATTTCTGTCTGATTGTATGCATCGAAGGAGAACGCAAAACGGAAACTCAGTCCGGGAAGCAGCTGATCGAGTTTCTGATTTACCGAGATCTGACTCATAAATTGATTTCGGAATTCCGTATTGTATCCTGAACCCATTAAGCGCTCCACTGGATTGTATTCTCCAACTTGCGTTGGTGCTCCCCAGCCCCAGATTTCATTACCATCCAGATCGTGTCCAATAGGCAAGCGAACAGGATTAGAAATTGGCGTAGCAAGGGATGTCCAATAAAAGAGTGTTTGCGCTGGCGTATAGGTTGCTGAGTAGATTTGCCCACCTACCCCAGGTGTATGTAGATCCGTCAAACTACCACTAACTTCTAGCCCGATCTCTGTCGTTTTGGTCAGTGATATATCGACATTGGAGCGAAAATTGTATCGCTCGAGCTTCATGTTTGATTTATATTCGTTTTCCGGATTATCCTTGTAGTTACCGGCTTCATTGATGTATCCAAAACCAACGAAATACCGAGCAACTTCCCCTCCGCCACGAATATTTAGATTTGCTTGACTATTCCTAGAGTACTTTTTATAGATCTCATTATACCAATTGACGTTGGGATATAGATAGGGATCGGAACCGTTACGAACGTTTTCAATATATTCCGGCGAATAGTTTTCCCGACCTAAGGCCTCATTGTAGAGCATGGCATAATCGGCACCATCTATAAATTTAGGAAGGTTAGGAAGATCCGAGGCACCAGTTTCTGCCACGAAATCAATAGCAGGCTTTTGTACCTTTCCACGACGTGTAGTAACAATGACTACCCCATTGGCGGCACGTACACCATACACCGCCGTCGCCGAAGCATCTTTCAAGATGGAAACCGATTCGATTTCTTCAACGGAGATATCCTGCATATCACGCTCTACACCATCAACCAAGATGAGTGGTGAGCGATTAGCACTAAACGTAGATATCCCGCGAATCCAAATACCACCGTTATCACGGCCTAATTCGCCAGAGCGTTGTACAACCACAGCACCAGCCATTTTTCCCGCTAAGGCGTTCGTTAAGGAGCGCGAAGGAACTTGTAGGTCCTCCATCTTCACGGTAGAAATCGCACCAATAACACTGGCCTTTTTCTGCTTTCCCATCCCCACAACGACCAACTCATCGAGCGCGGAAATGTCCTCTGACAACACAACATCGACGGTTGTACGGCCTGCGATTTCCACCGTTTGATCTTTATAGCCGACAAATGAGAAACGTAATTGTCCTTGACTGCCAGCCGCAATGGCGTATGATCCTCGCGCATCAGTCGATACCGAGGCGCCGCCAGATACCAGGGAAACGCTGACACCCTCCAGCGGAGTACCTTTTTCGTTTAATACACGACCACTGACAAGTTGTTGGACTTCCAGTACAGATCGATTCAAGGGTATGGCTTGGGATGGATGAAACGTAGCTAGGCTAATAACGCCTAACGAGATAAGTACTTTCATGCGATCCGCTATCCAATACTTAGAATTAGAGTAGTAACACATAATTTAGTTTTTTTGTTAATTAGTTAATTCGACTCAATAAGCTTTGAATCTTTGGTAATATGGTTGATGTTTATAAAGATTAATAGATAATCTAGACTAAACTTATCATTATTTTTAATAAATAGGAAGTGATTAAAAAGATATTTTAAAAAACATATCACTAAACAAGCTTTCTAATTGAAAATCAAAACGATACAAATCGTAACATTTATAGCGACATAATAGACTTAATTAGAGCGAATTGCATATTATAAAATTGCTACCGCCAACAAATTGCCAATTTATGTGTTTAATCATAAAACAAGTCTTGCCGAGTTAACACTCGTAATAAGCAAATGATTAACTAATATTAAACACAGTAAAATAGCAGGTTGATATGATGAAAGCAGAGAATGACCCTAAAATCATTAAAGAAATACGGGATTTTTTAAAAGACCTAAATAGTGGCGATAGCAAACCGATGGAAGAAATGAAAGCCGATGAGGCACGCAAGGTGCTAGAGGGTGCCCAGCAATCTGTGCAAGTTGATGTTTCCGGTATAACCGAGAAAACCTTTGCGATTATGAAAGATGGGCATCATGTAAATTGTATATTGATTAAACCAGAAACTAAGGAGTCGGAACTCTTACCTGTATTTATCTTTATTCATGGGGGCGGTTGGATACTAGGCGACTACCTTACCCATAAACGTTTAGTTCGTGATCTCGTTGTACATTCAGGTGCGGCAGCTGTCTTTGTCGATTATTCGCGCTCTCCAGAGGTAACATATCCTAAAGCGATTGAAGAGATTTATGCAGTCACCGAATGGGTCGCTGCAAATGGTAAGGAGATTGCTGTGGATGGCAAGAACCTAGCAATTGCTGGCAATAGTGTTGGAGGCAATATGACGGCGGTAACCTGTCTGATGGCCAAGGAAAAGCAAGGTCCTGAGATAAAGTTTCAGCTGTTGTTATGGCCAGTAACGGACGCAAATTTCAATCGAAACTCTTGGAAAGAATACGCTGAAGGTCGTTTTCTAACAGCTAATATGATGAAGTGGATGTGGGATAATTACCTTCCCGATGTAGAAAAAAGAAGAGAATATTATGCCACGCCATTCAACGCGCCGTTAGATAAATTAAAAGGACTACCTCCAGCACTCGTTCATTTGGCCGAGAATGATATTTTATTCGACGAAGGACTTGCTTACGCTCGAAAACTCGATGAGGCAGGCGTGGCAACCTGCATTCAGACATTCAACGGATTTATACATGATTACGGCCTCTTAAACCCACTTAATCATATTGCAGCAGTGCAGTTCGCTACGCAGCAAGCAGCTTTAGGCTTGAAAAATGCCCTTTTTAAATAAGAAGTAGCAGTTCAATATCAATATAGAAAACCGGTATCTCCGTTATTCCCCAAAGGTTTATGGAGATACTGGTTTTTTTTAAAAATCGAAATTTGGCTTTTCAGGAAGAGTCAAGACTTCTACACTTATGCAATTCGCAAGTTTTTATCATCATAAGCATATAAACCCATATGATTATGAAAATAAAACTAATGCTAACCACCATTATTTGGCTACAGCTACTACTTGTCAATGCGCAAGACAGCACCAAAATTACGATTCCGAACTTTCAGGATAAGTACTGCGAGTATGTCACCAAGTTAGAAGCCGGCGATCTAGCTATCGATTACCAGGATTTCCGCTTCTCATTTATCGAAAGCGAACAATTTATCGTAGCGACCAAGCAAATTCTTGTACAAGATCAAATCAGAACAAAAATGTACCAAGAATATCACAACGAGAATTATCAGGAAGCAATGAAGCTTGCCAAGCAAATTCTTAGTCTAGATTATACCAGTCTTGAAGCACATAAAATATTGAGACACTGTTATCAGGATCTGGACGATAAAGACAATTTTGAAAAATACCTAAACATACAATTAGGCCTTTTTCAATCAATTATTAGCAGTGGTGATGGTAGAACCTGTGCCACTGGATGGAAAGTAATTCAAGTTGCCGAGGAGTATTTTATTCTGAATATCCTCAAGGCCAAAAAAGAAAGCCAAAGTTTAATAACAGAGGGTGGTTTATGTGATCAATTGGACGTCGTCATGGAAGACGGGACCAAAAGAACATTCTATTTTGATGTCTCCAAGGTCTTCGAAGGATATAAAAAGTTAGAGTTGTAGTCACGCCTGTACAGCATAGGACTATGTGCAGCATTTTAGAATCTAATAATTGAATTCTGAATGCCTTGAAGTCGCCAATAGCAGAATCCCGTAAGTCGTATACGCCGCTTTAGCAACTGCTAAAGCGGCATCATCTTAAGCGACAATCATCGAAACTAAACCAGCAAAATATCGTTATTACCATACAAAACTCTTTAACCAAAAATCTATGCTTACCAACATCCATCCAAAAATTCCTTCGCGCAATATCGCTATTAGTAAAGCTTTCTACATCAACCAACTTGGCTTCAGCCACGTTGGTGCCGACTACGATGGTTATTTGATGCTGAGCAAAGATCAAATTGAGCTGCATTTGTTTGAATTTAAAGCCCTCGATCCGAAAGAGAACTATGGAATGATCTATATCCGAACTAATGATATTCACGGACTTTATGCTGAATACCTTAACAATAAAGTATCTATCCACCCCAATGCGCCATTACAGCAAAAACCCTGGGGAAAGGAGTTTTCTATTCTCGATCCCGACAGCAACTTAATTACTTTTGGAGGCATTTAGATAAACAAAAGGTTACTACATAAGCGTAAAATCTTATATTCGAATAGGATAAGCGCGGGAATGCGATATGCGGTCTTGAAAATCGCTTAGCCATTGTGAGAAGAGCAAATCTATATGATGAAAGCAGGAACTACCTATCGGTACATTCAATATTTTATAGCCCTAGTCTGGTTGCTTAACGGTTTGTTCTGCAAAATCTTAAACCTTACCCCTCGGCATCAAGAGATTGTAGAACGCATTCTAGGTGATTCCTATGGCCGCCCAATTACCATTTTGATTGGTATATCTGAACTGGTCATGGTGGTCTGGATACTCAGCCAATGGCGATCCAGGCTTTGCGCCATATTGCAAATCCTTGTGATAGGCAGCATGAACCTCATCGAATTCTTTCTAGCTTCGGATCTCTTGCTATGGGGGCATTTCAATATCGTCTTCGCCTTCGCCCTGATGGCCTTAATCTATTATAATGAGTTCAAGTTAAATCCGAAAAGATTATGAATCGCTTAAAAGAACATCCTTTTGCTGTGGACGCGCTCTTTGAGCGTTCCCTTGTATTGACCTTTGCGGTACCTAAAGAAGAGGTAGCCGGGCTAATTCCACCCTGCTTAAGCTTGGATACCCATCAGGATAAATGGGCATTTATTGCCGTGGCCATGGTCCAAACCAAAAATCTGCGCCCGAAGGGATTTCCAAAAATCATGGGAAGCGACTTCTTTCTTATCGGTTATCGAGTCTTTGTTCGCTATACCAATGCCCAAGGGAAGCGCCTGCGGGGACTATACATTCTGAAATCAGAAACTGATAGTCGCAGAATGACTTTCTTTGGCAATATGTTTACCGAATATCGCTATACAACAACAGATATACAGCAGCAAAGCAACACGAGTAGCGAAACCATTTCCTCCAGCAAATCGCAGTTCCAAGTCAGGATACGTAAAACGGCTGGTGAGGTGGCATTACCGGAGGGATCAGTCTTTCAAGATTGGAAGGAAGCTCGACGATTTGCGGGTCCGCTGCCTTTTACCTTTACCTATGATGCAGGCAGCAAAAAGGTTCTCATCATCGAAGGTCTTCGCGAAAATTGGGATCCAAAACCCGTAGACGTAGCATCCTTCAACTTTAACTTTTTAGACACACTCGGATTAAGCTTCTATAAACTAGCAAACGCTTTTGCTATTTACGACATCCCCTACCATTGGAAGAAAGGAAAGGTCGAGCAATGGAAATAAAGAGAAGTCGTTTTCAGGGCCTTAGCAATATATTACGCTTTAACTGGCATTTCTATGTATTGGCCATACTACTCTTTATCGTCGTCCTGATGCTCCTTCCCTATTTCAGCGAAGATCTACAAAGCATAGCCCTTATCGGACTCGGGCTCGCCAGCTTTAGCATACTGAGTTCCCTCCTCGTCTCCTATTATATCTACGATTACTCCGACTTATACCAATTAAAATGGATTTCAAACTCGTCTGCTACAAAAATATTAAACTTAAGTGCCGGATTTGATGAAACAAGTGCGCTACTACGCCACAAATTCCCAACAGCTGTAGTGTATGCCGCAGACTTTTATGATCCCCAAAAACACACTGAAGTATCCATAAAACGAGCTCGGAAGCGATACCCTGCGCCAGCGGACACGATTCGCGTTAACAGCAGTAGCTTGCCCTTCCCGCACGAAACATTCGACTTAATTTGCTGCATCTTCGCCGCCCATGAAATCCGCAATCAACAGGAAAGAGTTTTATTTCTAAAGCAGCTCGACCGTGTATTGACAAGCGAAGGAAGCATTATCATTACAGAACATTTACGTGACTTTAATAATTTCCTTGCCTTTCAAATTGGTTTTTTCCATTTTTACAGCGATGCCTGTTGGCGTCGAATATTTAACGACGCGGGATTAAGCCTCGTTATGCATCGAAAAATTAACCCCTTCGTAATCAGTTATACCCTCCAGAAACAATCGACATGGAAACACATATCAAACTGATTGGTATCCTCTGCATCATCTTAGCCAGTATTCACGCTTTCTTTCCTCGCTACTTTGGCTGGAAAAAGGACTTACAGTCTATAGCGTTAATCAATCGGCAAATGTTGGAGGTTCATACTTTCTTCTTAGCGCTCGCACTCCTGCTGATTGGGATACTCTGTCTATCCTCGACGGCCGACCTTGTAGCTAGTCCACTTGGAAAGCGTATCTGCCTAGGACTAGCGATATTTTGGTTTTTACGGCTGTTATTTCAATTCTTCGTCTATTCACCAAGCTTATGGAAAGGCAAACCAAAGGAAACTATAATCCATATTTTATTTGCAGTTCTTTGGCTTTATCTGACCTGTATCTTTACATCCATTGCCCTTTTTTAGCCACAAATCTTAACATAAGCTCCTGAGCGGTCGGATTTATTTTGTAAATTCTACCATGGAAAAGGAAATTATTTTAAACGGATTTCTAATTCACGATAAGCAATCCTTGTTTGAAGAAATCAATCGGGTCTTAATGGCGAATGAAGATTGGGAAATTGGCGAAAGCTTAGATGCGCTCAGTGATATATTATACGGCGGTGTCGGGATCATCAAAGGCTCAGAACCCATTCGATTGGAATGGAAAAACTTTGCCGAAAATGAAAAATGTTTCGGGAAAGCCTTTACCATTAAATTTTATAAGGAGAAACTGCAACATCCCGAGATCTTCAACATTAAACTACTTCACGAGAAAATACTTGAGCTTCAGCACGACAGAG
>JBEBRI010000034.1:0-28956 GCA_040394915.1 Sphingobacterium sp.
TGTCATTCAATAAGCGGAATATTATATCATATTTAGTATAATTGCATTAAATGAAAAAACAAGCATACAAGTTGCAGTCTTTTAAGAAGACGCTGATTATATATTCGACGTGTTTTGTATTGATGGGTATGGCAACCGCGCAAGCACAAACAACCAATAGCCAGAAAACAGAAACTATTAACGGAAAGGTGTTTATTATTCACACTGTTGTTGCCAAGGATACCTATTACCAGTTGAGCCGCCAGTACGGTGTTCCTGTTAAAGCTATTATGACGGCCAACAACCAGAAAAATTTACGCCCAGGTGATTCCGTACGCATCCCATCAACTACAACAACAGTAGAACCGACAACCGCCAAAAAAGACAGCACTAAAGAAACAAATAATGCTGCTGTTCCAAATAATCCAACAACTCAATCAGGACAAGTCCTAACGCAGTACAAAGTTGGTTCTAATGAAACGCTTTATTCTATCGCGCAAAGATTTGCAACCAACGTGGAAAGCATAAAAGCTTTGAATAATTTAAATTCGGATATCGTTCGTGAAGGACAGACATTAAAAATTCCGGATGGCAAGATCGCCGTACAAACGGAACCTACCCCGCGCGAACCCATTGAACTACCCATTCCTGATGTGAACCGCGAACAAGAGATTGAGTTCGAAACCAACCGATATGGAATACGTGAGAAAAAAGAAAAAGGGATAGGAATATGGATGGATAATCTCGAATCTAAAGGCAAGAGCAACCTAGCGTTACATCGTACAGCTCCCGTAGGAACCATACTAAAGATTACAAATCCTTTGACGAAAAATATTACCTTTGCGAAAGTTGTAGGAAAATTCTCCGATACGGCAGACAGCCGCGATGCTATTGTTATTCTTTCAAAGTCAGCAGCATCACATATCGGTGCATTTGACAAACGTTTCTTAATTGAAATTACCTACGGCGCTCCAATAGAAAATTAAGAGTAAGCATGGACAAACCTTACGTAATAGGTATAGCAGGAAGCAGTGGTTCGGGTAAGACCTTTTTCTTAAAAAGCTTTTTAGATCATTTCTCAACGAGTGAAATCACTTTGATCTCGCAAGATGATTATTATATACCTGCAAATACAAAAACGCAGGAAGAGAATAGATTATACAATTTCGATCTCCCAACGTCAATCGACAGAAATGCATTTTATGCAGACATCAAAGATCTCTTTGATGGAAAAACTGTCTATAAAGAAGAATATACCTTTAACAATCCAGCTTTAAAGCCAAAGATGTTAGAGATAAAGCCCGCCAATATTTTAGTTGTTGAGGGTTTATTTATATTTCACTACGAAGAAATCAATCAGCTATTAGATTATCGCGTTTTCCTTGATGCTGAAGAATCTATTGCGCTTAAACGCAGATTACGTAGAGATTTGGTTGAACGTGGATATGATCATGACGATGTTATGTATAAATGGGTAAACCATGTTGTTCCATCCTACAATGAATATCTGTTGCCATTTAGAGAGAGCTGTGATTTAGTGATTCAAAACAATACCGATGAACCAGCAATTATTCAAAGCTTTACGAATGATATAGCATCAGAATTGCGTCAAAGAATTTACTAGCTATTTGTAATCAATCTAAATTACCTATATTTGTATTATGTTTGAGAACATGATACGCTTGACGGTGCTCGATTCTACGCCCTTTGATCAAAGTAAAGGTCACAATCCATTTCAGGATCATGGGGAAGTTGTATTCAAAAAATGTTGCAAGAAGTACAAAAGAGGTAAACGCTGTAAAAAGTGTCCTGACCGATAGTATTCCTATTCCTCCATAAAGTTCAAATCCTTATCAAAGCTCTCCTTTAACCTACTTAAGGCGAATATCGCAATGCCCGAGAGCAATACAATCATTATTATTGCTGCCGATATTATTCCAAACCAATCGACGAAAACGCCGTAGAGTATAGTCGAAGGAATCAACGCGCCACGCACAAAATTGGGCGCAGTAGTCGCAACAGTAGCACGAATATTCGTTCCGAACTGCTCTGCAGCTATCGTAATAAATGTTGCCCAATAGCCAACCCCAATCCCCATAAAAAATGCTAACCACAGGAATTCTGTCTCCGTTATCCCTTGTCTCAACAAATAAATACAAGAAAACAGCAGAATAATTAACTGGTAAACCAACACAACCTTTTTTCTAGATTTGAATACCTGCGCGATCAAGCCCGCCATAAAATCACCAAGAGAAATCCCCAGATAGGTAAACATCACCCCCTTTCCTGCACTCAAAACCTTCTCAGCATGTACGGCTTCTCCAATTTCTGGCGCTTGGGTAACCAATACGCCGACAACAAACCAAATTGGGAGTCCGATGCATAGACAGTATAAATATCGAGTGAAACGCTCGCTATTATTGAATAGCATCGAAATCTGCCCTTTCGCGATTTTCTTCTCATTCATTTCGTTGAACATCCCTGACTCGAAGACTCCAACACGCATTAGTAGAAGCAATAATCCCATCCCTCCGCCAACGAAATAGGCAGTACGCCAACTATACCACTCCGAAATGTAATAAGCCAGTATAGCGCCTAAAACACCCACTCCTGCCACGATCATAGTACCATATCCACGCTTTTTACGATGCATCGCTTCCGAGACTAACGTTATCCCTGCTCCCAATTCCCCAGCAAGTCCAATCCCTGCAACAAATCGAATGATCCCATAGCTTGTCACATCCTGTACGAATCCATTTACAATGTTGGCGATCGAATACATCAAAATCGATCCGAAAAGAACCTTTATTCGACCATACTTATCCCCCAAAACACCCCATATAACACCACCGATCAACAAACCACCCATTTGCATATTAAGAACAAATTCACCCTTGCTCCGCATCTCTTCTGGCGGTACTCCAATATCCGTAAAGGATTGAATCCTTACGATTGAAAAGATGATTAAGTCAAAAATATCCACGAAGTATCCGAGGGCCGCCACGAATACCAGTATCCATACATTCTTGTGCATAGGGGCTTGGTTAGTCATAGTACTAAAGTAAGCATGATGACCGCTAATTAAAAGATTTTATTACAATTAAAAAGGAAATATTCTTGTAAATAAGCCTTATTTTTGCGCCATGAGATTATCTCCGAAAACCATGAAATGGGCATTAAGACTTTATCCGCCCTTCTTCTTCCAACGGATTTGGGTGAAAACAATCTTGGATAACTATCTAGGTGCCGACCTCAAGATAAACAAGAGTATTTTCAACATGAATTCGAACAGGACTATATTCGGTGGTACCATCTTCTCTGCTATCGACCCCTTCTACCCTATTCTTTTAGACCAATATTTCAAACATCGCGGAATATTACGTACTGTTGCCTGGCTAAAGACTGCGCATATCGAGTATAGAAAACCGGGACGTACGAATCTTCAATTTAGCATTCGATTAGATGAATCTGTTCTTCAGGAAGCACTCGACGCTATTCGGACGCATGGAAAGGTCGTAAAAACTTTTGCCACGCACGTTTATAACAAGGATGGCATCCTGTGTGCGGTAGCCCATAACGAAATCTATATCCGTAACTTAGACTTTGATTTCGACCATTATTACAAACAAAAAGCTTCTAAGGGAGCTATTTCTACACAACAATAATTATATCACATGAAAAATTTAGCTGTTATTGCATTAGGTATGAGTATGATCAGTGTTTCTTGTCAAAATAATCAGGAAACACAGAATCAAAAGCTAGGTGCTGAAGCCATCAGAATACACGATGAAATCATGCCTCAAATTTCAACGTTTGATAAAACAACTGTTAAAATTGATTCAATACTTGCCCATTTGGCAGATATAAAAGCTGTGAAAGCAGATTTAGATACGACGGCTGCACGCGTTGAATTGACAAGTTTAAAAGATAGCATCGAAGCCGCTACCGATAATATGATGACTTGGATGAAAGATTACGATGCAACTAGCACCGATGACGCTTATCAACAAAAAGAATTAGATAAGATCACCACGATGCAAAAGCAATTCGAGAACGTAAATAGTCAAATCAACAAATCGCTAACGCCCTTTAACTAATAAAGCACAATGAATAAAATATTTGGCTTTACCTTCATTGTAATACTCGTAAGTAGTCTGTTTAGCTGTTCATCCAACGAACGTAAACTACCAATTTATGGAGAAAGAACGCCTGTAGAAAAGGAGGTCGATGGTAAAAAGATCATTGATACGATATATCAGACAATACCTAATTTTAGCTTTCTAAACCAAGATAGCGCACAATTGACGCAAGATTTCTTCAAAGGGAAGATATATGTTGCTAATTTTTTCTTTACGCACTGTCCAAGTATCTGCCCTACGATGCAACGTAATTTGCTGAAGGCTTATAAAAAATACAAGGGGAATGAGAAGATCGCGTTTTTATCGCATAGTATTGATTTTAAATACGACCAACCATATATCCTCAAGGATTATGCAAATAAATTAGGCGTAGATAATGATCAATGGCAATTCGTCAATGGTTCGAAAGCGGACATCTATGGTATGGCTGACAAGTACCTAGTTTACGCTAAGGAAGACGCAAGTGTACCAGGGGGCTATGATCATCAAGGATATTTGGTTATTATCGATCCTGAAAAGCGTATCCGCGGGGCTTATGATGGAACCGACGAAACACAGGTCAACAAACTGTTGGAAGATTTAGACGTTATTCTAAACGAATACAAGTAATGCTCCAGCGATCTACTTATTTGATATTAGGCTTAATCTTCGGGTTGTATGTCCTTTTTTCCTGTCAATCGGGTTTGAGTGTAGAGACTATGCAATATGCGACGAACGGGCAAAAAGTATACACGGCGAATTGCCAAAATTGTCATGGTGCAAATGGCGAAGGCTTAGGAAAACTATACCCGCCACTCAACGACACTGTGTTTCTGAACCTCAATAGGCATAAGCTCGCATGCATAGTGAAGAATGGCATGTCTGGCGAAATCACAATCAATGGTGAAAAATATAATCAAGCCATGCCCGGTGTACCGCAAATGAACAGTACCGATATCGCCTATGTGCTAACCTATGTCACGACTTATTTCGGGAATAGCAAAACACACTTTACTCGAGAAGAAATCGAAAAATATTTAAAGGAATGTGACCAATAAATCGTCTCATAACAAAAAAGGTCTTCGAAATTTCGAAGACCTTTTTTGTTAATTAACTTTAGAAATCGCAATCTCCACCGTAAAACTGCGCAAATTGAAACCTATGAACAGAAAGAATATTTTGTGATCCAATTTATTTGACGCCTATCACTATTTTAGATTTCGCCACATACAACTCAAAATGAAAAAGCTGCCTTTTATTAAACTGGCGGATAATATCATGAAAAGTGGGCTGATTAGGTCAAAAACAGGGTTTCTTTAAAAAGATAAAGGTTTTCAAACGGGGAGAATGAAAACCTTTAATAACCAATTATAAACCTAAATTATGATACTACAAAGGTAAGTGTAAAAGATACACTTGTCAAGTCTTTTTGTAAAAATTAACAATTTATTAACATTAGATCAAAGGAATGCTCAATCGCTTTAGCATTATATAACGAACATTTGACAAATCTACATCAATAAAATGCCTACATTTGGCACCGAATGAACATTCAATTAACAGACAAACGAGAGCAAATTTTCCTTAGCACGCTCAGCCTAATCCATCATTATGGTTTTCACGGGACTCCCATGAGTTTGATTGCTAAGGAGGCCAAAGTGGCCGTGGGCTCTATATATCATTACTTTCCATCCAAAGAAGATTTAATCATCGAGCTTTATTGGTATTGTAAGGAGAAATTGAACAGCGCGGTATTTTGCGGTATTACGACTGACCAAGCTTTCGAAGAACGCTTCATTATGGTATGGAAGCGTTGGATTCGATTCTACCAAGAGCATATCGAAATCTTCGGATTTTTAGAGCAATTCTATGGCTCCCCTTTTTATGAAGAAGTGCGAAATAATGTGATCGGCCAGAAAGCAGAACGCAATAAGCTCATTAATTTTATCGATGAAGGTATCCGAGAGAAGCATTTAAAGAATTTAAATGTTCGGATAATATTGTCAATATATCTCGGTGGGGCAATCTCCCTCTTCCGTAACAGCCTGATCACCAAAGAGGAAATACAGGAAGAAGAAATGAATCAATTAGTAGAAATTATTTGGAACGGCGTTAAATTATAAGTAAAAACATGAGATTAAATTTTAAGGACATCGTAGTATTCTTTTCGGTAGCATGCGCTACAGTTGGAATTGGCCACGCGCAGCAAGCTAATTCGTTGAATAGCAATGCGACATTAGATGAGCTAATTAACTATGCATTGGGCAACCAGATTGAGCTTAAACAAGCACAAATTGATAAGGAAATTGGAGAACGTGAAATTGCTTCTGCGCTTTCCGGGTGGTTCCCACAGATTAACGCTTCAGGTAGTTACACCCATAATATTCAACTACCGACCACCAATATTAATGGACAAAACATCACCATGGGCCAAAAGAATACCGCATCGATGTTATTTCAAGCGGATCAAGCAATCATCAACCCAGGTTTATTTCAGGCGTCTAAAGCATCCAAATTTATCCGCGAACAAAACAATCTAAATATAGAAAGCACACGTATTAATACAGTCGTTGACGTGAGTAAAGCTTATTACGATATTCTTACAAGTGAAGAACAAATTAATATCATCAATGAGAATATTGCTCGCCTTCAAAGACAGTACACAGAAGCGAATGCGCGTTATGAAACAGGACTTGTCGATAAAACGGATTACAAGCGTGCACAAATCTCCCTAAATAACGCTAATGCAGAATTGAAGTCTGCAAATGAATTTCGTCGCTATAAATACGATTATTTGAAAACATTATTAGGATTAAATCCCTCTGCGCCGATTAGCTTATCTTTCGAAAACCAAAATATGGAATCGAATATCTTACTCGATACGACAGAGCTAATGCAGTATGCTAATCGGGTCGAGATTAAACAACTCCAAACCGTTAAGAATCTCCAAAAATTAAATACAGCCTACCAAAAATGGAATTACCTTCCACGTCTTGGAGCTTTTGCAAATTATGGTTTAAACTATCGAAACAATCAATTTGGGGATTTATTCAAAGACAACTTTCCCAATTCTAGTGTAGGTTTAAGTCTTTCAATCCCTATATTCCAAGGAACAAAACGTGTTCAGGAAATCCGAAAGTCTGAATTACAAGAGTCTAGATTAGATTTAGAAATGGAGAACTTGGAGAACCAAATTGGGGCGCAATACTCCGCGGCAATGGCTGGCTACCGCGCGAATATGAATGAGTGGAGAAATGCAAAAGAGAACATGAATTTATCCGAAGAGGTATACAATACCATTAAACTTCAATATGATGCCGGGGTAAAGACCTACTTAGAGCTGATGACGGCAGAAACCGATCTTAAAACCAGCCAACTAAATTATTTGAATGCACTATATGCCGTGTTATCAAGTAAATTAGATATTCAAAAGGCACTAGGAACAGTAAATATTAGCAACTAAACAACCAACTATTAAAAATTGATATAATGAAGACGAATCACATATTCACAGCACTAGTACTAACTTCTGGCTTATTTCTACAAGCGTGTGGAAACAAAGAGGCGGAGAAAAAAGGTGCAGGACCAGGAATGCAGGCTCCAGCAACACCTGTAACGACAGCCCTCGTATCCCAAGAAGTCGTCACCGGCATTCGCTCCTACCCTTCCAATGTCGTTCCTTTGCAAGAAACAGAGATTCGTGCGGAAGTATCCGGTTATATTACCAATATATATGTTGCGGATGGTGCCTATGTCAGCAAAGGTCAACGTCTCTATGAAATTGATCGCGTGCGCTATGCCGCTGCTGTAGATCAAGCTCGCGCAAATTTAGAAATTGCTAAGGCGAATCTTGCCCGCGTGGAAAAGGATTTACAACGTTATGAAAAACTAGCAGATCAGGATGCGATCGCAAAACAAACATTAGATTACGCATATACTGATGTTAATAATCAAAAAGCACAAGTTCAAGCAGCACAAGCCGCGCTAACTACCGCAAAGACAAATCTTCAACGCTCCGTAATTGTGGCGCCATTTTCTGGAAATATTGGGATATCGCAAGTACGTTCTGGGGCATTAGTGAGTGCGGGAACAACCTTATTGAATACCATAAGTTCGACCAATCCGATTGCTGTAGAATTCCAGATTAATGAGAAAGAGATACCTGAATTTACGGGCCTACAGGCGGGAAAAACATCAACTACGATCAACTTAACATTGCCTGACGGGAGTACTTATGGTTCCTTAGGTCGTATCTCGACGATTGACCGTGCAGTCGACCCACAAACGGGAACACTGAAAGTTCGTGCATCTTTTGACAACCCTGCAAACACGCTGCGTGCTGGATTAAACTTAACATTAAATGTGGCGAGCACAAAGGCTCATGAGGAAATGGTGATCCCATACCGCGCTATTTTCGAACAGTTAGGAACATTTTCAGTTTATACGGTGAATGACAGCAGCACCGTAGACTTGAAACAAATCGCTTTAGGTCAAAAATTAGGTGACAAAGTAGTTGTAGCAAGTGGTCTTCAATTGGGAGAGCGCATTGTTGTCGACGGCGTTGCCGCATTAAAACAAGGCGCAAAGATTGTCGAGAACGATAATGCCGCTGCTCAACCTAAGAAATAATATTTGCTAGTTTCCAACATATACATACATAATGATTTCAGAAGTATTTATAAAACGACCGGTAACCGCGATGGTTATCTCCATATTGATCACTATCATTGGAGCTATTTCCATCACGACCTTGCCTATCAGTCAATACCCCAATATTGCGCCACCAACGGTTTCCGTAATGGCAAACTATACGGGTGCTGATGCGCAGACAGTAGAAAAGACAGTTACAACCCCGATTGAGAGCCAAATTAATGGTACTCCAGGGATGATTTATATGAGTTCTAATAGTACGTCAGACGGTGGTTCTCGTATTACGGTTACCTTTGAAGTAGGAACCGATATTGATATTGCAACGCTCGACGTCCAAAACCGCGTAAGTATTGCTGAACCCGTATTACCGGAAGCAGTACGACGCCTAGGGGTAACGACACGTAAGGTCAACACCGACATTTTGATGATGGTTTCATTGACTTCACCAGACGGATCAAGGGACGCCAACTTCCTTTCAAACTATGTCAATCTGTACTTAAAAGACGCTTTATTGCGTGTTAAAGGTGTCGGAGATGTACAAGCCTTTGGTCAACCCTTTGCGATGCGCGTATGGTTAGACGCCAATAAATTGACGAATTTAGGATTGACGCCAGCAGATGTCAGTACTGCCATTGCCGAGCAGAACTCGCGTATGGCTGGGGGTAGTGTGGGTGCGCGTCCACAAGAAAATGCGCAAGTATTCGAATACCCAATCATCTTAGATTCAGACTTAGAAGAGGTTGAAGATTTTGAAAATATTGTCGTAAAAACAAATACAGACGGCTCGATCGTACTCTTAAAAGATGTCGCTCGTGTGGAACTCGGACAATTTAACTATGGTATTACCACAAAAGTAAACGGCGAAACGACGTCTGGAATGATGATCTCCCAAACTCCGGGAGGGAATGCAGTTGAGACGGCCGACGGGATCTATAAAGCGTTGGAGGAATTGAAAAAATCATTCCCAAAAGGTGTTGATTATGTCGTTGCCTATGAGACTGTATCCGTTGTAAACGCATCTATCAGCTCGGTTATCCACACCTTGATTGAAGCTTTAATCCTTGTGACGCTCGTTGTTTTCTTCTTCCTACAAAGCTGGAGAGCAACGTTAATTCCTTTGTTAGCGATTCCTGTATCCATTGTCGGGACATTTATCTTCTTTACGCTCTTTGGTTTCTCTGTCAACAACTTGACCATGCTTGCCTTCGTGCTGGCGATCGGAATTGTTGTGGATGATGCCATTGTGGTTGTAGAGGCGGTCCAACATTATATCGACCATTACAAAATGGATGCGAAGGAAGCAACAAGGCATGCGATGAAAGATATCACAGCTCCGGTAATTGCCATTGCGCTCATTCTAGCGGCGGTGTTCGTACCGGTAGGATTTATTCCTGGAATGGTGGGCCAATTGTATCAACAATTTGCGATAACCATTGCGGTATCGGTTATGTTATCTGCCTTTATTGCCCTGTCCTTAACACCGGCATTATGTTCAATTATGTTGAAACCAACAGCCATCCACAAGGATTCTAAAGGACTTAATAAGTTTTTCTACAAATTCAATATCTGGTTTGATAAAGTAACGTATCGCTATTCTAAGGGTGTTAAGAAAGTGATCAAAGCCGCTCCATTGGCAATGATTATTCTCGTTTGTCTATTTGTGGGAACAGGATTAATGTTCACCAATAAAAAAACGGGCTTTATTCCGGCTGAAGACGCAGGTATATTCTTTATGGGAGTGAACCTTCCAGAAGGCGCGTCAAGTGCGCGTACAGAAGCTGTATTAAAGGAATTATCAGAAGATTTGAGAAAGACCTTCCCGGAGATTCAATATGTGACTGCCATCAATGGTATGAACTTATTAAATAGATCGGCAAAACCGAATGGTGCCAGTTTATTTGTTTCCCTCTATCCATGGGAGCAACGTGAAAGAACAGTAAGTGATATCACAGGTGCTATCATGGGAAAATACCGCGGCTATACAAAAGCGTCGGTAATCGCGGCGACTCCGCCTCCGATTCCAGGACTCGGTTCATCCGGTGGTTTCACCATGGAGATACAAGATAGGCAGACTGTCGACATTAAACAATTTGAGGCGATGATCGGCAAATTCTTAGTTGCCGCAAATCAACGTCCAGAAATTGGTATGGCTTATACCCTATTTAACAGTAACTCGCCGAACTACAAGCTAAACGTCGATCGCGAAATGGCGAAAAGGATGGGTGTTCCTTTGAATACTATCTATAGCACGATTTCTGCCTATATGGGGAGTAGCTATGTGAATGATTTCACGAAATACGGTCGTAATTTCCGTGTGGTAACGCAAGCAGATACAAGCTATAGAATGCATATAGAAGATTTAAACAAGCTATACGTGAAGAATGTGAAAGGGCAACCTGTACCGCTAACCAACTTAGTACGTTATGATCTGATTACAAACCCATCGATTGTCAATCACTTCAATATCTTCCGCTCCATTCAACTTTCAGGAGAAGCTGCGCCGGGATATTCATCAGGTGACGCCATCAAAGCCTTGGAAGAAGTGGCTGCGCAAACATTAACGGACGGCTATTCTTACGAGTTCTCGGGTATTTCTCTTCAAGAGAAACAATCCGGCAGCAAGACTATTCAGATCTTTGCCCTCTGTATCCTGTTTGTATTCTTGCTTTTAGCCTCGTTATACGAGAGCTGGTCGGTTCCATTCTCGATCCTGCTATCGGTTCCACTGGGTGTATTTGGAGCGATTCTCGCATTGACCTTATTGCCTAAATTGGACAATAACATCTTCGCGCAGATTGGTTTAGTTACTATCATTGGTTTAGCGGCAAAGAATGCGATCTTAATTGTAGAATTTGCGAAGGAACGTGTCGACATTGGGATGAACTTAATCGATGCGACATTAGACGCCGTGAAGCTTCGTTTACGTCCAATTATCATGACCTCCCTGGCCTTTATCTTAGGTATTATCCCATTAATGCTATCGACTGGAGCAGGAGCTGTATCCCGTCAAACCATTGGTTGGACGGTGTTCGGAGGGATGACTGCGGCAACCTTCTTGGCGATATTCTTTGTTCCGGTATTGTTCGTGGTGATTACCCGACTAGCATACGGTAAAAAGAAACTTGCCGAGCTTGAGGCCAACTTCGATGAAGAAAAGAAAAAGAACCTGAGTGCACATTAGTCATCTAGCAAGCTAGAGTGACGGCGCAGGTGTCGCCCACATAAACAAGCGAGGCTGTCCAACTATAATTGGACAGCCTCGCTTGTTTATCATTAAAGTTTTCCTGTACCCTTACCGGCTTGATTGGGCTTTTACGAATCGCTAAGCTCTAATTCTGAGTACCAGGTATATTATTTCAACCAGATTCCAACCGACAAATTGAGACTTTGGTGATTCATTTTCTCCCGAAAAGCAAGGTTATTCAATTGTTGATAGGCATAGCTTGCTGAGATCGTGAAATTCGTTCGCTTTTCATTATCGTAGAGATAGAATAAACCTAATTTTCCCATCGCGCCTTTATCATAAATTCCACCGAGTCGCACTGCATAGCCTGCATTAGCGAGCGCACCAACACGTGAAACATCCCCAATATAGGCGAACGGCAATCGTGCATCGATAAAAATTGGAAACAGATTTCGATCGTACTTAAAATTTCCCTCCTGAAGTACTTCGTTTCCTAATCCAATTCCTAAAAATGCGCGTTCATTGTAATTTCTACCGAAAATAAAATGCAACGAATAGCCCGTGAAGGTTCCATCGAACCCGGGATTTTTCACACCAATATTCCCCCCTCCTTGCAATAGGGTATAATATTCACGTTGTGCAAAGCCAGGCTTCGCTAACAACAGTAAGAGCGCCAAAATAGAAGAAAACGGCTTCAGCTTCATGCAGATTAGTTTAATATTTTATAGATTAATTCACTCATCAAATCCCCATGACTTGTTAGAGGTCCCACGTTCATTCCTTTAGACTTCAAATCGTATTCTTTAATTAAGTGGATAATATCGAATGTTTTTCGTCGGTTGAAATTCCGTGCTGCGTATTCATATTCTTTAACGAAGAATGGGTGAACCCCTAAGGCTTTTGCCGCCGCAGCCGAATTCTTATCGGGCAAGTAGTGGTATTTGAGAATCTTCGTAAAATAAGTTCCTAAGGAACCAATAACGACCGGAATCGGATTTGATTTAGGATTTGCCGCAAAGTAATTTACAATTTGAAAAGCTTTGAGTGAATTTCGTTTTGACAGTGCGGTATTCAGTTCGAATACATTAAAATCCTTACTAATACCAATGTTACGCTCAATATCTGCGGCGCTAATTTCTTGCTCCGCAGGAACGTTTAACATCAGTTTCTCCAATTCATTGGCTACTTTCGAAAGATCTGTTCCGAGATAATCCGCCATCAACGCCGCAGCTTGAGGATGTATCTTTCGACCGGCCGCGCTCAATTGTTCATTTATCCAGCCTGAAACCTTATCTTCATAAAGCTTATTGGACTCCACAATGACACCAACCTTGTCGAAGGCTTTATAAGACTTTTTCCGCTTATCGAACTTACTGTACTTATGCGCAAAGACCAATACCGTTGTGGGAGTGGGATGCTCTAAATATTTCTGTAATAATTCATCATCCTTCCATTTTAAGTTCTGCGCTTCTTTCACGATAATCACTTGATAATCGCTCATCATCGGATAGCGTTTCGCCATACTAATCAGGGTCGAGAAATCTGTTTCCTTACCGTAAACAACAGATTGATCGAACCCTTTCTGCGCTTCGTCTAGCACTTGATGTTCAATCGCATCCGAAATTAAATCGATAAAATAAGGCTCTTCGCCATGCAATAAATAGACTGGACTAAGCTTCTTTTTCTTGATGTCAGTTAAAATGGATTGGGTATTCATGTCCCACGAAATTACGAAAAATTTAATGTAGTTAACACCGCATCTAGAACACCAATCAGTCGAATGTCTACCCGATATTGGAATTTGCAGAATTGCTAGTACTCATCCTTTCTCGACATTCATTTCAATCCCCTTGCATACACCTTTCGGAGCGATTCTGTAAGGGGTTTGAATTGGGTTTGAAAGGGAAGTGAAAGGGAACTAGAAAAAGGATGATATGGCCCCGTCGCTGTAAGGCGCGGAGGCTCAGAGGCAGAGACCAAATCGTATTTAATACTCGGCACTACGCCCTTATCAAGCAGGCAAGGATGCTACAGGTCCCTAGGCATCTAGCAAATATTTCGTATTTTTGTACATGTTTAGGCCAGTCCCTTTAAATTTACCTCCCTTTCCGGCAAAAATCATTAAGAAAGCTGATCAGTATTTTATATTTGATGCGCTGCGGAAAAAGCATTTGTTACTGACACCGGAGGAATGGGTTCGGCAACATTGGGTACATTATCTACATCAGGAAAAAGGCTATCCGATGTCCTTAATGAAGATTGAAGGCGGCTTGTTATTGAATTCACTTCAAAAACGGAGTGATTTGGTCATTTATAACCGGGAAGGCGAACGTATTCTTTTGGCAGAGTTTAAAGCACCAACTGTCAAAATTACCGAAAATACATTCCGTCAAATCTCAAATTATAACACGATCTATAAAATTCCGTTGCTTTTAGTCAGTAATGGACTTGAGCACCATTATTGTAGTATAGACTTTGATCATGAGAAATTCACATTTCTATCGGAATTACCAACATTCCCTCATGAGCAATAGGAGAATTTAAAATTAGTATTATATTAGTAAGTCAAAATTAGAAGGAACAAAACATGGATATCAATAAAGACGAATTCAGAAAATACGCGATAAAACATCACCGAATTGGAAGTCAACACGTTGATGGCTATATTTCTCGCTTACAACAAAGTATTCCATCAAACCTGACACCTTACATTATTGAGGAACGTTCCTTAAACGTGGCTCAGATGGACGTGTTTTCACGTTTGATGATGGACCGTATCATTTTCTTAGGAGACGGCATTAACGATCAAGTTGCAAATATCGTACAGGCACAGTTATTGTTCTTACAATCTACTGATGCTCAACGTGATATTCAAATTTATATTAACTCGCCAGGGGGTAGCGTTTATGCAGGTTTAGGAATTTACGACACCATGCAATATATTGCACCAGACGTCGCAACAATCTGTACAGGGATTGCTGCATCGATGGGTGCGGTTTTATTAGTTGCTGGGGCGAAAGGAAAACGCGCGGCATTAAGACACTCACGCGTAATGATTCACCAACCTTCAGGTGGTGCACAAGGGGTTGCTTCCGATATGGAAATTAATCTACGTGAGATGTTAAAGTTGAAAGAGGAATTGTACACGATTATTGCTGAGCACTCAGGTCAGTCCTATGAATGGGTGGAGAAATCATCAGATCGTGATTATTGGATGCGTGCTTCAGAGGCCCAAGAATTTGGAATGATCGACGAAGTATTGCTTCCTAAAAAGGAAACAAAATAAAGGAAATGAGTAAATCGAACAGTAGAGACATCCATTGCTCTTTTTGTGGCATCAGTAAGAATGAAGCCCAAATGCTTATTGCGGGCGATGGTGCCCACATCTGCGACAGATGTGTTCAACAAGCTGGAGAGATTTTGGCGGAAGAATTAAAGCAACGAAAAAACAAGTCTTTACAGACGACCTTAAAGCTTATTCGTCCAAAAGAAATCAAGGAACACTTGGATCAATATGTTATTGGTCAGGATGACGCAAAGAAAGTTATTTCGGTGGCGGTTTACAATCACTACAAGCGTTTAAATCAACGTGTCGATAATGATGAAACGGAAATTGAGAAATCAAACTTAATCATTGTTGGCGAGACGGGTACCGGAAAGACTTTATTAGCGAAAACGGTAGCAAAGATTTTAAATGTGCCGTTTTGTATTGTAGATGCTACGGTACTTACTGAAGCAGGTTATGTGGGTGAGGATGTGGAGAGCATTTTGACACGATTGTTGCAGGCAGCGGATTATGACGTTGCAGCGGCCGAGCGCGGCATTATCTATATTGATGAGATTGACAAAATTGCTAGAAAAAGCGATAACCCATCAATAACCAGAGATGTATCTGGCGAAGGTGTACAGCAAGCCTTGTTGAAGATTTTAGAAGGTACAAATGTGAATGTTCCGCCACAGGGAGGAAGAAAACACCCCGATCAGAAAATGATTACGGTCAATACCAATAACATTTTATTTATTTGTGGTGGTGCATTTGACGGTATACAGAAGAAGATCGCTAATCGTTTGCGCACGCAAACTGTTGGTTACAAGATGAACGATGAAGAACAGGAAATTGATTTAAATAATCTATACAAGTATATTACGCCTCAGGATTTGAAAAATTTTGGTTTAATTCCTGAACTTATAGGCCGTCTACCGGTATTGACTCATTTAAATCCATTGGATAAAGAGACTTTATTGAATATCTTGACAGAGCCTAAGAATGCGCTGGTAAAACAATACAAAAAGCTTTTCGAATATGAAGGTGTAAACTTGAAATTCGATACCGCGGTATATGAATTTATCGTGGATAAGGCATGGGAATTTAAATTAGGTGCTCGTGGTCTTCGAAGCATTTGTGAAGCGATCATGCTAGACGCAATGTTTGAGATACCGACCAGTAAAGAGCACAGCAATGAGAAGGACTTGCAAATTACGCTCGATTACGCGAAGAACAAATTCGCAAAGACGGATTTCAAGAAGCTCCAAGTTGCTTAATGAATTAAACCCTCGCCTTTCGGCGGGGGTTTTTTATAACAGGTAATTTTAAAGAAAGGAAGATTATGACAAAAAAGATTGTAAAAGAGGTGGATTCGCCGGTTAAAGCTGGTTTAAAAACAAAGGAAGATATCGTTAACAATTGGCTTCCAAGATATACCGGTCGCCCATTAGGGGAATTTGGTGAATATATTATTTTAACCAACTTCTCAAACTATATTAAGTTGTTTTCACAGATGCATAATGATGCGCCCATTATGGGCGAAGACAAACCCATGCAAAGTTGTACGGCAGAAGGAATTACCATAATTAACTTCGGTATGGGTAGTCCAATGGCGGCAACAATTATGGATTTGCTATCTGCAATTGCGCCAAAAGCCGTATTATTTCTGGGGAAAACCGGCGGTTTAAAAAAGAAAATTGCCGTAGGTGAATTGATTTTACCGATCGCCGCCATTCGTGGTGAGGGTACTTCTAACGACTACTTTCCGTCCGAAGTGCCGTCTTTACCTGCTTTCGCCCTGCAAAAGGCCATCTCGACAACCATCCGTGATCATGCTAGAGATTACTGGACGGGTACTGTGTATACGACGAACAGACGTGTTTGGGAACATGATAAAGATTTCAAAAAATACTTAAAAACAATTCGTGCGATGGCTGTGGATATGGAAACGGCCACAATTTTTAGTGTTGGTTTTGCCAATAAGATCCCAACCGGTGCATTATTGCTTGTCTCCGACCAGCCGATGATTCCAGAAGGCGTAAAGACGGAGATTTCAGATGTTTCAGTGACCAAGTCTTACGTCGAGCAACACTTGAAGATTGGTATTGATGCGTTAAAACAGCTCATCAATAACGGCTTAACAGTGAAACATTTGAAGTTCTAAAATTTGGCTACCTTTGTCTTAACAAACAAAACAGTACAAATTTTCACCTATGTGGTACAACAACATCTTAGAAACCATTGGGAATACCCCGCTGGTTAAACTGAATATAGTTACCAAAGCCTTAAAAGGCACCATTCTCGCGAAAATTGAGACGACCAACCCTGGCAACTCCATTAAAGATAGAATGGCATTAAAAATGATTGAGGATGCTGAACAGGCGGGTTTATTAAAACCCGGGGGAACCATTATCGAAGGTACTTCGGGTAATACAGGGATGGGATTGGCCATGGCAGCAGTAGTTAAAGGCTATCATTGTATATTCACGACTACCGACAAGCAGTCTAAAGAGAAGATCGATGCGCTGCGCGCCTTCGGTGCAGAGGTTATCGTTTGTCCTACGAATGTCGACCCCGAGGATCCCCGCTCCTATTATTCGGTTTCTAGCCGTCTAGAAAAGGAAGTTCCAAACGCCTGGAAAGCAAACCAATATGATAACCTATCGAATACACAGGCGCATTACGAACAAACTGGACCGGAAATCTGGGAACAGACGGCAGGTAAAATTACCCACCTTGTTGTTGGTGTGGGAACCGGCGGTACGATTTCAGGTACGGGCAAGTATTTGAAGGAAAGAAATCCGAACATCAAAGTGTGGGGAATTGACACCTATGGTTCTGTTTTTAAAAAATATAAAGAAACAGGCATATTCGACAAGAATGAGATATATCCCTATATTACTGAAGGCATTGGTGAGGATTTCTTGCCCGAGAATGTAAACTTTGAGGTGATCGACCAATTCGAGAAGGTGACAGATAAGGATGCCGCTTTGATGACAAGAGATTTGGCACGTAAAGAAGGTATTTTTGCGGGTAACTCAGCAGGTGCTGCTGTTGCCGGCCTACTTCAATTGGGGAATGAGCTCAAAGAGGATGATGTCGTTGTTGTGATTTTCCATGATCATGGTTCGCGCTATATGGGCAAAATGTACAATGAGGATTGGCTTCGGGAGCGCGGCTTCCTGAAGGATGAGAAATTAACGGCGAAGTCCATTTTAAAGCGCAGAGCGAATCAAGACATCGTCACCGTCGACGTGAAGCAATCGGTTATGGAAACTTTCAATATTATGAAATCCTTAAACATTTCACAAATACCGTTAACGCAGCAAGGTATGGTTGTCGGAAAAGTAACCGAAGCGGATATTTTAAATGCGCTTCTGGATAATCCTTCGTTAAAGTCAGCCGAAGTCGAAAGCATTGCGTCAAAACCTTTTCCTTTTGTGGATTTAAACATGTCGATCGACAAAATCTCTACCCTAATTGATAAAGATACCCAAGCAGTATTGGTGGAAGATGAGCTTGGAAAGATAAATATTATTACGCAATATGATATTATAAGCGCTATTTCAGAGATATAGATTTCTCTATTTTTTCGTTATCTTTAATAAGATACTAAAGATATAATGGAAAGAAATAGTACTTTAAAAAGAATTGAATATTGGATTAAAGCTAGAATAGGAAAAATTTCCTTTATAGATATAGAAGAAAAACGAGATAAACAATGGTATGGCAACGGCTACGGAGGATTCTATGTGGATCCCAGTCTCGTTCCAGAAAATGCCATTGTTTATTCTTTTGGTATTGGCGAGGATATTTCTTTCGATCGCGCTATCATCGAAAAACATCAAGCGCAAGTTTTTGGTTTCGACCCGACTCCCAAGTCAATCAACTGGATAAAAAATCAAGACTTACCTAAAAGTTTTCATTTTCACCCTTTTGGAATTGGGGAGAAGACTGGCAGGGTGACTTTTCATTTACCGAAGAATCAAGATCATGTTTCAGGTTCTGTTTATGAACACAAACTCGTTGATGAACATAATGCTGTAGACGTCCTTTTAAAGGAGTTTAAAGAGATCGTGTATGAAAAGGGGCACACCGCAATCGATGTGTTAAAGATGGACATAGAAGGCTCTGAATACGCTGTGATGGAAGGAATATTAAACAGTGGCATTCCGATCAAACAGATCTTAGTAGAAACACACGAGCGTTTCTTCGAGGATGGAAAGAGGAAAGGCGATTTATTATTCAAGCAGCTTTATCAGAAAGGTTATCGAATCTTTGCGATATCCGATACGTATCAAGAGATTTCTTTGGTAAAGTCCAAATAAAATAGCCGCCCTAGCAGGCGGCTATTTTTATTTATCGGTAGGTTCTACTTCTGTAACGATGTAGACGTCTTCATGGTCTTTTTTCATTTTATACTTCTCTCGTGCAATTCGTTGAATTTCACTAGGGTTGTATTGTACGTCCTTAATGGATTTTTCTATATTCTCAATTTCCGTTGTGTAATAGGCTTTCTCTTCTTCTAGCTTCGTTTTCTCCTTTTGGAAGCTAAACTGTGTTGCGAAATCGTATCGATCAAAAAAACACATCCATACGATAAAAGCTACGCCTGCGATTAGATACTTATTACGAATGGTATTGATTATACGTTCCATAGAGTTTGATTGCTTTCCTAAAACTTGGATAAAGATAGGTATTTTCTTATAAAATTTACAAGCCTGAAGCGGGTCTCCAGTAAAGACAAAAAAAAGGGAACCTTGAAGGTTCCCTCTCTAGAAGATTTATTTTTTAGGAGCGTATTTAAACGCTTTACCAATAAATTTGGCATTGCTACCCAATTCTTCTTCGATACGAAGCAATTGGTTGTATTTTGCAATCCTGTCAGAACGAGAGATAGAACCCGTTTTGATTTGTCCACAATTTAATGCTACCGCAAGGTCAGCAATGGTATTATCTTCAGTTTCACCAGAACGGTGAGACATCACCGATGTGTATCCGTTAGTTTGCGCTAAATGTACAGCATTAATCGTTTCTGTTAATGAACCGATTTGATTTACTTTAACTAGGATTGAATTTCCTGTTGCCGAGTCAATTCCTTCTTGAAGGCGTTTCGTATTGGTTACGAATAAATCATCACCTACTAATTGAACGCGATCACCGATTTTCTCTGTTAACAATTTCCAACCTTTCCAATCGTCTTCTGCCATACCGTCTTCAATCGAAATAATTGGGTATTTTGCAGTCAATTCAGCTAAGTAATCTACTTGCTCCTCAATCGTACGGATCGCACCACCTTTACCTTCAAATTTAGAGTAATCGTATTTACCTTTTACAAAAAATTCAGTCGAAGCACAGTCTAATGCAAGACAGATATCTTTTCCTGGCTTGTAACCTGCTTTTTTGATAGCCTCAAGAATAGTCTCGATAGCATCTTCCGTTCCTTCAAAAGTTGGAGCGAATCCACCTTCATCACCTACAGCAGTAGATAAGTTACGGTCGTGAAGAATTTTCTTTAAGTTATGGAATACTTCAGCTCCCCAACGTAATGCTTCTGAGAACGACTCTGCACCTACCGGCATAATCATAAACTCTTGGAATGCGATAGGAGCATCAGAGTGAGCACCACCATTTACAATGTTCATCATTGGCAAAGGCAATGTATTTGCATTTACTCCACCGATATAACGATATAATGGCTGACGGCTTTCTTGTGCTGCTGCTTTCGCTACTGCTAAAGAAACACCTAAGATGGCATTGGCACCTAATTTACCTTTGTTTTCTGTACCGTCAAGATCAATCATGATTTTATCGATTGCGTTTTGCTCGAATACATCAACACCTTCTAATGCTTTTGCAATTTTAGTATTCACGTTTTCAACGGCTTTCAAAACACCTTTACCTAAGTATTTCTTTTTATCACCGTCACGCAATTCTACAGCCTCGTGTGCGCCTGTAGAAGCTCCAGATGGAACTGCTGCACGGCCTACAAAGCCATTTTGTGTTGTAACATCAACCTCAATAGTTGGGTTTCCTCGCGAATCTAAAATTTGACGCGCATGTACATCGATTATCAAGCTCATTTTTTTCTTTGGTTTATTTTTTTCTCTTGTATCTACTTAGTGTATTCAGAACACTAATATAGTAATTTATATGACGACTTCAAAAATAGGTAAAAAACTAGAATGTTAATGCTAAGCAAATAAAAGAATTTTAATGAAGTCTTAGGATAAAAAAAGCCTTAGTAAATTACTAAGGCTCTTTTGAATATTTTGATTATCCTTTAATCATCGCTACAAAATCATCGAATAAGTAACGTGAGTCATGAGGACCTGGAGACGATTCTGGGTGATATTGAACCGAGAACGCTTTCTTACCCTTCACACGAATTCCCTCAATCGAGTTGTCATTCAAGTTGATATGGGTAACTTCCACTTTATCTGATTTCTCGATATCTTCTGCCACCACACCAAATCCATGGTTTTGCGACGTAATCTCACATTTGTTTGCAATAATATTTTTTACTGGATGGTTGATTCCGCGGTGACCATTGTGCATTTTACTGGTGCGGATATCATTCGCTAATGCAAGAATTTGATGGCCTAAACAAATACCAAACATTGGCTTCTCAGCAGCTAAGATATCTTTTACCGTTTGGATCGCATAGTCCATTGCGGAAGGATCGCCAGGACCGTTAGAGATAAAATAACCATCAGGATTCCATGCTTCCATCTCAGCAAACGTAGTTTTCGCCGGGAATACTTTCGCATATACTTGACGGGAATCAAAATTACGAAGGATATTTCGCTTAATACCAAGATCCAATACTGCAATGCGTGTTGGAGCGGACTCTTCCCCGTAGAAGTAAGGTTCTGTTGTTGACACTTTCGATGATAATTCTAAACCATCCATCGAAGGCACTTTTGCTAATTCAGCTTTCAACGATTCTACATCTAAGTTTTCCGAAGAGATAATCGCATTCATCGCCCCTTTGCTGCGAATATGACGCACTAAAGAACGTGTGTCGATATCCGAGATACCTACTAAATTACCGTCTTGAAAATAGTCTTGAATAGACTCATCCGCCATCTTACGGCTATAGTTGATATTGTAATTTTTACAAACTAAACCTGCAATTTGAATCTTACTTGATTCTGCATCCTCTTCGTCGATACCGTAGTTTCCGATATGTGCATTGGTAGTAACCATAATTTGCGCATAGTACGAAGGATCGGTAAAGATCTCTTGGTAACCCGTTGTTCCGGTGTTGAAACAAATCTCTCCCGTTGTGGTACCAATTTTACCCGCTGCTTTTCCATGAAAAACAGTTCCATCCTCAAGGACTAAAATTGCTGGCAATTTGCTGTAGTTGGTCATTCTTATTTCGAGTTAAATTAATTCTTCATTCAAAAACACCTTTTCTTCGTTACAAGCACAAAAAAAGCCCAAACGGGCTATTATATCAATTTATGAATTGATCTGATTTACAGATGCGATTTGCGACGATATTGGGTAAAAGGTTTCTTTCATTTTATTGGGAGACAAAGGTACAAATAAAAACAAATTACTTTTAAATTTTTATTCAAAAAAATATAAGCATATTGATGATAAGGAAGCCGTAATAATCCAATACTTAGCCGCTTTCATATCAGCTGCAAATGCTATCCATTTAAACACATATTGAAGCAAACCCTTAGGTTGATTTTTCTTCAGCGTATTTATAGAGGAAGAACTGAATAAAAAAGCCCCTAGCACATTTAAATACGCTAGGGGCTTTTGCAATTCTTATAAACTTATTTATTTCGTCAACTTGAAAATATCATTTCCAAACACAAAAATCATCAAGGCTACCAAGATAAAGAAACCTACCATTTGCGCACGTTCCAAGAACTTCTCGCTTAATGGCTTTCCTTGAATCATTTCGATCAATAGGAAAATGACATGACCTCCATCCAATGCTGGAATAGGTAATATATTCATGAACGCTAATGCCATCGATAACATACCTACGAGTCCCCAGAAGCGAACCCAATCGACTTCAGTACCGAACATTGTTGCAATACCAACAGGTCCTGATAGCGCCTTATCTGCTCTCACTTCACCTTTGAAGATCTTACCAAATCCTTTAATATTATCTGTAATTACCGAGAATGCTTTAGCAGCCCCGATAGGTAAAGACTCCATAAATCCGTATTTCTGTTGAACGAACGGTATATTGCTAAATCCTAGAGTTCCGGTAGTGTCAGCTGGAGCCTTTAGTTCAATTGCAGAACCCTTACGAATAACGCCTAATACAATTTCCTTACCTTTATTCGCTTCCAATTGCTTCTTAAATTCATCCAATTGAACAACCGGCGCTTGGTTCACAGACACAATACTATCTCCCACTGCCAATCCCATTTTCGCCGCTCTCGAGTTCTCTTCAATTCTATTCACTGGCAGCATCTTGAACATTGGTTCCACAAATTCGTTCTTCTTATGCTCAGAAACATCATTTAAGATATCAGCTGGCATTTTAATTTTCAGCTCTTGACCTGCTCGTTCTACAGTAAGTTCTGCATCGCCCATCAACACTTCAGAAGCCATGATATCCGCGTAGAATAGGTTTGTTTCCTTTCCATTCACTGCTAAAATTTTATCGCCTTCTTGAAGTCCAACTTTCTGGCCAATAATCCCTGGTTTAAGACCATACAATTCTTTCGTGTTTAAATCCGTGCTACCGTAGCTGAAGGTCAACATCCAGAATACAACAATACCAACAATAACGTTGACAATGATACCGCCTAGCATCACGATCAAACGTTGCCATGCTGGTTTAGATCGGAATTCCCAAGGCTGCGGCTCCCCTTTCATTTGCTCAGTATCCATTGACTCATCAATCATCCCCGCAATTTTCACATAACCTCCCAATGGAAGCCAGCCCACACCGTATTCACATCCTTTATAATTGAACTTAAATAACTTGAAACCCCAAGCATCGAAGAACAAATAAAACTTCTCTACTTTAATACCAAAAGCTCGGGCTGCTAAGAAGTGCCCCAGTTCGTGTAATATGATTAATAATGACAGGCCTAATAAAACCTGCAATACCATGATGATAATTCCCATCTAATTTGATTTATTATAATTTATATCTTCGTTCTATTAAACTTCGTGCCACTCTTCTACTTTCAGCGTCATAGTGCAGATAGTCTTCTAATTCTAGTTTATCATTTTGCTCAACCTGACACATTGTCTCTTCAATGATATCACTCATTCCCAAAAACGACAGCTCATCCTTTAAGAAAGAAGCCACGACAATCTCGTTTGCTGCGTTCAATACACAAGCTCGATTGCCGCCTTCGCGAAGGGCGTGAAAAGCTAAATCGAGATTACGAAAAGTCTGCACATCCGGAGTTTCGAAAGTTAGATTTGGGTAGTTTAAAAAGCTGAAACGCGGAAATTCGTTCTGTAGTCTATCGGGATAAGTTAATGCATATTGAATTGGTAATTTCATATCGGGTAAGCCCATTTGTGCTTTTAAAGAGCCGTCTTGAAATTGGACCAGGGAGTGTATAATCGACTGTGGATGGATGACAACTTCGATCTGATCAACTTCTAAATCAAACAACCACTTTGCTTCAATGACTTCAAGCCCCTTGTTCATCAGCGATGCAGAATCAATTGTAATCTTCGCTCCCATCGACCAATTTGGATGTTTTAATGCCTGTGCCTTTGTTACACGCTCTAAATCCGCTCTACTCTTTCCCCGGAAAGGTCCGCCGGATGCTGTTAGAATAATTTTCTCAATGGGGTTATTTGCTTCGCCTGGCAAGCATTGAAAAATTGCAGAGTGCTCTGAATCGACAGGAAGTAAACGAACTTTGTACTTATCGACCAGCTTAGTAATTAATTCCCCTGCCACAACTAGCGTTTCTTTATTGGCAAGTGCAATGTCTTTACCCTTTTTTATCGCAGCAATTGTTGGTTTCAACCCCGCAGATCCTACGATCGCTGTCAATACAATATCAATTTCATCCAATTGAACCGCATCCACGAGCGCCTCTTCCCCACAGGCGACTTCCACATGAGTTCCTTGCAGCGCTTCCTTAACTTTCAGATAAGCTTGCTCATCAGACAATACAACCAACTTAGGTCGAAACTGTAAAGCTTGTTGAATTAATAGTTCTGCATTACGTCCAGCTGTTAAGACAGAAACGGTAAACCGATCAGGAAAACAAGCGACAACTTCTAGCGTTTGAGTTCCCACGCTTCCAGTTGAGCCTAATACGGCTAAATTCTTTTTTTCCAAGGTAAATTGAATTATATAATATTATCCATCAAGGAAGGCTCGGTGTCGCCTTTGTAAGCTTTCATCATGTCTATGTACACGACAGACATCACTATACTCACTACTGGAATAATAATAAATGAATTAATTAAACTTAATATTTTCGATACTAAAGGATATCCTAAATATTCAGCGCCAATTTGTAGAAGATGCGTCGATGCGACTGCGACGATAATAATTAACAGTCTCATCACATTTCCCTTTGTCATCGCCAAACTGAACTTATAAGATCGTATCGTATTAAAGCCATGCTCAATAATAAAGAACGGATAAAATGTTGTTCTGATTAACACGAATAGCATCACCATCCCGGTTAGGAAGGGATGGATTTCATAACGCACAGTATCCATACTGAATCCTAGGAATAAAAGCGGAAAACACAGTACGTACATAATCATATAAACGATCGCAGCGATGAAACTGTAAATTACAAGACCGAAAATGTAGTTTACAAACTGCGAAAACGATGGTACAAATCCCCAGAAACCAGGCTTTTTTTCACCTTTCGCTAAAACAACGGCATTCTTTAATAAGACCAACTGCAAACTAAAGTACAAACCTACAAAGGCCAATAATAGTAATACCTTAATGAAGTAATTCGAGGAATCCAAATACATCGCCAAAAAGGTCGACAAGTTTGAGGTAATGAATAATAAAAAACATAAACCAGCAATCGAAACATAATTACGCAATAGAATATCGATCGCCCTAACTACAACATCATTCGCTTTAAAAGTAATGTCTTTAAGAAATTCCAACATGGCCATATTATTATTGCAAATATGGTGATTTTTTTGGTCTAAGCAATTTTTTTATCCCGATAAATGAAAAATAAAAATATGCTTTAACGCCCCTACCACACAGTCAATTGCACAAAAAAGGCTAAGTTTTCACTTAGCCTTTCATTGTTTATTTTAAATTCTCGGGAACGGGTTTTTCTAATAAATACTGATAATAGAATCGAACACGTTCTTTAAAATCATAAGCTTGCTTACTACGACCAAAACCATGTCTACTTCCCGGATAAATCATCAGTTCGAATGGAACTTGTCGATCAGTTAATGCATCTACTAATTGAATTGTATTTTGCATATGCACATTATCGTCTAGGTCGCCATGCATGATACGAAGTCTACCTTTATATTGATTGACATAAGGAAGAATAGATCCGTTTTTATAGCCTTCTGGATTCGCTTGTGGCGTGTCCATCCAACGTTCCGTGTAGTGTGTATCATACAGATCCCAACTTGTAACAGGAGCGCCGGCAATTCCAAAATCGAAATAATCAGCTCCCTTAGTTAATGCCAAACAAGTCATATAACCACCATAACTATGTCCAGTGATTAGTAATTTATCTTTCGCAACCCATGGTTTTGCTTTTAACCACTTCGCGATGGTAATATAATCTACCAATTCCCAGTTCCCCAAATTCCTATGCATCCATGCCACTCCCTGTTTTCCAAAATGCCCAGAAGCACGGTGATCGCATTCTATTTGAATCACACCTTCATTTGCCCAATACTGTCCACTGACACCTTTCCATGTGTTTCTAACTGTACCGGCATCCGGACCACCGTAGATTGACATGATTACCGGATATTCTTTCGATTCATCAAAGTCGGTCGGATAAGTAATGATGACTGGCAAGTTAAACTTACCATCTTCTGAAGGAATAGTAAAGAAATCCCGTTTACCTACTTTGTAGTTTGCAAAATCGGCTGATTTACTGTCCGCCAATTCTTTAACTACTTTGCCATTATTGTCCACTAAAGCAACTTTGGTAGGCGTGTAAATATTAGAATAAGAAGTTATGAAATATTTACCATCAGGAGAAACTTTAACATCATGCGTATAGTCACCAAAAGTTAGTCTTTTAAGATTTTTACCATTGAAATTAACACGATATAGATCAATGGTTGCGGAGTTTTCTTTACGCGCTGTAAAGTATAAGACCTTCCCTTTTTCATCGATATGTGCAATTTCTTTCACTTGCCATTCTCCAGTTGTTAGGGGTTTAATCTGTTTTCCTGGTAAGTAATACAAATAATAATGTGCCCAAACGGTCTTATCAGACTTTAGAATATTGTGTGTGTTATCCGCTAAATAAGTAATTCTTTCATCGTGATCAAGATTGATCCAAGTTGATTGTTCTTCATTATAGATCTCTGATTTTGAACCATCAGAAGGATTAACAGCGTAGAATTTAAGATTCGTCTGATCACGATTCATCCATTGCACCATGATCGACTGACTGTCAAAACTCCAATAAGGTTGACCGAAATATTGATCGTCCTTTTCATTGAAAGACGCCCAAACGATCGCAGATCCTTCTACTTTAACAATACCCACTTTCACTTCGGGGTTTGGGTCACCGGCTTTCGGATAGCGTGTCTCTTCCAAGTATCCATGTTGTCCCTTCGAAACGTAAATTGGAAACATCGGCACATTGGTATCATCGAAACGCATAAAGGCTAATTGCTTACTATCAGGAGACCACCAGAATGCTTTGTAGTTTGTTGGACGGCCTAAAATTTCTTCATAATAAACCCATGATGACCAACCATTATAGATAACATCGGTCCCGTCTTGTGTATATCGAATCTCTTTTCCTGTACTTACCTCAAGACTATACAAATCACTCTTACGGGTAAAAGCAACGTATTTCCCGTCGGGCGACAAGGTAGGATTCTGTTCATCGATCTCTGGCGATTGGGTTAATTGCTTTGCCTGACTTCCGGGATACTGAATATAAATGTCTTTATCTTTTACGAATACTTCTGTTGACGTATTTGTCGGATAGGTATAATTTTTCTTTTCACCAGTTTTAACATTCACTTGAAAAAGTTGGTTACCGCTTCTTTCAATGTAGTTTGCTGCATCGGCCCAGCCTGGATAACTACTAATGGGCTTGGTTAACGAAGGAGCTTGTCCCCAAGACTGTTCAAAAGTTAATTTTTGTGCTTGTCCGTTCGCTACGTCCAGCGCTAAAAATAATGCGGCCGTTAAAGCAACAGGTAAAATTCTGTTCATAAATAAAATTACTTAGTGAAGCTTCGAAATTAATAAAAACAAATGGTTCTCAGCCCCACTCTATGTAACTTATTTAGTTAAAAAGAAAAAAGCCACTCTATAAGTGGCTTCAATTTCTATATCGACTAAAATTAAAAGGAGAAATTATCTCTTTGAATTAATTCTCCGTTGCTTTCGTAGTTGGAATCGTCTTGATTAGGTTCATATCTCTTTTCTACTACTTCTTGATTAGATTTGATATATTCTACCACATCTTGCAACCCTTCAGCAAACTTCTCGAAGTCTTCTTTGTACAAAAAGATCTTGTGTTTAATGAATTGTCCGTCTTCGAAGCGCTTTTTGCTCTCTGTAATTGTCACATAATAATCGTTCGAGCGAGTGGCTTTCACATCAAAAAAAT
>JBEBRI010000035.1:0-28815 GCA_040394915.1 Sphingobacterium sp.
TTGCCCAGAAGACTTTGTCACTTCAATTTTATTGTTTCCATGATAAGCAAATTGATACGATGTTGTCGTATTGGTGGTTATTACATTAGACTGCTGTACTTCAATTAATTCATTATCAGAATTATAAATGAATTTTAAGCGAAAATAAGGATTGGATTCTCCTGTTCTTGTTTGATTCACTTCAGATAAGAAAGTTTTATTAGTGTAAGTAAAGTGACTCTCTGTGTCAAAAAAGGTTATTTTTTCTGGTAGAATAACAGAAATCTCTTCCGTTTGATCTTTCTTGCAAGACAGAACAATCATGAAGGTTATTAATAATAATAAGTAACTTATGCTTTTCATATAACAAATGCTTGGTTAGTTATCTTAAATATACATTAAATAAATAAAAGTGGGAAGGTATAGCCCTATCTTATTGTAATTAGGCGGATAATAAATAATGTTTAAAACTGATAATACCAGCGTAGTTTTGCAGGAGAAACCTTTGGAATTATTTCCGCTTCCTGCCATATCAAATGCTCGGTATCTAGATAGACGAGCATCACTCAATCGTCTACGATAAAGGACTAAGGTACGAAGCAAGTCTAAATCATGCCATTAGTATTTATATAAATACAACTTCCATTTAAGTAAAGGAATTAAGGATACATTGATTGAATTCGAGCGATTACTTTCTTATAATAGCTTGTTTTATCGGTCTCATCGATTTCTATAACGTGGACATCATTTGCTTTTAATAATTGAATTTTATCGATCGATTTTGCCATATAAGCGCTCGGTATATAATAGTATAATTTGTTTCTGATAAAACCACTTCTTTTGTAATATTTACTGCGCGCACGATAGGTGAGGAGCCACCACAAATCGATCTCTACGAAGTCCAATGATAATCCAAATATATGTATATCATTCGTGAAGAATAGGTCAATCCAGGATTGCAACTCCAGGTTCTTCCGACTACTCAATCGTTGAATAAGCGCCTTACTGTAAATCTTCCTTGAGGTATAATTTGGTCCGTTGACGACGTAATCTCGCATTTTTTGTAGTTGGCCACAGTAATGCTCATAGCCAAGATTGATCGAGGCAGGGGAGCTGCAGTCGCCATGTAGATGCCAATAGGTCTTATCATTAACTTGATACCGCCTGAAAATACTGTAAACCGTTTCCTTAACCAAGCCCAGGTTCTCTTTTGGACGTAATCCTGCTAAGCTGAAGTCATAATTTGTTGTCAGGATATTGCTGATTGGTAAATCCCGAATTAAGGAATGAATTTCATTTTGGCTAATCCGCGAAATCTCCTCAGCGATATATGTTTTCAGGTCTAGCTCTTTAATTCTTTTATGTTGAACAGCATGTAAAAAAATTTCTTCATATAGCATGGGAAATGGTTTTTCACCGTTTTCAAGCATCGGAACACCATAGTTTGTTTTGATATTTTTCAGTAGATCTGCCCAGCTAACACCGGGCGATATATTATTGATATCGTTGCCGATCAGTAGCGTATATGGCGGTGTCGATTGCTTCATTGCCGTAATATTACTGTGCCTAGATTATTTGAGTGTTTTCTCGAAGCATACGCTGCTGCTGACGTCTTTGTATTGCCCATAGTTCGGAATGATCTTAAAACCGTGTTTCTTGTACAAGCCGATGGCCGCTAACATCCGGTCTCCCGTTTCTAAAATACATCGCTTGTAGCCTAATTCTTTAGCCCACACTTGCAGTTCTGCTAATATTTTACCCGCAATGCCATTCCCTCGGTTTTCTGCTGCAACATACATTCTCTTTATTTCCACTATTCCATCCGCATATTTTTTAATCGCCCCACAGCCAACGGCTTCTCCTGATTCATAAAATAATACGACATGCTTTATTAAATCTATTTTGTTGTAATGTGCAAAGAAGCTGTTTTGATCAGCATTTTTAATCGCTAAATCGAGATCCAACTGATGCACTAAATCTTGGAAATCTCGATTTTCGGAATTTGTACGCTTGATCATAGACTTATTCGAGGGTTGTGAGATTAGATGCTTTTATTTGTTATCAGATAAATATAAATGAAAAGATGGAATTATGTGAAAGGGAATAGTAACTTGAACCTATGGCGGGGAAGGTTTGGGCAAGTCAATCGATTTATTGTTGGTACTGAAAACGATTCACTGGGTTGTAAATCCAGTCTCGAGGCTTTCTGCCACAGCTTGTGAACTAAAGGTGATTGGGTTTAACTTGGCGCTTACTGCCATCTTTAGTTTTTCTTCCAAATTTCTTCTAAATTCAATGTGTAGATTTGAATATCTAAAGGACGAACAGCATGAAAATTTTAATCATTGAAGACGAAAAGGAGTTAGCGACAAGCATTGTTGAGTATCTTTCCGAAGAGAGCTATCGCTGTGAAGTGGCTTCGACTTTTTCCGAGGCGATGAATAAAATCGATCAATTTCAATACGACTGTATTTTATTGGATATTACTTTGCCGGATGGTAACGGATTGAAACTATTAGAGCAGTTGAAACGGAAGAATAAACAGGATGGTGTTATTATCGTTTCTGCGAAAAACTCCATTGACGATAAGATCAACGGATTAAAGATTGGCGCCGACGACTACTTAACGAAACCATTTCACCTATCCGAACTGACCGCCCGAATCTTTTCTATCATCCGTAGGAAGCAATTCAATAATGCAAACATTATTCGGCAAGAAGAGTTGGAAATCGACTTGTTGGCGAAAACAGTGCTAGTAAACAATCAAGAAATTGCTTTGACGAAAAAAGAATTTGACCTCTTGATCTACTTTATCGGGAATAAAAACCGTATCCTATCTAAAAGCACCTTAGCAGAACATCTTTCTGGTGATTTTGCAGATATGCTCGATAGTCACGATTTTGTGTACGCGCATGTCAAGAATCTGAAAAAGAAACTGAGCGATGCTGGATGCGAAAAGTTTATTAAGACCGTATACGGAACAGGATACAAATGGGAAGGATGAAGAACTTACTACAGAAGTCGCTAAAACAACTGACGATCTTTGCCTCGATTGTCTTCGCGTTGAGCATTCCTGCCTATTTAATTTTGGTCGATTGGATTTGGTTGAAAGAATTGGATGAAAACAACTATTTGATTGCACATCGGATTGAAAAAGAATTCTCAGATCAACATATTAGTGATGAGAAGCTTGCGGAGAACATTCAATTTTGGAATGAAATTCAACCAGTTAGTCAAATTCAACGTACCGAGCATCCGCTTGCACAGGATAGTGCTTATACCCTCAGACGAGAAAATCAGTATGGTAAGAATGGGGATGAGATTGATCGTTTTCGGGCGCTAAAAACAAATATCAAAATCAACAATCAAAACTTCATTCTGGTCGTCGAAACGAATGTCGAAGAAACGGAAGAAACGGTCGCCTACATAGGCTTCGTAACCTTAATATTTTTCCTCATTCTCGTAGTTGGTTTTTGGATTTTAACGCGACGCCTTTCCAAGAAAATATGGCAACCCTTCCAGGATACCTTACAGAAGATAAAAAGCTTCCAACTGCATGATCAACAGCCAATAGCTTTTCAGGAAACCGATACTATCGAGTTTGCTGAATTGAATGCCACGTTAGATAAATTAATTCAACACAATATTGCAACCTACAAGAATCAAAAGGAATTTACGGAGAACGCTTCTCATGAGCTGCAAACCCCTTTAGCCATTTTAAAAAATAAAGTGGACATTCTGCTGCAAAGTAAAGATTTGACAGAACGCCAGTACCATCTTGCTGAAGAAATGAATAGGGCACTAATCCGAAGTTCTAGAATCAACAAGAACCTGTTATTGCTTTCGAAGATTGAAAACAGTCAGTTTGATAAGTCAGAACAGATTGTTTTTGATAGCTTGTTGGAACAATGTGTGGAGGCTTTAGCAGAGCATTTTACAGAAAAAGATATTCAGATTGGACTTGATATTCAAGCTAATGTTTTATTAGTCGGCAATAATGGCTTAGCGGAAGTGCTAATCAATAATTTGTTGATCAATGCGATCCGCCATACAGCGCCTGGGGGAATGATTCGACTTTCTTTAACCCATACAGACTTCTTCATCGCTAACTCTGGCGCAAGTGCGCTTAATCCAGAATTTTTATTTAAAAGATTTTCGAAGATGTCGTCTGAACATGGTGGAAGCGGCTTAGGTCTTTCTATCGTCTTGGAGATCTGTAAATTCCACGACTGGCAGATTACCTACAATTTTGTGGATCATCAGCATCGCTTCCAGGTGACTTTCTAAATCTGAAAATCGATTCATAAGGGGTTGAAACCCTCCCTACAGTCCTATCAAATACCAATTCCTTCGGTTGATTTGACTTTTCCTATGCTCTACGAATAGTATAAATGAAGGACGAAAAAATTTCTTTTTTGCGCCTAAAGGCTACATTCCGATATCGTTCTTGAACGATTTATGCATATGTATTAAAGAAAAAAATCAATTCTAAATTTCTACTAAATTGAAAAATAGCTTTATCAAAAATAATAAGATGAAGCATTCTCATTGAAATGTATTCTATGAATAAAAATATCATCATCATCTTCCTCGCTTTACTTGTTTGCCTCCGCGCGATAGCACGAGATTCGATTCCGCCAAGAGATACCATCTTTGTGGAAAGTGTCGTGAAAAAGCCGATTCGTGATCCCAATAAATTTGACTATCTAACGTTTAGTGCGACACAGTTTTTTTTTGTTTTTGTTTTTGTGGTTTTGGAAAGTTTTCCTATAACGGTACTCAATGAATCGACTCGGTATGAACTTTATGAACATCAGCCCAAACGTATGGGACTTGATAATTATACGCAATATGCGCCTGCGGCTATGGTATATGGACTAAATGCAATAGGTGTTAAAGGATTGCATAATTTTCGTGATCGAACAATCATCTATGCAACTTCTCAATTGATTAATGCTGCTTTGGTTATACCCATTAAACATCTAGTAAAAGAAGAAAGACCCGATGGATCAAATAACCTATCATCCCCTTCAGGACATACTGCTACAGCCTTTTCTTCGGCTCAATTTATGTTCCGCGAGTATAAGGACAGTAATTTCTGGCTCAGTATATCGGGCTATTCTTTTGCTGTATTTACAGGGGTATACCGCACCATCAATGATCGACATTGGGTAAACGATGTGGTGGCAGGAGCAGGATTCGGAATCCTGTCTACGGAAATGGCTTATTGGCTATACCCGAAGATTAATCATATGCTGGTAGGAGGTGATAAGAGATCGGCAATGATGCTGATGCCCATCTATCAGAACCATAGCTTCGGTATTGGATTTGTACAAAATTTTTAAAAATGATTGTGCTATGTGGTTAGTTTACGCTTTATTATCAGCTTTATTTGCGGCACTTACAGCAATATTTGCCAAGTTGGGCATCGAAAATGTGAATTCAAACCTTGCGACGGGGATACGCACATTGGTGGTATTCGTTATGATCTGTTGTATTGTTTTGGCGAAAGGTGAAGGCAAAGGCTTAAATACGCTGTCTAAGCAGAATGTCTTTTTTCTTGTGATATCGGGCATAGCGACTGGTTTATCCTGGTTGTTTTATTTTAAAGCAATGCAAATTGGGAATGTCTCCCAAGTCGCCGCTGTGGATAAATTGAGCTTGGCGCTGACCATTATGTTGGCCGTTTTATTTCTCGGAGAATCCTTAACCTGGAAATCGCTCGCCGGCGCAAGTTTTATTATTATCGGCACAGTTCTGCTAGCATGGAAGTAATTATCTTCGCAACAACAGACGATTCTATCCATTTCATAAATACAGAGAAGCCTCGAATCAATCGAGGCTTTCGTTAATTTTTATCCTTTCGATACGCGCTATAGAAAACGATTGGCAATACGGTAAAGGAGAGTACCAGACAAATCATCAGTCCGCCAACAATCATTATAGCTAGTGGTTTTTGGATCTCGGAACCCATTCCTGTCGACAGAGCAGCCGGTAAGAGTCCCATAGAACCCATCAATGCAATCATGACGATAGAGCGAATTCTGCTTTTTACACCAAGGCTAATTGCTGTTTTTAAAGGGTTATCTTTGAGGAATTCTTTCATGACGGCAATTAATATAATACCATTGATGGTATTTACACCAAATAGAATTATGAGTCCAATACCTGCCGAGATTCCGAAAATAGTTCCAGTCAGCCATAGCGAAGCAAATCCCCCCATAAACGCGAAAGGGATGGTAATTGCAGCAATGACTGTATCTTTCATATTGCCAAAATTGCTGTAGAGTAAGAGTAGTATGAGTACTAAAGATATGGGAATAACTGTCATCAGCTGTTTTGTTGCGCGTTCCTTGCTTTCAAATTCGCCTGCCCAGAGCATATAATTCTCCTTGGGTAGCTGAACATCCTTTGCTACTAGCGCCTTAGCCTCTTCAATCGTGCTGCCTAAATCTCGCCCCTCAATACTAAAACCTACACCAATATAACGGCTATTGCCCTCACGGTAAATAAATGCCGGACCCGTCTGGTAACCAATATGGGCAATCTCTTGTAATGGAACTCGACTTCCATTACTAGTTGGTATTAAGATATTGCCTATTTTTTCTGGCGTATCGCGATATGCTTCCTGGAAACGTAGAATAACGTCAAACTGGCGATCGTTTTCATAGAATTTAGTGGCCGATTGCCCACCAATTGTCATCTCAATAACCGCTTGAACATCTGCTGTACGAATACCATACTTCGCCATTTTCGTATCACTTAACTGTATTCTAAGTTCCGGCAAACCAATGTTTTTATACTGGTTGATGTCGGTAATACCTTCCACATTAGAAATAGATGAAGCCACTTGACTGGCGTATTTCTATAAATCATACAAATCATCTCCGAATATCTTAATAACTAATGAGCTCTTTACGCCCGCTACATATTCTTCCACATTATCCTGAATAGGTTGCGAAAAGCCGAACGTAATCCCTGGAAAATGATTGAGCTTGGTGCGCATTTCCTGAATAATTTCATCCTTGGAGATTGATCGCTGCCATTCTTTTTCAGCCTTCAGTTGAATATTAAACTCAATGTTAAAAAAACCGGTCGGATCGGTACCATCATTTGGGCGTCCAGTTTGCGTTAATATGAAATCAATCTCTTCGCAATCCTGCTGAAGCAAAGATTTCATCTCGTTGGTAAGACGTGTTGACTCTTGTAAATTCACACTATTGGGTAATGTCGCACGAACGTAAATCGCACCTTCATTCAATTGTGGAAGAAATTCTGAACCGTAGTTCATAAACTTCCATGTACAAAGCGATAGCAAAGCAAGAAAGATTATAAGCGTAGTTTTGCGATATTTAAAGGAATAATGGTACATGTTGTATACCGTTTTCGTAAAAAACCTAGAGATGAAGTTCTCTTTCTCTTCAATGTTTTTGGTGAACAGCAGTTTGCACATCGCCGGAACGTAGGTTAAACTCAATATCAATGAGCCCAGCAAAGCGTATCCTAGCGTAAATGCTAGTGGGGTAAACATTTTTCCTTCAACTTTCTGAAAGGAGAAGATCGGTAATAAAGCGACGATAAGTATGATTAAAGCGAAGAAGATATAGGAGGCGACACTTCCCGCGCTTTTCTTGATGATACCCAGTTTGCTCATTTTGGCAAAGCGTGCGGCGCCCACGCGATGTTGCATTGTTGCAAGTGCCACGAAGACCGTTTCCACAATGACGAGTGTCCCTTCGAGCAGCAGGCCAAAGTCCAATGCACCCATCGATATTAAGTTTGCCGGCAAACCCTGGATCTTTAACATGATAATCGCAAACAAAAATGAAAGAGGAATCACTGAGGCGACAATAATCGTCGATTTCCAATTGTATAGAAAGATGAATACGATTAATGAAACCAACAGCACGCCTTCGATAATGTTCTTGGAAACAGTATGTACGGTGTTGTCAACAAGTTTAGTCCGATCAACAACGGTTTCAATTTTCACGTTATCGGGCAAAGTTCTACTATTGAGTTCCTCGATTTTGGCCTTCAAGTTTCCCACAACATCCGAGGGATTCTCTCCCCGTAGCATAATCACAATTCCTTCCACTAAATCATCTGCTTCATTGTAACCGACCTGTCCTAAACGTGGTTTATGAGATACAACCACATCGGCCACATTCTTAATTAATATCGGAGTCGAACCATTTAGCTTTATCGTAATATTACCAATGTCCTCCATCTTATCTAGCAAGCCGACACCACGAACAACATAGGCTTGATCACCCTGCTGAATAACGTCGCCACCGACATTAATATTGGATTTTGAAACCGCTTCATACACATCCAATGGCGATAAATCATAATTCTTAAGCTCGGTAGGATTGATTTTTATTTCAAATGTTTTTTCTTCCCCTCCAAAGCTTACGACATCCGCAACACCTTGAACCGACAGCAATTCCCGCTCGATGACCCAGTCTTGAATTGCAGTAACTTCCTTAATAGGCAAATTACTTTTAATCACGTAACGTAGGATTTCACCCGTAGCACCGGAAGGGGGCTCTATTGAAGCATCGGCGCCATGGGGTAAATCAACACCGCTAAGCTTATTGGAAACGTACTGTTGTGCATAGAAATCGTCGACAGCATCTTCAAATTGAACAGTAACCACCGATAATCCAAACAATGAAATTGATCTAATATTCGACTTCTTAGGGATGCTGTTCATCACTTTCGAAATGGGGAGCGTTACTAGCTTCTCCATTTCTTCAGCACTTCTACCGGGCCATTGTGTGATAATCCGGGCACGCGTATTCGTCACATCGGGGAAGGCTTCAATTGGCGTGTGTTTCAATGCATAAATTCCACCAAATAGAAGTGCCAAAGTAGCAAATAGCACGAAAGTCGTGTTGCGTAAGGAGAAGGTAACAATACCTTGTACGAACTTTTTCATGGATTATTTGGTTAATTCTTCGTAAATCATCAATGCATTTCGTTTAATAACTTGCTCCTGTGGCGCAAATTTCTCCGCAACGAAGGTAAACTCCTCATTCTGTCCAATCGCCGTAATTCGTCGAGTCTCTAAATGGCAATCATCTTTATACACGACAACAAACTCTTTGTTATTCTCAAAAATCTTAGCGCTATTTGGAATAGCAAATGCTTTCCCAAGGATATTGTTCTTGTCAATAATAATGTCTGCACTTAAGCCGGGCATTAACTGGAGGTCTTCATTGTCGAGAATGACACGCGCTTTTAATACATGTTCGTTCGCATCAAAAACACGATAAATCTTATCAATCGTCCCTTCGTAATTCCGGTCGGGGAAAGCAATCGTCCGCACTTTAACAACATCTCCCTCTTTGATATATTGCAGATTGTTGGCATATATATTGACCATAACCCAAACTTGTTTTAGATTTGAAATCGAGAAGAAACTGTCTTGCGAATCCATGAGAATAGATTGTCCTATACTCATATTTTTCTGAACGATATAGCCATTCTTTGGAGCTAATATTTGAAACAATCCATTTCCAACTGCGCGATACAATGCTAAGCTTGCATTGATCTTATCGACTTCGATTTGCGCTGCCTGCAATTCATGTTCCGCAGCCGTCACTTCTGGTTGTGACGCCATTCCATCCGTCAGCAATTCCGTTTTTGTTTTGATTTGCTTGCTTGCTAAGACGGCTTGATTCTCATGATACCGTTTCTGTTGCATTAAGTCGAGCACTTCATTTGACTTGACCGTAGCGAGAACTTGTCCTTTTTTTACATAGTCACCTAATTCGAAATGGACGCTTTCAACAATCCCTTGTAGAAGGCTTTTGTAAGCCACCAAATCATTTTCATTGTACTCTATTTTCCCCGAAAGGGTAAGCTGTTCGCGGATATCCTGTTCGCTTAACTCGCTCATTTCGGTAGATTTCTTTAATTGCTCGTTCAAACAGAATTTAGATAACGGTACTTCTGTTTTCTCGTTGTTTTTTTGCTGGCAACTGCCTAGTACTAAGCTGAAAGCAGCGTATATATAGATGTTGGTTTTCATGTCTTAAAAATCTTGTCCGACGATATAGGTTAATTCTTCAAAAGTTTGATGGTAAGCAACTTGCATATCCAGCAATGCTTGTTGGGATTTCCGGTAAGCCTGCGTAAAATCTATAAATTCAAGTAGTGTAATCTGCTTGTTCTGCAAATGCTTCTGATAGTTTTCGAGCATGGAAGTAAAAGCTGCCGGATTTAGATTGCGCCAGGCTTGCAGGGAATGTTCGATTTGATTGAATTGATTCTGCAGGCGATCAACCGTCGTTTCCAACTCAAATTGACGGGCATTCTGTGTACTTTGCTGTTTTTGAATAACAAGCTCCGACGCTTTGATATTTCCTTTGTTTGTATTAAAAACAGGGAGATCTACACTGATACCCACCCCCACAAAATCGCGCATTATATTCCCGCCGCGATCATAATTGACTTGAAATCTTAGATCTGGTACTTTATGCGCTTTCTCCAGTACCCATTGTTGTCGCGCTAAGTTGACCTCATTTTCTTGTTGCTTTAAACCGATGTTTTGTGCTTTTGCTAAGGACTTTATTGTTAAAGGGATGTGTTTATTGAACTCGTGAAATAGAGAGAAGTCTAGCGCCCCAATAGTCAATTCGGAATTCTGCGTCAGTAATTTCAACTTACTAAGTTCATCAACTTGCTGTGCTTGCAATTCGATTCTTTCCTTTTGCAATGCCATCAATTCCGTCTGAACACGGAAGAAATCAGCCTTTGCAATGTTCTTTAAATCCGCTTGTCTACCGTGCTGATCCAGCATTTGGGTAAACAAGTCTATAGCGCTATTTAAATGAGCACACTGCGCATCTAAATAGGCGAGGGCATAATAATGTTGGCGTAGCTCTTTTTTAAGCTGTCGTAACAGTTCTTCATATTCGAAAAGTGCCTGATTTTTCTCTAATTCTTTGACAGCGACGCGTTTTCTACGTTTGCCAGCGGTTTCAATCAGCTGCTCTAGGTCTACAGCGAATTGCTGACTTTTACCATAGCTACCAAATAAAAAGCCCTGCTCTTCCACATGAGATGTTTTCCACAGATTAAATTCTGAAATGCTTAGTGTCGGGTTATTCCATAATTTGCTTTGTACTATATCTGCATCGGCTTGATCGATGTTATACTTGCTAGCCAATAACAGAGAATTCTGTTGCAGAAATGCAGCCTCAAGCTGTGTCAAACCGATGTTTTGCGCGTGCAGACAAGTGGTAATACAAATCGAGAGGAGAATAAAATAAAATGATTTCACGTTCTTTTGTTTTCAATGAAACAAAAGTAATAGCACAACATTAAGCGCGTTTTCGAAGTAGATTAGAATTGGATTAGAAATTCCAAAGCCTGTAATTTGATGGTAGTATGAAACGCACATTGACTGATTTCCTGCGTTTAATTCATAGCCTTCAAGTATATGCTAGTTCATATTTTCTAGCTTGACGAACTCGCGTGGGGCAGCAATAAGGAGTCTAGAGATATCTTAAAATATTAAGGTGACCTTAGTTCCTTTCGGTTCGTTGGTACTGATTGTCAATTGAATTTGGTGCAGTGTTAAGATAATATGAGCCATTGAGAGGCCAATTCCTTTTCCTTGATACTGTTGAGTGTTTTGACCACGGAAGAAGTTCTGTTTAATGTGATTCAAATCGGCCTCCAATATGCCTATCCCAAGATCGAGGACATGAATTTGAAGACGACTATCGATTTCTATGAACTGAATTTGAATCGGTTGATTGTCGGAGTATTTAATCGCATTACTCAGCAGATTGTTCAATGCCAATTCTAATAGTTTTTCATTCCCTTGTATATGCAGTAATTGTTCATTATCCACCTGTATATCAACATTTATGCGCGCCTGATGATATAAGACGGCATTTTCGATGACTTGCCAAACGACCTCATCAATGCGTACATCCTGGAATTCGAAATTTGTCTTCGCGCCCGATAGAAGCATCATTTGTTCCAAGGTTTCCTGCAAATCGTAGGTATATTGCTTAAGCTCTGAAATAACACTTTCCAGTTCGGCTAATGTTCTATTTTTATTGCCGTTCACTTCTAAAGTCCCTTGAAGTGCGGTAATTGGTGTTCGCAACTCATGCGAAACATAGTCGATAAAATTCTTCTGCACATGGAAAGTTTGGGCAACTCGATCGATAAAATGATTATACGTTTCGACAAGACCTTCAATCTCCGCATATGATTTCTGGAGCTGTATAGGCTTCGTAAAATTCTTGGCATCACGTTCTTTAATTTGCTCGATGATCTTGAGAATAGGCTCATAGGCAATAAATCCCAAGAAGTTAGAAAACAAATAAATGAATAGTAGACCAATAAGGGAAACGGAAATCAGGATATGCAAGAGAGACTGCATCTGATCGTTGAATTCATTTTTTGATTCTCGTGTAATGACAACGAAATCACCTTGATTATCATGATAAAACATCCCGTTATAGAAATAATCGGGTGATGTAAAGAAATCGGTTTTCTTATTACGGACACGGTTGATAAAGTCGATTGTAATTTGCTTATCGAAAGGCATATTACCATTGAATTTCTTATTCGAAGCATCGTATACGATGATGTTTCTCCTGGATATTGTCTTCTGTAGTTGGCTCTTGATATTTTCATGTTCCAATGTCGGTAGCTCATCCTTTTCGAGGTAGTAGATGGATGCCAAAAGCGTCTTATTCTGTAGTGATTTAATTTCCTTTTTCTCCATTTCGCGGTAAAAGGAATAGTAGATAACTGCCGAAACTATCAGGATAACGACACTGAAAATAAGGATAGAATAGAGCGCTAAGCGATGCTTTAACTTCATATTATTCGACTTTGAACATATAACCAACGCCTTTGACGGTATGAATAAATTTGTTTCCCTGCTTTTCAATTTTATTGCGTAAGTAGGAAATATAAACGTCGACAACATTACTGTGATTGTCGAACGTAATACCCCAAACCGCATTTAGAATTTGAAATCGTGTCACCGTCTTCTCGATGTTTTCGATTAGGTAATTGAGCAACTTAAATTCTCGTGGTGATAATTCCGTTTCCTCCCCAAGCAAGTAGACTTTATACTGATCCATATCGATTTCGAGGTTGCCAAAGCTCGATTTGTTGCTTGTGTTTTCTTGATCGCGAAACTGTTGGCGTCGCGTTAAGGCTTTGATTCTCGACAATAATTCATCGAAATGAAAGGGTTTGGTGATATAATCGTCGGCACCGCAATCCAAAGCTGCAACCTTATCCTGAACAGAGTTGAGTGCACTCAACATGAGGATAGGCGTGAATACTTTCTTGTAGCGTAGGGTTTGTACTAGCTGAATTCCGTCCATCTGAGGCAACATAATATCGCAAATAATGAGGTCGAATCGCATATTGATATAATCATCTAATGCGGCTTCTGCAGTCTTGCATAGCGTCACCAAATGTTTGTTTTCCTCTAATCCTTTGATTAGAAAATCGCTAATTCTTTTGTCGTCCTCAATAAGGAGTATCTGCATGGTACATCGTTTTTGCAAAAATACTGATTTTGAAGGATATGAGATTTTGAAGAATAGGATTCTAATCTGTTTCTAATGTTGGAGGACGAGCGGAGGGAAGTCTGCCATCTATTGTCGCCAAGTGATTATTCATGTGTTATAATTCCTCTTTTTCTCTTGCAAGCCAATCTACAATTCCTTTTGTTTAATTTTGTGCTATGCGTATTCAATTTTATGAGCCAATCGCTGAGCAGTTAAAACCATTTATAGAAGGATATTATGTTCGATTGAAGAGTGATCTAGAGCCCTTGCATTATCTGACTTTTCCCAACAATTATAATATCCTAACTTTTTTGAAGGATGCCAATTTTGCGCAATCGAATTTAGAGATTTCCATATTTAATGATCCAAATCGGTATAATTTAAGTTTGACTTACGATTACAGTTGGCCGATGCGGGTTGAATACCTAGATGCTGTCGAGGAGTTAACGATTTACTTTAAGCCTTTTGGATTGAATCAATTCATCCCTCAATTGCAGCAATATTATATAAACACGGGTATTTTTGTTTTTGATGCTGAACATTCGCTTTACATACACTACCTACAAGGTTAACCCTCCCGAATTTACCTTATCTATAGACCAACCTTTACAAGGTTAAATATTTAGTATAAGTAAATATTGTTATCCTGCTGGAAATTCGCAGGAAAGCTTTATTTTCGTTTAAGTACAAAATCTAATTCAATAAGCTTTAGCTATTTATAAGGTATAAGGCTTCAATTAGCCGTTAAGCTTAATGGATGTTACTTACGCTGACCATATTTGACTAAATGCGAGAAACGCTATGCCCTTTATTTTATTTCTTAAATTTTATAACAACATATGCTATTTTATTAGCAGTGTTCTTCAATGGACCAACATTTTGGATGACTAACTTTAATCATGCGTAGAAAAATGGACTGGATAACTAAGATGGAAAAGGTGAGAGCTGTTGTTAGAAAAATATGTGCATTAAGCATATTTATTTGTCTATTCATCTCGGTGAATGGCCAACACAATTATTTGCTACTACCAACAGAGGGGGGCGATTTTAAAGTGACGTCATATAAATTGCATACAGGTAGTTTGTACAAAAGCGACTTCGATATAGAGACTTATAATTTTATTTTTCCTAATAAGATTGATGCGAATGAGCAAGTCTTATTGCTGAGTATACTTCCAGACTTCTCTACAGGGGAGTTATGGCAGGAAATTACCGAAAACTGGTTTGATGGAAAGGAAAATGTTTCAGCAGTAATCGAAAGAGAGGGAGTTGAAATCAATCCTTATCTAGCGAGGGAGAGAATGAATCCAAAAAGCTTTAGAGCGTTTACGGTTGTAAAGAAAGTTTCGGGGCGCTATTATGTCGCTAAAAATTGCTTATTGGAACGATTTCAAATCAAACCGGATAAAACCTTAATTCCAACTTATTACGGGCAACTTGGCCTTAATGAACATCGTAAAAACATTCGGACATTCTGTGAAGAATATCAAGCTGTATATCCCCAGAATATCGGATATCCACTGCCTTTTTCACGAAATGGATGGGAATACAATTCCATCGATGGCGCCAGAATTTGGAAGGAATTTCTTTCTAAAAAAGTATTGCTGAATAGCAAATCTGATGTTTTTGAAGGCAACCAATTTTGGACGTGTGCAACGCTACATTCATATGGTTATTATGATTGCTCGGCTGGAGTAGGAAGATTTATTTATGTTCCCACTAAAGGAATTGTTGCTGGATCTTACGATTTCTATTTCCGCAATCTTCCTCAGGCCTTTAGAGAATCCTTAAACAACCATCCTAAACCGCATCATTTATCCGATGAAGAATGGGATCAAAATGTTTTAAATGAAAACCTGATGCTTGCCGAAGGATTTACTCTTCGGCAAGTCAAATAGCTTTTAATTCACTAGTATCACTTTGCTTTCTATTTCCAGTTTTTTATAATTTCGCCCATTTTTTGAAAAGAAGTTTCTCCTCCTCCTGTACTTCTGTAAACGATCTTTCCGTTTGGATCGACTAGTATTTTTGTCGGAAATCCGGTAATATTTAGTCTGGATACATAATTCTCTTCTCCTTTATCATTTAAGATTTGCACCCAATTGAGCTCGTGCTCCTCGATGGCTTTGCGCCAATTCGCATCTTGATCTGACGCGATCCCGAGTATATTTAGCTGATCCGGATAGCTGTCTCTTAAGCTTTTCAAAGCTGGTATATCTTCGAGACATGGAACGCACCAGGATCCCCAAAAGTCAATCAGATAAAATTTGCCTTTCCAGCTATTTGAGTCGAATGGCTTACCATCATATGTCTTGCTCGTGCTAATCTGAAATATGGAGCGGCCTTCACTGTATTTGCTGCCAGCGACACGATTTTCAAGTGATTTGAAGAAATGTGTTTTTCTGTAAGGTTTAGAAATAGTGGGGAGGATAGCCTCTACTGTCTCCATCGAAACGATGCCTCTCATCAACATGTCCTCTAGATAGTAAAGTCCTGCTATCGATGAAGCATTCTTTTTGAGAAAGTCATTCATATATTGAGTGGAAGCTTGATCGATTTCTTTTTTATCTTTTGTAAGTGTATTTGTTAGCGCCGCGTCTGACGTATCGTTTGCCAGCTTAACAGAAATATTAGCAGATTTGTTAATTAAAGGATGGTAGCCTTTATTTAGTGCGCTGATGACTTTATTCTCCTTGTCGCCGCTAGGATATACTTCAGCATAGTCGGAAAGCTTACCTTCTAATAGAATGTCGCCTCCGGGCATAGCAACCAACCAAATAGACTGGCTCTTGACCGGTATGAAACCCCCTTTTACATTCTTAAATAATGCTTCTACTGGCAAGGTAATCCGGATAATCAAAGGGATGGAAGTAGTATCCTGATAATAGATTTGCCCATCCTTGATTGTGCCATCTTTGTAATAGGCATTGGTTAAACCATTCCAAATTGTCAAGCTGAAAGTCTTGCCCGTAAGATTGGATATTTTCGAGCTTATTGTAAAGGTTTTGCTCTGTCCGAAGCAATATAGGCTATTGGTTAACAGTAGAACTACTATAATTCCAAATAATTTTCTTATTCCCATGGTTTATGAATTAGCGGATAAATTTAAAAAGTTAGTGGTTAATCGGAATGGTATTGAATAATCGAAAATACGCTATCAGCACTTGTTCTTTGTCGTTTTTGCATTAATAAATATGAATTTGTAGTGGGATATTGACCTAATTTCTCAGAATAAAAAATGTTTATCGGGCACATGTCGATAGTGTGAATCCACCTCATGTTTTGGTGGATATAAAAATAATTGGTTGAGCGGTTTGGAATTTTTAATGCTTTGCCACAATGGATGCTTAAATTACCCTAACTATTGCCACTGAACGGCCTGTGGGCAACCTTCATCGCCTATGCGTCGTACTAGTCCAGAGCTACCCCCATTTCCCTGAAAGCTGCTAATCTTTGCATTGGCGCAATAAATCGGAAGGGTAAAAAGCTAATTCCGCGCGGGTATTTGAAAAATTGTATATATAAAATCGTGCGAATCAGTTCGCATAACTTCCAGGTATGGTTGTCGTAGACGAATCCCCCGGATCATAACCATTAGCGGCATCTTGAAAAGGTAAAATGAAGCATTCAATACTGCCTAATTGATTAGATTGGCTTAATTATATAACTATTCTAGACTTTCAGAGTCCGCTAGGACATACCGTAGAAAACCTCTTATTGGCATTATAAATCAATTATATTTAATATGGAATATTTAACGCAGTTTCATTTTTAATCTCTCCCAATACAAATGAGCTTTGCATCTTGACAATCCCTTGAACTTTAGTCAATTTTTCAAAAGCAAAATAATTGTAATGGTCAAGATCTTTCAGTACAACCTTTATGAGAAAGTCGTACAGCCCACCCGTAGAGTAACACTCCACAATTTCTTCGATATTCTTAATTTCTTCTTGGAAGCGTTTGATATGCTCATCGTCGTGCACGGCCAAAGAGACGTTGCAAAAAACGGTTAACGGCAATCCAACTTTCTTGCTATCCAGCAATGCTACATATCTTTTGATGTAGCCCTCACTTTCCAGACGTTTGATACGCTCGTAAATTGGGGTCTTGGATATGTGTAATAAATCTGATAATTCCTTTACGTTCAATTTGGCATTCTCCTGTAAAGCAGTTAAAATACCAATGTCCGTTTTGTCTAATTTAGCCATAGTGATTTTTTCCTTTTCTAAGTGTCTCAATAACTGGTTAATAGGAACGTTAGATTAAAATCTTTATCAATTTAGGAATATTTCCCAATATTTTAAAATAACTAAGATAAAAACACCATGGCACGTAAATTTACCGAAAATTAATCCAAGTATAATGGACAAAACTACGAGTACCATCGAGACAAAAAAATGTGTATTAATCATAGACAGTACGCAACCCAGTGGAATTATTGCTAATGCCGCGAGTGTGCTGTCGATTTCTCTAGGTAGGCTAGCAGGGAATATTGTTGGTCCAGACGTATATGATAGAGAGGGTGAGAAACATTTGGGTATTACGCAAATACCAATTCCCATATTGGGATGTTTGCCTGAAAAGATTAAGGAAATTCGAAGGCATCTGATGTCACTCTCTACTGAAGATATTTTGATGGTCGACTTCTCAGACGTTGCCCAGAAAGCAAAAACATACCAAGACTATGAAACTGCTTTAGTCGCAACAGCCGAAATTGACATCCGCTATATCGGTATAGGGGTCTATGGTGATAAAAAAAGTATAAACAAGGCTACAGGAAATTTAAGTCTGATTAGGTGATATGCTAAAGAACAGAACGCTATTTTACCATTTTTTGGCAACACTCACAATCATGATATGGGGAACGACTTATGTGTCTACAAAAATATTGATAAATAAGGGACTTGGCTCCGTTGAGATTTTCTTTTACCGTTTCTTACTTGCATACCTTTGTACCCTCGTTATTTGTCACAGAAAGATATGGTCAGACAGTTACAAGGATGAATTTTGGCTATTTGTGTGTGGGTTATCTGGTGGCTCGCTGTTCTTTTTGGCGGAAAATACGGCGTTAAGTTTTACACTGGCAACGAATGTTTCTTTGCTCATCTGTACTTCACCTTTATTCACGGTGCTATTAGCTGCTGTAATTTATAAAAGCGTTCTAAGGCCGAAAGTCCTGTTGGGCTCTTTGTTAGCTTTGATGGGGGTAGGGCTGGTTATCTTTAACGGAAGTTTTGGTTTCAACATCAATCCAATCGGTGATGTTCTGACAATTGTAGCATCAATTCTGTGGGCAATTTACTGCCTCGTGCTCAAGAAGCTAACATCCAAATACGAACCCTTGTTTATAACTCGTAAGGTTTTCTTTTATGGGGTTTTATCGTTGTGCTTCTATTTTGTATTACGTCCGTTGGAAATAAAAACTGATTTACTGCTGCAGCCTGTCATTTTGGGAAATCTCATCTTTCTTGGGCTGATAGCCTCCATGCTCTGTTATATCATGTGGAATTATGCGGTCAAGGAAATGGGAGCTTACCGAATCGCCAACTATATCTACTTAGTTCCGTTTTTTACGATGTTGACTTCTGCGATCTTTCTCGGGGAGACCCTTACCTTTAGCACGGTTGCTGGTGCGTTATGTATCATTACGGGTGTTTATATCGCAGAGAAGCTGCAGTAATCCAAAAGTTTCATACGAATAGGAAATTGTCTTCCAGGAAACCGAGTTTCTACGAGATAGTTTGGGTAGCAGCATGATCATATTCAATTTATGATCAAAAAAGAGCAGATTTAAGAATTAGAAATTTACGGTACATAGATACAGTGTCCATATATTGAGTATTTGTAACCACATCGCCCGTCTTAATAAACTTGCTAAAATTCGCGTTTGTCTAAATGCGACGTGCTGAATTAAGCTGCCAAAGAAAGATTGGCTGTCGTTATAATATTACTGTTGTCTCTTAAGAGCAGTCTGCCTAAGAAATAGTTTCGAATGCCCATGACTTAAAGTATTAAAATACGTAACACCGTATTAATTTAAGATATCGGCGTATAAATACTGAAAAGAAAATAAGGGGAAACTATTATTTTATTGAGATGTTCATCATCTGTAATGAATAGCAGGACTATCAGCAATGCATAATTGATGAAAAAATGAAAAGGTATCTAGGTGGGACTGTTGGATTGTTAGGTATGATAAGCTTTGGAGGGTTCGAAAAAAGATAGCCTATAGACAATCATCCTTTAAATAAAATAAAAACAAACACGAATAGCTATGGCGACAAGAAATGAGCATAAAACAGACAAAATGAAGATAACCCCATTTGGTCGAAAAGGAAACTTGCAGGAAGATAGGGAGGTGAAGCAGGATGGAGATGCGGAAGCAGGCGTTGATGCGCAAGTGGAGCAGCTCAACGATATGCCCAATGACCCGACCGAGCAACCGCTGGAACCTACAGAAAATAAAAAGTCTCGTGAAGCTTAGGCTTGATATCGTTCGTGTTGTCAGGCTAGCCTGAATCACTCGTACTTTGTTCGGACCTTGCTTTATATTTATAACGGAATTTATCTAAATATTGTCCACTACAGCAGAACCCTATCCTTCATCAAAATAATCTAGATATTTCAAATTCCCGTTAAAAAATAAACTATTTGTAGACCTACAGCATTCGATGTGGCAGAGCTGGTTGATTCAAAGCCTGCCTTCCTTGATATCTTGGCAATTAATATTTAACCATGGAAGCGAAAAATACGATATTGATGATGCTAACCTCACATGACAGGTTAGATTACAGCGATGATAAAACGGGTGTGTGGCTGGGGGAGATGACCGATCCGTATTATGAACTGCTGGATGCGGGATTTACAGTGATCATGTGTAGTCCGCTGGGAGGAGCGCCTCCGGTGGATCCGATGAGTAAAGTTACCGAACATATTACTGCTTCCAATAGACGATTTCTAGCCGATAAGGTTGCTCAACATCATTTCCAGAATACCATACCGTTGAACAATATAAAGGCCTCAGCGTTTGGTGCAGTATTCATCGTTGGTGGACACGGTCCTCTCTGGGATCTCGCCAGACACCCACAAGTAGGGCGGATCCTTTGTGAATTTGTTGATCAGGATAAACCCATAGCAGCGGTTTGTCATGGACCAGCAGCCCTGTTGGCGATGGAGACATGCAGACCAGGTTATCTTCATAAAAGGCAGCTTACTGCATTTACCAATATGGAAGAATCCATCGTGATGCGGAGAGGAAATATTCCTTATGCGCTCGAAACGGCGCTAGTGGAGTGTGGAGCAAACTTTACGCATGCTACTGTGCCATTTATGGCACATGTGGTGTTGGATGAAAACCTAGTTACAGGTCAGAATCCAATGTCTGCAACTCCAGTCGCAAGAACACTGATTGAGTTGATTCGCTTACCCAAACCGCTTTAATTTCTAAACTAGAAAATTGAAAGCTGCTTTTGGTCCCAATTTTTTAAAATGTTGTAATCCATCATTGGAACATCAAGGCTGCTTCAATTGCCTCTACTTTGCTAGGGTAACTCCACTAGTTTATTTTCGACTTTTGTAAGTAACATATGTTACTCAAGCTTATGTTTAATGTATATAAATTTGTTATACACAATATTTACATGGGATGGAAGAACTATTGTAGAAGACATATGGTGGTGTTTTTGAAGAAAATCTTTTAGAAGAGATTATCCAAGTTTCTAAGGCTATTGAATTCAAGGAAGGTGATGTATTGATTGATTATAGTCAATATATCAAGATGATGCCACTGCTATTGTCAGGTGCAGTAAAAGTGATGCGTGAGGATTACGACAGCGGAGAATTATTACTTTACTATTTAGAGCGTGGTGATACTTGTGCAATGTCGATGACCTGCTGTTTGGGAGAAAAACAGAGTGAAATAAGAGCGATAGGTGAAGTGCCCGGAGTAATCTTAATGATTCCTGTTCAGAAAATGTCGGAGTGGATAGGGAAGTATAAGAGTTGGATGGCCTTTGTTTTTGAAAGTTATAATAACCGCTTCAATGAGCTACTAAATGCCATTGATACCATCGCATTTATGGATATGAATGACCGTCTTTTAAACTACTTTTTAGAAAAAAGTAAAATCGAAAAGAGTAAAATCGTGCTTAAAACTCATCAAGATATTGCAAAAGAATTGAATACGTCACGTGTGGTCGTGTCAAAACTAGCTAAAAATCAACGAATCATCATTCACTGTCAAACTGGAGTTCGTGCAGTAATAGGGTATTCACTTTTTGAGCGTTTAGGTTTTACAGACATTACTGTTTATGAGGGGGGTATCAATGAATGGAAAAACTTGGGGAATAAACTCGTTAGCGAAGAATGGTGTCATTTTAATTATAATAGTTATGTTATCAATATTTAAAGGGATATTTTCAAACGACGATACAGCTTTAAAAGAGGTATTAGCGAAAGATAATCCGCAATTAATAGACGTTAGAACACCTTCAGAATTTAATGGTGGTACGTTAAAAGGCGCAAGGAATATTCCATTGAGCGAGTTAGAAAGTAAATTGGGTTCGCTTGATAAATCAAAAGCGATTGTTGTGTTCTGTCAAAGTGGTAATAGAAGTGGGCAAGCAATGCGTATACTTCAGCATAAAGGTTTTGAAAATGTACACAATGGCGGCGGCTGGCGTGCCTTGAAATCGCATCGGACTGAAAACTCAGATTACGGATAATTACGGCTTAGCCGTCTCGGAAGAGCTATTCGTGAGCGTTATAGGGAATGAAGACAACAATAGTATCGACCATAATCGAGTACAGCTCATGAATGTCATTAAATTCTTGCCCTACTTAAACTGTGAAATTGGCTATATCTGGGTCGAGAGGTATAAGGCGAAGAGCGATTTGTTTAAAACTGTACATGTTGCGTTTTTAAATCTGTATTATCAAATCAATTAATGTAACTCTTGTTACTGATATGATTTCCCTACTTTCTTAATTTAGTCATTATAAAAAAAATCAAGATGGAAATATTAATCAAACAATATGGCTTAACCGTCCTAGGCGTTTTATTAGGTGCTTTAGGAGGTTTTTTATATTACAAATATGTAGGTTGCATTAATGGGACATGCGCTATTACTGCCAATCCCTATATGAGTACGATCTATGGTGCGATTATGGGTGGATTATTGTTTTCAAATTTTAGATAAGTAGATTATGCGTAAATCGTTTCAAGATATTATTAATCAAGATAAACCAGTATTGGTCGATTTTTTTGCGACTTGGTGTGGTCCTTGTCAAATGCAAGCACCAATATTGGCTGAAGTAAAAGATGCAGTGGCTGAGCAAGCCGATATTATCAAAATTGATGTAGATAGAAATAGCGCTTTAGCGGGGCAGTATGCCATTCGTTCTGTACCAACCTTATTGCTATTCAAAAAAGGCAAGGTGGTTTGGCATAAATCGGGTATTGGTCAAAAGGATGAGTTGACAGCATTGATCAATCAACATATTTAACAGTAAAACCTTATGTTTGTGGAAATGCGAGGCAAATGGAATACGATTTTACATTTTAGCGGTTTGGTACTGCTGATGCTCGTGTTGTGTTTGCCTTGTTTTGCTAAACAAACTCTAAAACAATCTTGGGGTATTCCGGTTGCGGAAGGTAAATCGTTAGCAAAGCTTAATAGTACAATTTGTAATTATGCAGAATCTACTCTCCAACAGGTAAACCAAGAAGCTTCCGCGAAAACAATTATTCCTTCACAGAGCAATCATACTGGAGAGGAAAATGCATTGGTCATTTTTCAACTTAAAGATTATTTAGCATTATTCTATAAACCTTATCTAAATTCACTTCATATTCTTTTTCAACAATTTAGGATTTAGTATTGAATGCTTTGCGATTTCGTGCAAGTAGTATTCATTAATTAAAAATCTTAAATCATTCTTTTATGAAAGAAAAAGAAGAAGTGTCTTCATTATCTATTTTAATACTTCGTATAGCTGTTACTGGTATTTTTATCAATGCAGGTATTTCGCATGTCATAAATTCGTCGAAAACAGTAACTCGACTACAACAATCTCCCTTTGTGGATTTATTAGAAAAATTCCTTTCGCTTGAATCCCATGTCCTGATATCGGGTTATGCCATGCTTATATTTGGAATCTCTTTTTTAATCGGCATATATACCCGTTGGTCGGCACTTATATTATTTTTAATTCTAGTGCCTATCACCATTGCAGTTCAGAGTGATGCCGGCTTATTGCACGGCCCATTATGGAAAAATTTCGCTATTGGAGGAGGTCTATTGTTTTTTATACTAAACAATCCTCAGGCTTACTCACTATTTAACCCTAAAAAATAAATAATCATGATTAGAATCTTAACTAGAATATTCATTTCTATTTTTAGTATATCATTCGCTATGGCAAATATAAATGACACTACCATCACTATTTTACAAACAGCAGATTTACATGCGTACCTGAATAAGCACAATGAACTATTTGTCGAACAGGGTAAAGTGAAATTCCGTGTGGCGGGAGGATTGGCACATATCAAGACTTTAGTGGATGGAGTTCGTCAGGACAATCCTAAAGGCACAATCTTGATTGATGGTGGTGATTTTATCCAAGGAAGTGGAGAAAGTGTTCTTAGCCAAGGAGCAATATTTCCAACTATTGTCAATGAGATGAATTATGATTTGATGATTCCGGGAAATTGGGAGGTTATTTACGGTAAGAAAGTCATGATGGATATTATGCGCAAATATAAAACATCGGTCATTGTTTCGAATATGTTTCACGAAGCCGATAAATCCGCTTTATTTCCTCCCTATTGGATTACCGAAAAGCAAGGTTTAAAGATTGGCTTTATTGCTTATAATGACCCAGAAATTCCAATTCGCCAAAATCCGATGTTTAGTGAGGGGATTTTGTTTTCGGAAGTTGATGCAAATTTGAAATCATTAATTAGGCATCTACGCGAGGAGAAACAAGTCGATCTACTCTTTATGGTGGCACATATAGGTATATCCAAGCAACTCATGCTGGCAAATAATCCGGCGGTAGAGGGAGTAGATTTTATTTTTGGAAATGACACGCATGAACGTGTCCGCCAGCCCATCCAAGGTAAATATGCATTGGTTTTAGAACCGGGTTCCTTTGGTTCTTTTGTTGGCAAGTTAGATTTAAAAATTAAAAACCGAAGAATTGCGGATTTTAATTATGAGTTGATAGAAGTGGATCCAAATAAATACAAAGCAAATATTGAGATGCAAAAGGTTATAGAAGATTTGACGGCTCCTTTTCGTTCAGAAATGGAGGAAATAATTGGTCATACGGCTACGCCAATGTATCGCTATTTGGTTGTTGAGAATCCGATGGATAATTTTATTACCGACGCATTATTATGGAAATCTGGTGCTGATATTGCAATTTCAAATGGATTTCGCTTTGGTGTTCCGATTGTACCTCCAAAGGGAGGTAAACAAGCGATCACACGTGAAGATTTATGGCGCATGATTCCGGTCGATGAGAAGATGAAAATAGGGCATGTAAGTGGTCAGCAAATTTGGAATTGGCTCGAAATTGAATTAAACAATGTTTTTGCAAAGAATGCGAAAGAACGCTTTGGAGGCTGGCTAGTTCGTTTTTCGGGTATGAAGATAACTTTTGATAGCGCTAAAGAATTGGGATCACGTTTGTTAACTGTTGAAATAAATGGGCAACCCATTGATTTAAACAAAGAATACAAGATGGCATCTTGTAATCGTACTGGAGAGCCGTTACATGTATTGTGTAGAATGCCTAACGCTAAATATGTAGAGATAAAGGATTTCACATTGCATCAAGCTATCGTGGATTATTTGAAGATAAACAAAGTAATTAGTCCGCGCGTCGAGGGCAGAGCAATTGCAATTGATTTGGATGAAAATTACTTTTCAGAGGTGACTGAAGTCGGGTACAAATTTAGATGAGATGCGAAAAATGTTAAAATTAGTGGTGATCGTAGCGCTATCGTCATTGACTTTTGTTTACTGCTTACAGCTATTCCATGGGATAGCGTTCTAAAGAAAAAATGTAAATAGTACTGTGTTTAATTGCCCAATCATTATCGAATTGGGCTTTTTTACTGCAGTATCGCTTTTATTTTTTTTTGCGAGCGAGTCATTGAGCCATGCGAACACGAGCTGCTGGCCTCGTCCGCAGGATAATCCAATGTAACAACAAAGGTCTTGGCAATCCTCTTTACATCATCGAGTGATCAAATTACATTCTGTGGATGACTATAGTATCAATTCGATCCAGAGGTAGACTTCTCACTTTTTTTGGTAGGGTTACACAAGCTCACGAGGAGAACAAGAGCGATGACAACAACAGAATAAACCTCGGATTACTAAAGATGATAAAGGCTCGCTGGGTATTGTCCAGGGCCAAGATTACTATCCATTTGGCAAGACTAGAGCACTTGTCACCGGCGGATTAAATAAGTAGCTTTATAAAAGGAAGGAAAACCAAGCGGAGCTATGAGACCAACTAGACTAGGGGGCTAGGCTCTATGATGCTGAAATAGGCAGTTGGAAACTGGTGCACCCGTTGGCGGAAAAATATTACAATTTATCATCATGTAACTACGTGGGGAATAAACCAATAACATCAATTGATCCAGATGGACATGAAATTATTTTTGAAATTCGTAAAAAGGGTCAGAAAGTGCAGAAATATAGAAACAGAGAAGGTCATTTTTACATGCAGAATGCAGAATAGTATGCGATATAATCATGAAAAAAATCAGCAAAACACATCTTTTCCTATCTGGAAAAAACACTAATTTTTGTGAACATTAGAATTATGAAATATCTTGTATTGTTTTTTATTTTTAGCAGTTTATTCAATAGTTGTGAAGGCTCAAAGTCAAACATTGAATTCGATACAATATTACTTCAAAATATTGTAAATGAAGACCACAACGAACCAAGTGCATATTATTTTCCAGTATTTATTTCTTATTCGGAGTCAGAAAAAGGATTAACATATATTGATTATTTGAATACTTTCTATAATCAAAAAAGTGTTTACGAAAAAAATAATATTTCTTATAAAAAATTTATACACGATGCCCTCTCTCAGAGAAAAAGATTTTCGAAATCTGAAATAGATACAGATGTCTTTAATATTAATTCTCGAACACTTGAAACGTATAACAAATTTGGATTAAGGTACACAGTTGAGCAACATTTAGAAATATTTGATGGAGGTAGCTATAAATTAAAAAAAGGAATTGAAAAAAGCGAATTATATACTTTGATGTATTTATGTTTTACGAATGGTTTAATCGTTATTTATGATGACTATATTGATGTTTATTTTATAGAACAAATGCCATCTTTCTATTGAAAATTTAGTGTTTTCTAAAACTAATTAGAGTCCTGATCGCATGGCGATCTGATAAAGTTTTTAATGCCAATATAGGGATCGGCAGGAGTGTAACTCAAACTGTGTCATTGGATAATTAACCTAAACCTATAAGCATCAATCGAGCTTGGGTCTATCCCCAAATCTAATGTAAAGTTGGGAAATAGTCACCCCTCAGTCATATATGGGCATCGTCCACTTTTTAGCGATGTCTTTTATGATTACAAACATCAATTTCATATGAGCCTGCTCGGAACTGAATGCGTTACAGTTAAGATTGTGCAATCGATTTCGTTTTAAGGAGAATTGCTAATTCTAAGATTTATGAATAAATTAAACTTATGATGCTGTTGTTTCAGCGATCATTTTTGTTAACTCACGCTAACTAAAACTTATAATTATTATGAAAACCACCTTATGTGCCACCTTAGTAGCATCTCTATTAATTTGTTCCTGTTCTAAAAGTACTCTCTCTACATTGAAGCCAAAAGATAATCTATCGAAGGTGCAAAGCGACAAAGACTTACCTAATCTAAACCTATCGGGAAGTAATGCTGCACCTTCACAACACTTGGTTTATAGGTTTAAGAAAGATGCAATATTGAAGATGCACAAGATCAAGATTACGAATACTGCGAAGACGGAATATTTTTCGGTGCATAATTACCATGGCGGATATGCGGGGTTACAAGATACACCCGATCAAAATACACCCACACCTTATACGCTGATCGCCTCTCTTTGGGATCTCAATACGGCAGCAGCAAACTATGCGTTTTACTCCTACAAAGCACCAACCACGGTAACAAGTCGTTTTGGTGGGGAAGGAGACGGACAAAAGACAGTAAACCCATACGGATGGGAATTAAACACCTGGTATAATGTGGTGCTGCGCTCGTGGAAGGAGAATGGAAAGATCTACATCGCAAACTTTATTCGTAATGAAGCGACAGGCAAATGGTTTCATACCTCAACAATAGGGCGCCAAGCGGAATCGGGATACTTGGGCGTAGGGAATGGTGCGTTTCTCGAAAACTGGGTGGGGGATAACGCTGCCTGGGACGGTAGGTTCCACCGTAAGGCTTTTTTCAAAGATTGTTGGAATTTAGGTGTAGATAACGTTTGGGAAGCTTCTACGAGTCGTTACTTCTCTGCAAATGCAAATGATGCGGGACGTAATGGATATTTCGACCGTGCTTTTAATGCCGGATACGATGCAACGGAGAACGCGCATTTTATGGAGCATGGAGGGTCGACAACGCCGGATGCGGCGTTCGGAAAAGGCCGCACCTTAGACTTGCCACAGCAAGCTAATCAAGGCACTGTGCCGACGCTATCGGCACTTAATAGCAGTAGCGAAGCCGCAAAGTACCAAAGTAATAAGGTGATTGTATCCTGGGCTGTTAGTGATACCGGGTCGCCGCAGTTAAGCTATAAGATCGAACTACTGGACCCCAGCGGTGCAGTAATTAGTAATAAAGAAGTAATCAAACCAGAGAAGCGTTCGGATACTTTGAACAATACGCTATCGGCAGGAAATTACAATGTCCGATTGAGACTTACTGATATTTTCAATAAGGAATCGACTGCAAAGACGTTTCAAGTTGCGAAATAGTTTCATTGAAAAAGTTTAATTAATATATAGTGGGAAAGAGGCTATCTAAAAAGATCTCTTAAAAAATAACCCCGTCATTAATAAATGGCGGGGTTTTCTGTTTTTTAACGGACCTTTTTTAGATAGCCTTATTTTCTGTGGTCACGCTGGTAAAAATCTTGAACCTTTTATTGGAAGATTTGAGGCAATTGAGTCAATTGAAAGATAATTCGGTTATGTCTGAAGTAAAGGACATTCAACCTAAACAGCTTCAAATTTCAA
>JBEBRI010000036.1:0-28745 GCA_040394915.1 Sphingobacterium sp.
TTTTAAACCATACTTCGCGGCTTCTTCTGCTTCTTCAACTTGCCAAATACCTGTGATTTTATAATTCCAGATTTGATCAATCGCCTGACCCGGGAACCATTCGTTCGTATAATCTGGGAGTTCTTGGTATCCTGTAACCCCACTAATTGTTGTTTCACCAAAGTCACCAAATAGCTCTTCAATCTTATTTCTGTTAGCCGAATAAACAAGACCACTATTCCACTTAATATTCTCTCGATCGATGTTGACGGTGTTAACAGAAACTTCCCAACCTTTATTACTTAGTTTACCTAAGTTGGTCACCACACTCGTAAAACCGGTAATTTCTGGAAGCTTTCTGTTCATTAATAAATCAACGGTCGTCATACTATATACATCGGCAGTTAAATTCACTCTATTTTTAAACATCGCTAAATCAATACCCAAGTTGTACGACTCTGTCTGCTCCCATTTTAAATCATAATTCGACAGGGTATTGTTATATACACCAATTTGAGTGGAGACGCCATTATAGTAACGTGCTGATTCTACTGTGGCTAATGCGGCATATTCTCCAATTGACCGGTTACCATTTCTACCCCAAGAAGCACGGATCTTTAGATCATCGATTTTATCTACGTTAAAAAAGGATTCATTGGAAAGCCTCCAAGCAAACGCAAAAGCTGGGAATACTGCTCTAGGATTTTTCTTACCAAATGCCGAATAGCCATCGCGTCTTACCGAAGCAGTCAATAGGTACTTATCATTCAGCGTATAGTTTAAACGAGCCATCGCCGCATCACCTGTAGCACGGGTATCGTTGGCACCTACCTTATGATCTGATCCATATTGTATACCATGATATCCTAATGATTGATTTGGACTGAAGGATTGGTTACTTAATGTGGATTCCCATGTGTCAATTTTCTCTGCACTATAAAGTAAGGTTACATCAAATTGATGCATGCCAAACTTCTTATTCCAGTGAACCAAATGATCTAGCATCCATTCAAAAGTAGACCCTTCTTCACGTGTGGCATAACCATCTTTGTAGGTGGAACCGCCTGTCAAAGTCGTCGATGGGTAGAAATTATAGAGTTTGCTGAACTCATAGCGAGGTTGGAATGATGCTTTATAAGAAATGTTGAACGGCAACTTCACATTCATATAAATGGAAGAGAACAAGCTATTAATCTTATTTTTCTGATCCTGGCCACCAAGTGTATTAATTAACGGTGTCGCAACAGCAAAGGTATTTGGATACCAAAGTAAGTTGTTGTTCTCATCGTACATACTACCGTATGGACTCATCAAAAACATGGAGTTAATACTCGGAATAATTTGCGTTTGATTTTTATCGGAAAACTGCGCATTGACCCCTGCGGACACCCAATTAGTAACGGTAAAATCCGCATTGATACGGCTGCGAATGGTATTAAAATCATCTCCAATCGAAATTCCTTCATTATCTTGATAGCCCAAAGACCAATAGTATTTCACCTTATCGGCACCACCGGAAATATTTAAATCATAGTTTTGTTTTAACCCCTTTCTGAATACTTCATCAAGCCAATAAATCTCGTTACCTGCGACATAATTATCCACCTCAATATCATAGAAGTTTAAGCGACTTAACCATTCCCGCGTATTGTCGGCTTGTGGGTTATTACTCGCTGTTCTCCATTGATCCAGCGTTACACCATCTGGTAAATTATTAGGATTATTGTAGTAATAGGCTGGCTTCGTTGGGTTATAGCCACGCATTACATCGGTTCTAAACTGTATGTAGCCAGGGCCATCATACGTTTTAAATGGATGCATCAAACTCGCTACTCCGAAATTAGCCTCCAGATTGATCCTTGGGGTTCCGGAAAGCCCTTTTTTCGTTGTAACTTGGATAACTCCCGCTGCAGCACGTGCACCATAAACTGCCGTCGAACTCGCGTCTTTCAAGATGTCCATCGTCTCGATATCCGAAGGGTTGATATCAGCGATACTACCATTGAAGATCACACCATCCAATACAATCATTGGGCTAGTGGAAGCATTTAAAGATTTTGGACCCCGAATCTCCATATTGCTTTCTCCAGAAGATCTCGTACTTTGATTCGAAATAAAACCAGCAACCGTACCATTTAACATCTCTGTTAATTGCGTCGTTGGTTGATTTTTAAATTGATTGGCATCCACTCGCGTAATGGATCCCGTTAAATCACTTTTCTTTGCTGTTCCATAACCGATCACGACGACTTCATCCAAGTCGGCTGTGGTACTTTGAAGTTTAATGATTAAATTGCTTTCAGATTGGCTGACCGTATACTCCTGGGTGGTGAAGTTCAGCATATTAAAGGAGAGCTTATCCCCTTGCTTTACTTCAATCGTAAAATTACCCTGATCGTCAGTTGCCGTTTTCTTGCTTGTACCTTTGACGGAAATGGTCACACCAGCAAGCGGTTCGTTACTTTCCGATGAAAGAACCTGTCCACGAATCGTCAAAGTCTGCGTCTGAACGAAGTGAATTTCGTGCGCTTTTCGAATCGGAATCGTTGCATGCAGAATCATCGGGCTGAGTGCTGCTGACACTGCTAAGAAAATCAAGTAGTCTTTTCTCATAATTCAGTTGTTTAAGTAGTGGTTATGGGGGATCGATATAGCTACCGTGTCCGTACACAATGATACTTATAAACAATTTTTAATCCCGAAATTTGACATAATTTATTTCCGATAGCGTTTCCGATGATTTTTAGAATAAAAAACATAGAAATGAACTAACTTGGAATAAAACTGCCTTCTACATGAAAAAAATATATACCAATTTTCTTTTTCGAGCGCTCAGTCTCGTTCTGCTCTATTTATTCTGTGTAAATTACATGTTAACTGCTCAAAACCATGTCAATTGGGATGACAAATCAAGTGTAACATGGCCAAAAGAAACCGAATTAATTGAAATAAGATCCACAAAAGATGCAAACCTTCAGAAATCTTATCTTTATCGTAGTACACGAAAAACGAAAAAACCGCTCATCATTAGTTTACCTACCTGGGGTGGAAATTACGCGCAAAGAGATACACAATTGAAGTATTGCATCGCAGCGGATGTAAATTACTTACATCCGGATTTTCGCGGTCCGAATAACAAACCGGAAGCGGCCGGCAGTGAACTAGTCAGCCAGGATATCGACGATGCAATCCAATGGGCAATTGACTCCCTCCAAGTGGATATGGATCAAATACACGTGGTGGGTGTAAGTGGAGGCGGATTTGCGACGGCACTCAGTTATATGAAGAGTAAGCACCCAATTAAATCTTTTCATGCCTTTGTCGGCATCTACAATTTGGAGGACTGGTATTATGAATCGCTAGGACGCAAGAACACGTACGCCAAAGATATTATCGCGATTACTGGCGGCACAGCGAATCAACCTAATTTTGCAGAAGCAAAAAAGCGTTCAGTCCTATTGATGCCGACACCGACGAAACAAAGAAAGCAGGCAAGTCTACATTTATATGTGGGTTTACATGACGGGTATACCGGTTCGGTTCCTATCTCGCACAGCTTAGAACTATATAATAAAGTCGTACAAGACTTTGATAAGCAGGCCAAAAAAGCGCTTATTCCACTGGAGGATCGCTATACACTTTTAAAACGTAGAAGCAGTCCGAATTTTAGCATCATCTCCCAAGGCTTTATGGGGAGAGATATCATCTATCAGAAACAATATCAGGATAAAGTCAAGATTATCGTATTTGATGGTGGTCATGAAATGCCTGAAGCCAACCTCCTACCCTATATATTTTAAAGACTTTATCGAGATTTTCTTTAAATTGCGATAACATTTATTAAACCACAAATCACTAAACCATGTACAAGAATTCAGGAATCAGATTTCTACTGTCCCTATTGACGCTTGTGGCCTTATGGAATTTTTCCTATGCCCAATCTAGAAGTAACCAACTTATCCAAGTTATCGTAAGCCCAAACAAAGCTGACTGGACCTATGGAAGCAATGAAGAAGTAAGTTTTACGGTATCGCTTGTAAAGCATCAGGTGCCCATTCAGGATGCCGAGGTGAGCTACAGCATTGGTTGGGAGAAAATGGATCCCTTGCAATCTGGCAACCTCAAGGTAAATGGTGCAACGACTAAGGTTGGGAAGCCTTTAAAAGGTGACAAACCCGGTTTTATACGTTGTGAAGTAAAATACAAGTACGATGGTCAAGAATACCGTGGGATTGCGACAGCGGCCATCCATCCTGATAAAATTCAGCCTACACAAACGCTTCCCGCTGACTTTATGGACTTTTGGAACAAAGAGATCAGTGCTTTGAAAAATATACCATTAGATCCCAAGATGACCTTATTGCCGGAACTGTCGACTTCTACGGTCGATGTATTTCATATTAACTTTCAAAACATCAATGGGAGCCGGATGTATGGGATTCTTTCCAAGCCTAAAAAAGCCGGGAAATACCCGGCGGTATTACAAGTCCCTGGTGCTGGTATTCGTCCCTACGCAGGAGCGGTCAGTGTTGCGGAGAAAGGTCTAGTAACGCTTCAAATTGGAATACATGGCATCCCTGTACGTGAAGAAGTCGAATTATATAATAATTTATCCGCCGGAGCACTACGCAGCTACCCCTTTTTCAATTTAGACGATAAAAATCAATACTACTATAAACGCGTATACTTAGGATGTATCCGTGCGGTCGACTTCCTTACGCAATTGGACGATGTCGATCAGAATAACCTAATGGTTTGGGGCGGTAGCCAAGGTGGTGCACTTTCGATTGTAGTTGCCGGATTAGACAAACGAATTAAACATTTGGTGGCGATTTACCCGGCCTTAAGCGATGTTACGGGCTATTTACACAAGCGCGCTGGCGGCTGGCCGCATATGTTTAACAAAGAAAATGCAGCCTTTATGGCAACCGAAGCGAAGATTAAAAACTCCGCATATTATGACGTGGTTAACTTTGCCAAGCAAGTTAAGGTTCCTGGATTCTACACGTGGGGATACAACGATGAAACATGTCCTCCGACCTCTTATTACGCTGCATATAATGTTATCAATGCGCCAAAAGATCTTTACCTCGTTCAAGAAACAGGACATTGGACTTTTCAAGAACAACAGGACAAAATATTAGATTGGGTTTTAACAAAAGCGAAAGTCAAATAATTTAACAGCTTTCCTTGTCGCCTCATCTAGGCAAGAGCAATGAAACGATTCCATACAGCCCTAGAAAAGCATCAGCACCTGCGCCGAAAGCTTTCCTAGGGCTGATCTTTTTTTAAAACCGACTCCCTCCCAAATAAAGATTAGTTTGCAAAATATTTTAACCCACCTGAAACTATTAATCTGCACTTTCATGGGCTAAGGTAGGTCAAAGCTAGGCTTGAGCTAGGCCTTAAGTCAATCGTTGATCTCCGTTTCTAAGAAGGCAATTCCTACGCCTAACTTACACGCTAAAAATTCAAGCAGTTCCGTTCTCTCCCTAGAAATCTGTATATTTAGAATCCTATTGGATGAATAAATAATGGAAGAGACAAAACAATTAGCACAATTAACCCCTGAAGAGATACGCGTCTTAGGATCCTTAATGGAGAAATCGAAAACGACGCCTGAATATTACCCGATGACACTAAATGGTTTACAGACCGCCTGTAATCAAAAGACGTCTAGAAAACCTGTTGTACAATACGATGAAAATACCGTTATCGCTGCTTTAGATAGTTTAAAGCGCATAGGATTGATTTCTACTGTTGTTGGCGGTGGTAGTCGCGTTACGAAGTACAAACATAATTTGGCGATACAATATCCGTTGTTGCCGCAGGAAGTTGCGGTACTCTGTTTATTGTTCCTTCGCGGCCCATTGACGGCTGGCGAAATCAACAGTAACTCGGGCAGACTCTACGAGTTTGAATCGCTTGAGGAGGTTCAAGAACTACTGAACAAATTGGCGGAGGATGAACCTACCTATATACAACAATTAGCCAAGCGCCCGGGACAAAAAGAAGCACGCTATGTGCATTTATTTAGTCCATTTGACGAGTCCAGTTTTGAAGATAGCGGTGTGGCTCATGATTCACCTGCCGCTTCCAGTCGGATTACGCAATTGGAAGAACGCGTAGAAAGTTTGGAAGAACAATTAAGTAAGCTTCAAGCAGCATTTGATAAACTAATGGAAGAATTATCTTAAGATTCACACATGAAAAAACTTCTCCTCTCCATATGTTTCTCGGCAGGGATTTTTGCTGTTTCGGCACAGCATTTTAATAACCTAGTCAGCAATATTCAATCGAGCTTTCGCGGATTGGAAACCTATAAAGAAAATGTCGTTTGGGTAAGTGGCAGCAATGGCACGGTTGGGCGATCTATTGATGCTGGGAAGAGCTGGACTTGGGTGAATCCGAAGGGTTACGAGCAGTTTGATTTTCGCGATATTGAAGTATTCTCAGCGAAAGAAGCTGTTATTGTTAGTGCGGGAAGTCCGGCAGTCGTCTTGCGTACAAAAGATGGGGGGAAATCATGGAAGGAAGTTTATCGTAATGAACGTGCAGAAATCTTCCTCGACGGCATGGACTTCCATGGGAAAACAGGCTTTATCTTTGGTGATCCAATCGATGGTTCCTTCCAATTATTGAAATCAAAGGATAAAGGCAAAACCTGGACGGATGTGACTAATCATATTTTCCTATTAGCGGAAGAAGGTGAAGCGGGTTTTGCGGCCAGCGGTTCAGGCATACAAGTGTTTCCTGATATCGTGTATATCGCCTCTGGTGGACGCTATAGTTCTTTTTATAAACGTAGTGAGAAAGAACATAGCCTAGATGTGTTGGATGTTCCTATTTGGTCAGGCGAAGCTTCTACGGGGATTTTTTCATTAGATTTTTGGGATAAGCAGACGGGTGTGCTAGTTGGCGGAAACTATACCGCCGATCAAGACAATCGAAATAACATTCTCCTAACGACCAATGCAGGAAAGTCTTGGGTAAAACCAGCAACACCCGTTGGCGGCTATCGCTCGAGCGTGAAGTATATTTCGAAATCTATCTTGCTTGCTACAGGAACCTCCGGTACGGATCTATCGACCGATGGCGGACAAAATTGGAAAACAATCTCTAAAGCTAGCTTTAATGTGCTTGCTAAATCTAAATCAGGAAAGCATATTTACTTAGCTGGCAGCAACGGCAACGTGGAACGCTTGAGCCTTACGGACAACAAGTAAGGAATTGGGGGGGAATATTAGCTAGATTTATACGGATGCTTCCATGGCCCTCTATACGCTCTCTGGAGCAATTGTGTAGCTTCGGAATCGTTTAAACAAATTTTACGCTTGGGGTCATATTGCACCGGTCGGCCAAGCTTCATGGATATATTCGCAAGAATACAAGATGCAGTAGAAATGTGACCTTGTTCAATATCCGCAACGGGCAGTTCATCGTTCTCAATAGCCTTCAATAAATTCTGCATATGCTTTCGAGTCGCGGGTGCAGCATTCATCTCGATGCGAGCCTCTTTCAAATCCTCCGGATAGGCTTCTTTTTCTAAGACCACGTCCTTGATAATACGTTCCCCTTTTAAGGGAATAAATTCATATTTCATGGTACTCCCTTTTAAGGTTCCTTTATCTCCATAGAGAATAAACGCCCAGGGAAACTCGGGATCTGCAGCGGTTCCCCAAGTCCGGTGTTGCCATACACAATTTAACTGTTCATAGTGAAAAACTGCGGTCTGCGTATCTGCTATATTCGACTTACCTGCCTTCTGCACATAGATACCGCCATAAGCATCGATCTTTGTTGGCCAACCGAGGTTCAACATCCAACGAACGGTATCAAACATATGCACACACATATCGCCAGTGATACCATTCCCATATTCCATAAAGGCGCGCCACCATCCCCCATGTGGAAGATGATCATAGGGACGCATTGGTGCGGGCCCCGTCCACATTTCGTAATCTAGAAAATCGGGAATCGGTTTCAAGTCGGGATTTTCATTATTACGCATATGGTAGTAGCAACACATTTCAACATGGGATATATTGCCTAACAATCCCTTATCGACGATATTTTCCTTAGCGTCGATCATGTGCGGTGTACTCCTTCTTTGCGTACCAATTTGTACTTTTCGATTTAATTTACGTGCTGTGGCCAGCAGGGCCTCTCCTTCCATGACATCAACAGAAATCGGCTTTTGCAGATATACATGGGCGCCGGCCTCCATCGCGGCGATTGCTGTCAAGGCGTGCCAATGGTCAGGGGTTCCGATTAAAATCAGGTCAAACTGATGAGCGGAAAGCATTTTCCGATAATCCGCATAGGTTTTCGGCGTGTTCTTTGATTTCTGACGCGCCGCTATCAATTGTGCGGCCTCTTCCAAATGTCTTCTATCCACATCGCATACCGCAAGAACCTCCACATCTGCTACTTGTAACAGTCTAAATAAATCGCTCTTGCCGTACCATCCTGCACCAATTAGGCCGACATTTTTTATACGTTTCGGCGGGTTTCCTTTTAAAAGTTGTGGCAGGGAGCTCAGCCCGAATAAGGCGGTACTTCCAAGAATAAATTCGCGGCGGTTAAGACTCCAGTTGTTCATAGGAATAGGTTTATCGATTAGTCTAATATAATTAAAAATAACTACATTAGCATGGAGTTTACCAAACCGAATTATGTTTATTAACAAGAATTTTGACTCTCGAGAGTTTGAAGTTCTATTCACTCGATGGAATAGAAAGGTTTATCACTACGCCTTATCCAAAACGTCCAATAGTTATATTGCAGAAGAAACCGTGCAACGCGTTTTTATTAAACTATGGAATAACCTTAGCCAAAAAAACATTGATTGCTCGGTTGAATCGCAGATTTTTACCATTACGCGTACCGTACTTTTAGATATTGTAAAAGAAGAGTATCGCCGCAAACAAGCGATTGATCAAATCCCAATGTGTATGGAAGATGCGCTAGTTTCCATGCCGATTGAAATGAAAGAAACGGAGTCTGCTCTGCAACAGATTATTGGGAAAATGCCTCCGATGCGTAAATTGGTATTTCAACTGAGTCGATTTGAACAGTTAAATTATCAGGAGATTGCCGAAAAACTTAAAATATCGCCGCGTACCGTTGAAAATCATATCGCACTCGCCTTGAAAATGATTCGTAAATCATTTTCCAATTTCCTTTTTTTACTTCTAGCGCTACTAAGCTCCCTCTTTCTATAGGCTTCATTATTTAATCTACCGAGCTAAGCTTGCTGACGGAATTCACTTATTCATTTTATAGTTTGAATTATTTTTTCGATTCGATTAGGGGTATCCTTATTTCTCGTCGTAATAAATGTAATGATAAGCAGAGACCAGTTAACGAGATACCTACAGGGTTCGTGTAGCCCCGAAGAAGCCGAAGCAATTAAACAACTTATAGAAAGGCATTCCATTCAGGTCGAGGATTTACTATCGGTCGAGGATTGGGAGAACGCCGCTGATTCACCTTATGCGGAAGAAACTCGGTTAAAGGAACTGATTGAAGGACGCCTTATTGAGAAACGGCGATCGATCTCCTGGACACGTTTAGGGCAAGTAGCGGCAGCGATTCTAATCATTTGTGCTGTATTCCTATACCAACAGCGTTCGGAACGAGCGCCAGTGCATGGCGGAGAACAGCAGAAAGGAATGGTAGCCAAAAAGCCAGCAGCAAAGGTTGGCAATTTATTCTACATCAACTCCAGCAATGAAGACATGGATATCTATTGCAGCGATGGTTCTCGAATCAAATTATCTTCCGGTTCGGAAGTTCGGTTTGCGGAGAATTTCACCGCGCTGTCGGAGCGTAGCATTCAACTAAAAGGAAAGGCGACATTCTTTGTCAAAAAAGATCAGACGCGTCCATTTCGCGTATATTCCAATAAACTCGTAACAACAGCCTTAGGCACCACCTTTATTGTGGAAGAAACATTTGGAAAAACGACGCGCGTGGAGCTTATTGAAGGTAAGATCGACGTCAAAGAACGGGTTGTGAAGACCGAAACAGCGATTCATCGACAATTTGAGACAAGTGGCGAAATCTTGGTTGATCATGTGCATAAACGAATTCTATCAGAGGCTAAATTGACGCCAACGAGCAATGATCGAAATGGCTTTTATAAGCAACAAAACAAACAAATAATTATTAAAAACCTCCCAATAGTAGATATTATAAACATATTACAACATAATTTTAACATTAAATTAAAAAACACATCTTACCTTGCGGCGAATCGTTTTTTCAGTGGCACTTTTCGGGAGAAGCCGGACGCGTACAAAGACATCATCAAGGAAATCAACTATTTACATAAAACAAACATTGAAACATTAAACAATTAAGCGAACAAACAAACATCAATGAATTATGAGTAACTATCTACAAAAGAAAAAAGGAATGCTGACCGCATTCTTACTCAACTTTTCGCGTCCTAAGCGTAGTTGGCCATTGCATATGGCGCTTTGTGGCGCTTTGAGTATGGGGGTACAAATGGCATCGGCACAAAGCAGCGCAAGCGTTAATGGTGTCGTTCGGGATGCGAATGGCAATCCATTACCTGGAGTAACGGTTGTCGTAGAAAATAGCGCGACCTCGTTTCGACAATCTACGGTAACCAATGATGCCGGTAATTTTAGCTTCAATCAAATTCCGCAAGGTCAGGGATACAGCTTTCGTTTAAACTCCTTGGGCTTTGCAAGCAAAACATTGAGCAATTATAACATCAATGCGAATGATAAAGTTTCCCTATCGGTAACCTTAGAGGCTAATGCGGAGAACTTAGAAGAAGTCGTAGTAACGGCCCTAGGTATTAAGCGCGATAAGAAAGCCTTAGGTTATACGGTTGCGGAATTAAAAGGCAACGAGCTGACAAATGGTAAAGAGGCGAACGTAGCCAATGCACTTTCAGGAAAAGTAGCAGGCGTCCAAGTGAGCCGTGCGGCATCCGGTGCAGGGGGTTCTGCCAAAGTTGTTATTCGCGGTAATAACTCCTTAATCGGAAACAGTCAACCTTTATATGTTGTGGACGGGGTACCTATCGACAACCAAAATTTGTCTGCACCTTCACAATGGGGCGGAACAGACTATGGTGATGGTATAGGAAACATCAATCCGGATGATATCGAGAGTATGTCGGTTTTAAAGGGACCGAATGCTGCTGCCCTATATGGTCAACGGGGTAGCAATGGGGTAATCTTAATTACAACAAAATCAGGGAAAGCTGGAAAGACAAACTTCAACTTCAATTCGGATTATTCGGTTGGGACAGGTCTTGTACTTCCAGACTTTCAAAATGAATATGGTCAAGGTTTAAATGGGACCTTTACGCATTTCAGAAAAGATGATGGCACGATTGTATCGATGGCGCAAGCCTTAGCCAACAACTTCTCTGGTATGCCGAAGATGTCTGGAGGTCGCGATCGTACAACACGCGCCAGTTGGGGTGCTCGTATGGAAGGCCAACAATATGAAGACATGTATGGCAATATCCTGAGTTTGAATCCTGCTTCTGACACGTATAGCAGCTTCTTTCAAACCGAGAAACAATGGGTTAATAACCTAAGTGTTGACGGTGGCAACGAGCGTGTCAACTATCGCTTCTCGTATGCAAATACGAATGTTGATGGCTATATCCCTACAAATACCCTAAACAGAAATAACTTTGGTTTGCGCTCTCAAGCAAAGATTACGGAGAAGCTTCATATCGACGTCAAAGCAAACTATATTATGCAGCAAGCGGAGAACCGTCCGACAGTATCAGACGCTGCTGACAACCCGGCATACCTATTCATCAGTCAACCTAGAAGTTTAAGCAATAGTATTGCATCGAATTATAAGTGGACGGCTGATGAAGTGAAAAAACAGTTAGGATTTTCTGGGGTCTATGAAGGCTTGGAAAAAACATATGCCACAAACAGCTCGACGGCTAACCCATTCTGGACGATCAACGAGAATCATAATGAGGATCGTCGTGATCGTTTGATTGGTATGTTGCGTTTATCCTATGACGTCATGCCCTGGTTAAAGCTATCAGCGACAGGAGGAACGGATTTCTACACCGATCAACGCTTTAGATACCGTCCGATTAATACCTATCAAAGTTTAAATAAGAAAGGCGATATCCGTGAAGAGGTAATTCGTAGTCGTGAGGATAATTATGATTTCCTAGCGAGCTCTAATTTTGCGGCTAATAAGGATATTAATTTGAGTTTCAACTTAGGTGCGAGTCATCAAAGTCGTTATATGCGCTTAACGGGTAACTCTGGAAATCAATTTATTGTTCCGAATTTATTTGTAATCAATAACACGACCACAAACTCTTATCTCTTCGATTTAGTTGAATCGCAAATCAACTCGGCATACTTCTCGGGTCAGTTTGCATTCCGAGATTATTGGTTTGTAGATTTCTCTGCTCGTAATGACTGGTCTTCTACCCTTTCGAAAAAGAATAACTCTTTCTTCTACCCTTCCATTAGTAGCAGTTTGGTATTGACGGATGCTTTCAATTGGAAATCATCAGCGATGCCTTATGCTAAGATCCGTGGATCATGGGCACAGGCTGGTAGTTCTGGGAATCCATATCAGTTAACTGGTGCTTATAGCTTGAATCAGTATACACATGGTGGTATTCCAATGGCATCCTATACAGAGATTATCCCTGATCCAGACTTGAAAAACGAGCTAACTACCTCAATTGAAGCGGGCGCTGACTTTAGATTTTTATCGAGTCGTTTATCCCTATCATTCACGTATTACCAAGCACGTACAAAAAATCAAATCCTAGATGTGCCAATCTCTCCATCTAGTTTATATGTCAAAAACAGAATCAATGCTGGTGAGATTTCCAACAAGGGTTTTGAGTTTGTGATCTCGGGTACACCTGTTAAATCAGAGAATTTTGAGTGGACGAGTCAATTTAACTTCAACAGAAATCGTAACAAGGTTGAATCGCTATACCCTGGTGTAGAAACCTTCCTACTTGCGACAGACCGAGGCATTAATGTGGTTGCGGAAGTTGGTAAGCCATTTGGGCAATTGATCGGCACGCAGTTCGCTTGGGTAAAAGATGAAGCCGGGAATCGCTTAATTGACCCGAATACGGGATTGCCACTTCGTACGTCAGGACGTGTGGAAACTGATTTAGGAAATGCGCAACCAGACTGGATTGGTGGATTTTCAAATACCCTACGCTACAAAGGCGTTAGTTTGTATGCATTAGTAGATATTCGCCAAGGCGGTATTATCTTTTCACAATCGAATCGTGAGCAAATCATCTATGGTACTTCCAAGAAAACATTAGAAGGACGTGATGGAAGCTACATTGCTCAAGGTATGGTTGCTTCTCAAAACGGAAATGGCGAATGGGTAAGTACTGGTGTACAGAACAGTAAACAAGTCAGTGCACAAGACTACTGGAACTTAGTTGCAAGCGATAAGGAAGTGATGGTATCGGAAGAAATGATCAACGACATGAGTTATATTGCCATGCGGGAAATTAGTTTATCCTATCAGTTGCCTAAATCATTTATGCCGCACAAGGCCGTAAAGAATTTAAAATTGGGAATCTATGGTAGAAACTTATTCTATTTCCAACGTAAGACGGATGGCTTCTCTCCAGAGTCAGCATCGTTCAACGTGCATAACTCATCGATCGGTATCGAATCAACATCGCTACCGATGATGCGTAATTTTGGAATTAATTTAACTATGGGCCTATAAACTGATCAATAAAATGAAAGCTTTAAAATATTTTACATACATAGGTATAGGTGCCGTAATGTTATCTACAGCATCTTGTACGAAAGACTTTGAACGCATAAACACGCCGCCGACATCAGTAACTGAAGTGGATCCTGCTTTATTATTTGCCCGTGTGTTACGTGATGGTACGTTTCAAGAGTCTGGCGAGTTGCCAAATAATAAATTCGGATCTTGGGTTCAACACTGGGCTGGTGGCCCTGTCGTTCCTGTATCCCGTTATTTCGAGGGACCAGAGAATCTAATTTGGTCGCAGCACTATCAATTGTTTAGAAATATCGCCCAAATTCGGGAAGAGTTAGCGGGATTAGAAAATGATCCTTCAGGACGTAGCAAGCTTGCTATTGCTGAGATCTATGAGGTTTTCTTGTACCAACGTCTAACGGATTTATTTGGTGATGTTCCTTTTTCTGAAGTAACCACCTCAAGTAAGGCAATTAACAGAACACCTAAGTTTGACAAACAAGAGGATATATATCCGGCATTGATTCAAAAATTAAATGCGGCATTAGCTAAATTGACTACTGGCGATGCAAGTTATGGTACTTCGGATTTCTTCTATTCGGGTAATATCGATAAGTGGAAGAAGTTTGGAAACTCCTTGAAACTTAGATTAGGCATGCGCTTACGCTATGCGAATGCTACCTTGGCACAAAAGACTGTTACGGAAGCATTGAGCTCGAGCGACGGTCTATTGAGTAGCAACAGTGATAATGCAGCTGTGAAGACCTTTAATGATGCACAGGCAGAGAATCAAAATCCGATTCTTCGCCAACTGACAACGGGTAGTGCGGATTTAAGATATCTTGCGAATACCTTAGTTGATAAGTTAAAGGAGTATAATGATCCACGTCTACCTTTACTTGCGGAGCCTGTTACGATCAATGGTATTACAACCTATCAAGGTATTGGTGTTGCATTAACCGATAATCAATTATCGCAATTGATACGTTCGAACTACTCTACGCCGAATAAAAGTACTTATTTCAGTCAGTCCTTTGCCCCTATCCCTGTTTATGCTTTAACTTATGCTGATGTTTGTTTTTACAAAGCTGAAGCAGCACTATTGGGCTGGGGATTATCGGCAGCTGACGCAGAGACTAACCTTGTCAATGGTGTAAGAGCAGCAGTAGCGTTACCTCCATTTAACCTATCTTCACTTCCAGCGAGCTACGAGCAAAACGTCCTTTCTTTGACGGGATTGTCAACAGATCAAAAGATGGAGAAAATAGCAACTCAAAAATGGATTCAACTATTTGGCCGCGACTTTGAAGCATTTGCAGAATGGCGACGTACAGGTTACCCACGATTAACAGCGGGGCCTAATCCTGGTTCTACAAATGGGCAGATTCCGCGTCGCGCAATCTATTCAAGTGAGGAGTCTGAGCTTAATCAGGCAAATTACGCTGAAGCGGTTGCTCGAATGAGCAATGGCGATTCCTTCCTTTCAAAAGTATGGTGGGATAAGCGATAAATATAGAAGCGCCACTATCGTTTGATAGTGGCGCTTTTTTTTGATTTGATTTATTAAACGAAGTAGCTTATCTAACCAGATAAGTTTTCAAGGCCGCATTACTTTCTGTAGGATTCCAACGGATTTGATCAGCTTTTGCATCCGCATTGATATCTTCGAAGTAGAATACCGTTTTACTATCCATAGAACTGCCTCTTAGGGAATACACGGGAGCTTCAAAGCTTGTCGCATTCGCTAAGTAAATCTTCGGTTCTCCAAGGTAATTTTTAGGATTCCAATAGATTTTATCCGCCTTTCCATCGCCATTTATATCTGCGAAATAGAACTTCGCATTTTCTGAAGCACTTGTCGCTCCTGTGTTAGAATGCTCCGTTGATTCCGTAAATGTACCATCGCCATTGGACAAGAATACCATTGGTTTTCCATCATCTAAGCTTAAATGCCAACGTATTAAGTCGACTTTCCCGTCGCCATTAATATCGGCAAAATAATAATTTGTCTTCGCTGTGGAACTGCCTACATTGCTTGAACTTTTTACTGTGCCGGAGAAATTACCGTCTGCCGTTGCTAGATAGACACGAATATTCCCACCGTCATGTGTTGAATTCCAATAAATTTTATCGGCTTTACCGTCTCCATTGAGGTCCGCGAAGTGAAATTTAGTAGTTGTAGCAGCCGATGTACCCTCTGGGTTATCGATTGCAGTATTGGAGAAGTTACCATTTGTTGTCGCCAAAAAAACGCGTGTCTTTCCGGAGTGCTCTCCTTTATTCCAAACAATAAGATCTGATTTCTTATCGCCATTGACATCAGCGAAGTGGTAATAAGAATCTGTCGAGGTACTTGCAGAAGCATCATGCGTCACTGCTGCACTTTGAAAGCCGCCGCTACCATTTGCTAAATAAACAGCAACCTTGCCTGCATTTGCTGTCGGATTCCAAGCGATTTTATCTTTTTTTCCATCGCCATTGATATCTGCGAAATAATACTGGGTTTTAGCATCATTCGATATTGCATCTGCTACAACATTTTCGACGCCAAAAATCGCAGGAATATAACGAACGAATACCGGGAAATGATCAGACGGCCACATCGTCTTACCGTCGACGGTATATTTATCTTTAACGACTTTAAAACCTTTAAAGGCTAAATCGCGTGTACTCATGATATAGTCAAGCTTCTTAGTCGCAACCCCCGTCCAATTGTGAAATGTAGGATCTGCCTGCGTATCCATTAATCCATCAATCATATCGAGATCTTCAATATTTTTCATCACTTGAATTTCTTCCGTACCAGGAATGGCATTAAAATCACCCATACAAATTACAGGACGGCCGGCATGATTGGCCTTGATGCAATCAAGTAAGATCTGTGCAAATTCCTTACGGTACTGCACCGCATCTGCCGTATGATACCAATGCGAATTGATAATGAAATACTCCTTATTGCTCAAGACATCCTTCAATATGACCCACTTTGCACTGGAAATAACGGTTCCCGGCACAAATTCTTTTAACAGATGCCCCGCGTTGACCAAAGTGAATCTTGTCTTCTTGTAGAAAATAGATTTAGGCGAGCCATTAGCAGCACCTGTTTTATACACTGCATAGCCCGCTTGATCCAATGCCGCATTTACATATTCTTCGACACTATTGTCAGCGAGTTCCTGCACCCCTAGAATATCCACCTGATTATCGCTTAATAAGGTGCTTAACTTACTCATCCGTTGCAGTTGAGTAAAGGGATCGGCGTTCGACGGGTTGCGCAAATTGAAAGACATCACGGTAAATGGCTGTTCAAGTAGTAAGGGTTTTGGAATGACGCCAATAGGTTCTTCTGGAGTGATCGGTGTATCAATCCCTTCATCTGTTGTTGATACCACGTTTTTTTCACAAGCTAGTGTACCGAGTAAAACAGTACCTATGAGCACTTGACATAAACTCTTTGATCCAAAGCCTTTTAATCGAGATTTTAGCATAAACTAGATTTATTTATTTTTGGTTAGCAAACAATATTTAAGTTTTTTAAATACTATATCCACTAAAATAAAAATATAATTCAACATAATAAATAATATGTATAAACTTTTTAAAGTCTACTAGCAACGAAGGGTGTTACTTTAATAAAACAAATTGTAAAAGATGACGTTAAGGAAAATACAAGAAGACGTTTAATATTAGAGTTTATGACTTTACAGGAAAGATTAACTTATTTGGACAAGCAATTTGATTTTATTAATCACCCCGAAGATTTCGATTTTAACCTATCACCGGAACGGGTTGCTTATCGAAATGAAGCATTACGGACAAAGAATCGCGATCTCTATACCGGATATTTAGCGGATCACTTCCCAGATGAGATGGCTGCTGAATTAGACCGTTTCGATAAGACCGCCGCCAAACTTCGTCAAGTTAGTCCTGAGGAGGCAGAGGATATTTTTCGTAGTAAAGGGATTAATTTGCTTCAATCGGATTTAAGTTATCACGAAGCGGATGCAATTTACAAACTATTGAAGGTCGCTGATGAGGATTTACCTTGGCATCTTGAGGGAAGTACGACGGATTTGTTGAATAGCAAAGTGAGACCTTCGACCGTTCTGCAGCAGAAGCGCAATATTTGGCTAATAACTGAATAACTGTCGAAATATGAAATATATAGCGTATATGTTAACAACATTTTATTTTCTAAAAAATAACAATAACTAAAATTAATTGCTTATATAGATAAAATAATATACTTTTACAGCATAATCAATTGAATGCTGCACAATTGATCATGTTCCCATTTTTTATTAATGAATTATCATATGTATGAATCTCCAGGAAAAAGCAATCGACTACTCGACTGTCTAAGGAGACGCATTCATATTAACTAACACATGCAGATGATCGCTTTAATTGTCTCTCTCGTAATTATTCTTATTGTATTTGTACTTTACCAAGCAAAAATTATATGTTTCCATACGTGGACCAGTCGTATTGACAGCAAGGGCCATTCCATCCGTTACTGTTCAAGATGTGGTCGAAAGAAAGATCATTAATACCTTATGACTTAAGTATAAGTTAGCATTCAAGAGTTCGCATCTATAAAAAAGGCCCTCTATAGCTAGAGGGCCCGATACCGTATATAACTGTATTTTCTCAATCCTATTAAATTCCTTTAAACCAATTCTGGAACATATCGCCCAGTACCGGAACTGCCGTTGTCTTGCCTCCTATTGCACCTATTAGGCCAATAATCCAGAAAATAAAAAGTAGCGTGAATACGATATATACTGCAATCCCGCCTATGGCAGGAATAAATCTCAGAAGACCAGCCAAAATACCAACAATAAATAATCCTAGATTTTGACGAATATGAAAATTTACGAATGGACTTTTAACATCTCTATTCTTGATAAAGGCGATTAGTAGCCCAATCCAGGTTAAATAAGAAATAATTCCTAACGTTTTCCCGTCTTGCAGACTTGTGTTGTTGATGTTTAGCTCGTTTTTTTCCATGACTCCATTAGTTTAAATAATACTTACAAAATTGTGATGTACACTCATCACCTACTTGATAGTACAAACTTACGGCATATCACCCGGCTATCTTATCCCTGAAATCAGGGCTTTTTAAACTTACGTTTCTTCCCCTCCAACAACAATCTTAATCATTTTATCATACTGAAAATACTGACCTGCAATCTGTTGCACATCCAACGGACTCATTTGTTGAATAACATTCGTATAGTAATCGTAGTAATCTAACGTTAACCCCGAAAAGTAAACCGACTTAAACTTATCAACATGCGAGAATACCGACTCTAAGCTTCCTAGCATACTTCCCAGCATGTAATTTCGTACGAGCTCCATTTCTTGGTCGGACACCAATTCATCCTGTAATCGGGTCATTTCCTTTTCAATTTGCACGAGTGTGTCGCGGGTATACTCTACACCAACCTCAGTCGCAATCGTTAAAAAACCCGCATGATTTAAGTTGGCGACAGCCGAACCTATGCTATACGTATAACCCTTCTCTTCTCGGATATTACTCATCAATCGAGAACCAAAGTATCCGCCAAACAAGGTATTAGTAAATTGCAGCGCTGGATAGTCCACATGGGAGCGTTGAATGCTACGGTTTCCAAGCCTGATAGCAGACTGTAATGCTGCAGGCTTATCGATCTTACTATAACTTGGTAAAAGTGGCTCTAGAGCAGGAAAAGCTGCAGTATCAAGCAAAGCTTGATTAGTCCATTGTCGCTCGAAGTATTCCTTAAATTTAGCGATAACTTCCTTCGTAATATTCCCCGATATAAAGAGCGTCGCATTACTCGGTTGAATCTGCTTTCTATACAGATTCAATACCTGCTCGCGAGTAAGTGATCCCAAGGACTCTTTCGTTAGTGAGATGCCGTATCTTGTATCTGAAAACAATTCATGATAAAAACGACGTCTCGCTAAGAAGTCAGACTTCTCCATGGAAATCTGCAAGTTCTGCTGATTATTACGCACGTATGTATGGAGCTCTTGCTCGGGAAAAATAGCATCGGTTAATACATCATGAACGATCGGTAATACCGCGTCGACATGTTTTCTCAGGGTATAAAGTGTTAGCGCATTATGGTCGAAACTATATTCAGGCACTAGATAAGCACCATAATAATCAATTTCTTCCGCGATTCTAGCGCTGGATAACTTCGACGTTCCTTCTTTCAGCAAGTTCCCTAAAGCTACATTCGCGACGGGGTTTTCATTCCCTTCAAAGACATTTCTAAAAACAAATTCTGCTTTTATTAACTCTTGTTCGGGGGCTGGAAAGATAAAGACTTTCAAGCCATTTGCAAAAACTAGCTCTTCCGGCTTTTGTAAAGTTATTTCATCTATGGCATGCAATGCCGGTGCAATTTCACGATTAATCATATTAGGCCGACTTTTGAGCATGATAAAATAAAACAGAAGCATTTTCTTTGCGAAAAATATCACGTGCAACACGTTGAATATCCGCTGCCGTTATCTGGTTATACTTCTGCACTTCCAGATTATATTTATTTGCATCCCCCAGCAATTCGTAGAAAGCTAGGTTCATTGCTTTATCTAAAATAGAGAGCTCCGCAAATACGAGGGTTGACTCTATCTTATTCTTGACTTTGTTTAACTCGTAATCCGTAACCAACTCATCTTTAATACTGTTCAATTCATTCCATACAGCTAGTTCAGCCTCTTCCAGGCTTACGCCTTCCGATGGCTTCCCTTCAACCATTAACAAATTCGAATCAATACTTCCTAGGATATAACAGTTGATCTCGGAAAATACATGCTTTTCTTTGACTAAACTGCGGTAAAGACGCGATGAACTTCCTCTCGATAAGATGTCGGAAATTAAGTCTGCAGTCTGATAATCTTGATCCATACGGTCCACGGTGTGAAAGGCCATGTATAGACTATCGACAGGTACGTCACCAAACACATCTTCTTTCCTAGGCGCCAGCTGCTTAGGTTCTACCGGCAGATTGCGTACAGGCTTCTCGCCAGCGGGAATATCGCTAAACCATTTTTCCACGAGAGCCTTCACTTCCGCTGTCTTAACATCTCCCGTAACAACCATAATCGCGTTGTTCGGTAAGTAGTGCTTCGCAAAAAAGCTTTTAACATCAGCTAACGTTGCTTCCTCGATATGCTTAATTTCCTTACCAATGGTTGCCCAACGATAGGGATGCTCTTTGTAGGCCATCGGTCGAAGTTTTAACCAAACATCGCCATAAGGCTGATTCAAATAGCGTTGTTTGAACTCTTCAATAACAACAGAACGTTGTACTTCTAGCCCTTGCTCGTTAAAAGCTAAACTTAGCATACGATCGCTTTCTAACCAGAAAGCGGTTTCCAAGTTTTTTGCAGGCAGCGTGATGTAGTAATTTGTAATATCATTCGATGTGAAAGCGTTATTTTCGCCACCAACACGCTGTAGCGCCTGATCAAAACTAGGGATATGAACAGATCCGCTAAACATCAAATGCTCAAATAAATGCGCAAAGCCCGTTTTATCGGGCTGTTCGTCTCTTGCACCTACGTCATATAAAATATTAACGCATGCCATTGGACTATGTGGGTCTTCATGTACAAGTACACGCAAGCCATTATCTAAAATGAATCTCTCGAAAGATACCATGTAAACTGTTTTAAGAATTATATGACCCAGGAAATATCTTTCTTCAACAAGGAAAGTGTTTTCTCTTCTAATGACCCGGGTTCCGGTTTAAAATTATAGAACCAATTTGCTTGTTCCGGCAAGCTCATTAAAATAGATTCTATACGACCATTGGTATCTAAGCCAAACTTTGTTCCAGCATCATATACCAAGTTGAATTCTACATAACGTCCTCGACGTAACAACTGCCAATTTTTCTCACGTTCTGTATAAGCTTGATGGCGATGTCGATTGACTAATTCTGTATATACTTTTGGGAATAGACGTCCTAATTCACATGAGAAAGCAAAAATATCTTCCTCAGGAATACCGGCCTTCTCGGCAGTAAGCTTATCGTAGAAGATACCGCCAATTCCGCGTGTCTCTTCTCTATGCTTGATGAAGAAATAGTTATCTGCCCAGGTTTTAAACTCAGGATAGAATTTTGGGCTGTAACGGTCACAAACAGATTTTAGTGCCTCATGAAAATATTGCGCATCCTGTTCATCCACATAGTGGGGTGTTAAGTCAATTCCTCCACCAAACCATCGTATTTGGTCGTTCAGTTCGAAATAACGAATGTTCATATGAATAATAGGAACCCAAGGATTGTTTGGATGTATGACGATCGAAACGCCAGTCGCGAAAAACTGATCCTCATCTACACCGAAGGCCTTTTTAATTGCAGGAGGCAATTCTCCATGCACAGCAGAAAAGTTAACTCCACCCTTTTCTAGAATATCCCCATGTTGAATAACACGGGTTCTTCCGCCACCGCCACCATCTCTTTCCCAATTCTCTTCAACGAATACTGAAACTCCGTCAAGCTGTTCTAAAGCTTCCGTTATTTCGTTTTGAATTACTTTATATTGTTCCGCTATTTGCTCTTTGCTAATCATCTATGATAATTTATCTGCTAATTCTTTGACCGCCAGTACGGCTGACTTATTCTTATATAATATATCGTAAACGGTATTGCAAATTGGCATTTGCAAACGATGTCTATTGATAATTTCTTGTATACAGTCGGATGCAAAGTATCCTTCTGCCACCATATTCATCTCTAACTGTGCGGACTTCACACTATAACCTTTCCCTATCATGGTGCCGAACGTGCGGTTGCGACTAAATTGTGAATATGCCGTCACTAATAAATCTCCCAAATAGCCCGAATTATTAATTTCTCGATCCTGAGGCGCGAGGGTATCTACAAAATATTCCATCTCGCGAATCGCATTAGAAATTAAGACGGCTTGAAAATTATCGCCGTAACCAATACCATGGCAAATACCTCCGGCTAAAGCATAAATATTTTTCAATACAGCACCATATTCCACGCCAATGGCATCATTCGATATGACGGTCTTGATATAATGTGTTTGGAAGAACTGCGCAACAAAAGCAGCATTCGCCGTATTCTTTGATGCGAATGTGAGGTATGATAACTTCTCTAAGGATACTTCCTCAGCATGACATGGCCCGCCAACGACAATAATATCATCTGTTGAAACCGCATATTTATCGACTAAGTACTCGCCGACAATCTCTTTCAAAGAAGGAATAATCCCTTTAATTGCTGAGACAATAATCTTTCCCTGCATATCTTCGGGAGTTAGCCCTTCTAAGGCGTCCTCCAAATAAGCCGCTGGGGTATTTAGAATAACAATATCAGATTGTTGAATAACCGCTTTAGCATCTATAAACAAGCTATGCTCAGCAAGTTTAATCTCCACGGCACTGAGATAGGAAGGATTATGTTGATAGCATTTAATATAATCGATGTCTTCTTGCTTACGAACCCACCAGTTAATGACTTTATCCTTGTGGTTATCGGTTAGCATCTTGATCATGGCGGTTGCCCAACTACCACTACCAATTACCCCAATTTTCGTCTTTTGTTCACTCATTTCCTCTAAATAAACTACAAAGATAGGCAATATATGCCTTTAGCACTAATGAAATACGAAATGTGCAAGCTCGGGATCCCTAGTATTTCGCCGACTTTGCATTGATAATATGTGCCAAGTGATGATTACAATGCCAAGCATAAATACCAATATTCGTTTTCAAATCAATGGTCTCCCCTGTTTCCGGATGAATAAAACTACGGTCTAAATCCGCATCAGTTAAGCTCTCTAAAAGATAACTCCAACGCACGTGAATACCATCCATTATTTTCAAAGCGCTTTCAATAGGAAAATCCTTAGAATCGGCTAAGTCCGCCCATAAATCTTCCCGGTAGGGCTTAATCGTTGGAGTATCCTCCGTCAATGCCAATTTGAAACGAATAAAACTATGAATATGACTGTCTGCGCAGTGGTTAATAAGCTGTGTGATCGACCAGCCATTTGGTCGGTATGATTTATTGAAGTCTTTCTTCGGTAGGGTCGCAATCTCATTACGCAGGCGTTCTGGAAACTTCCGAATGCTATCGATCCAAAGTGCAAGCGTTTGACGATCAATGTGTGCGGGACGAATAAATTTACCGATGGGATAGCGAAGTTTATCAATTTCTATACTCATATGGACGAAACGTTGCTAAACAAAGAAATTTTTGTAAGTCAAGACAATTTATTAAATATTCACTAAATACAAGAATGCTTCTTCAGGATTCCTTGAATCTGTAGATGAATGTTAACGATGATAAGTGAATGAGAAAATACGCTTAATCATTAGGAAATTTACACAACATAATGGACTTAAAAAGCCTCCCGTATACAATGAGATATTGAAAGTGCATTCTGGCTGAACTAACGCGTTAAACGCATCCCTAGATAGGCCATCGGAATATACGCCAGTAGTAAATCGACCAGTGTAAACCATAGCGGTGAAGGCAACATAAAAATCATTGAAATACCGCCAAATAAGAAGAAAAAACCGATAATCAAGGCATACATCAATTTTGGTCCGGCACATATTTTTGCTGCTACAAAGGCGCCGACAAGCGTCCCTAGCGCATGCGCAAGAAATGGGAATAAGAAATGCTTGGGTTCGAACAAGTGTATTCCTGCTTTCAATCCCTCTTCAGTCATTACGTCCACCCCATCCGGCGGTGCAATAATCGAAGAACTGACTTGTATAAGTCCGCCATTCACCAAACTTCCGGCAACAAGACCCAAAACAACTGCTAATATATTTCGAATAACCGGATTCATAATTTCAATACATAGGATGTGGAGGTAAAAATAAAGAAATACCCTAAATAAGTAGTCTTTTCATTTATTTTTTCCGTTAGGCTAGATTTAGGAATATCCCTGCTTTGGATTACATACACCAAATAAACACCTTTTGTTCGTCTTTAAAAAAGTATTTGATTTTGGTTATACGCTATTTCTTTTTGAATTTCCGCTTCAAGTCTAATTCCAAATTGTTGAGGACATATTCATGTTCTTGCTCAACGCCTAAACGTTCCATCGGTTCCCAATAGAAACGAGGAGAAAGAATAGAGCTATAAGTTGTCACTCGAGTCAACTTACATTTCCCTCCCTGGATAGGTTCAAACACATAAATTGCTTCTTTGAATCCCAACCAATTGCGTCCAACAAGGGTATAATCAATTACATCCATTTTTAAGAGTTTTCCTGATTCATAGGCTGTGACGCGCTCTGTAATTGTACCTCCGCCAAAATCCGCATTACTGAGACGACCACCCTTAAAATAACAAATACGCTTCGCACCGACTTCTTCTTTTTCTAACACACATTTCGTTGGGATAGGAAGGTCTAACTTTAATAAAAATGGTTTTGGAGCGTCGAGAGTATCAACGGATTTTATCGCTTCAAAAACTTGTTCTGGTGTAAAATCGTAGATGCGGCTGGAGCTAACTTCCAGCACTTCTTCTTTATCGACTTTAAAAAAATGTTCTATTGGCGCTGCAATTAAAAACGGTAAAAGAGGCAAGATTAAAACCGATAAACGATTTGTTCCTTTCAGATTTCTATAGCGTTTTACTAAAATTGTAACTACATAGGCGAGTGCAATTAAAGGAGCAACCAACCCAATCGCCATGATTATACAGATAATACCAGATAGCCCCGGTATATAAATAACAATCAAAAGCAAGATGGCGGTCAATATGGTCGACAGAAGCGCATACTTCCGAAATTTCATCGAGCCAATTGCGACGCCAAGAACTATGGGAAGTAAGACAAATAAAATCCAACTATAATCTGTTAATCCAAGAAATAGAAACAATATTCCTGTGCCGATGAAAATCGTCGTGAGGATCGCCGAGATCTGAACGCTTGGTTCTTGAAAAAAACGCTTCATAAGAATTGGATAATTTTAACTAATTGTTAAATATAGTGTTTTGCGAGTATTCCCACCATGCAATTCTGATTTTGTTTCAAAAATTTCTTTTAATGATCTACGAAGTCACCCTGTAAATTACTTGATTGATAAAAACTGCCGTTTACCAGTCAGCTTGTAATCGTCCGCTAGGAATAAAATCTCTTCTTTAACCAAAGGCTAGTTTTGACTAATAAAATCAATACAGGAACTTCAAATAAAGGGCCGATAACACCAACAAATGCCTGTTTTGAATGGATTCCAAATATTGCTATGGACACGGCGATGGCCAACTCGAAATTATTGCCCGTCGCAGTAAAAGCAATGGATGCATTTTTGTCGTAGTCGATATTCATGGGCTTAGCTACGAAGAAGCTTAGAACGAACATAATAACAAAGTAGATGACAAGTGGTATTGCAATCTTGATAACATCCAATGGAAGTTCCAATATCTTCTCCCCTTTTAGGCTAAACATTAAGACGATAGTAAACAATAGCGCATATAGCGTTATCGGTGATATGGCAGGAATATATTTGCGATGATACCATTCCATCCCTTTCGCTTTAATAAGCAAATAACGGCTTACAAAACCAGCGATAAATGGAATGCCAAGATAGATAAAAACACTTTTCATGACTTCAGCCATCGAAACCTTGACATCGAAATTGGCAATCCCTAATTTACTGGGTAATACGTTAATGAATAACCAAACTAAAAAGCTATAACTTATGATTTGAAAGACGCTATTTAACGCGACTAGGAGCGCTGTATATTCTCGATTTGCTTTTGCGAGATCGCTCCAAACAATAACCATAGCAATGCAACGTGCGAGACCGATCAGAATTAATCCCGCCATATAATCCGGATCGTCTCTAAGAAATAAGACCGCCAAACCAAACATAAGAGAAGTTCCTAATATCCAGTTTAGAAATAGCGAAATCCCAATCACCTTTTTGTCTTTGAACGCTTTCGGTAATAGGGAGTAATCCACTTTGGCTAACGGTGGATACATCATTAAGATTAACCCTATTGCTAATGGTATATTGGTTGTTCCGACCGATAGCTGATCTGTTAAACTGCTGATATTTGGAAAAAGATATCCTAAGCTGACCCCGAGGGCCATGGCTAAGAATATCCACAGCGTCAAATACCGATCTAGAAATTTGAGTTTTACTTGCATTTTTTATTTTTTAATCTTAGAAAAGACGTAATACATTTCTCCTGCAATCTGCCAACTTCGTTCTTCATAGATGCTAGCTTGCACTGCAGTCCCATCTGCGACTTTCGGATCTTCATAGGTAATCGGAATTCTGTTCTCCGCTCCTGCAATAAAAGGGCATCCATTATCGGCTTGCGAGCATGTGAGAATGGCTGCGAAATGAGAACTTGGATTAAATGAGTTGTCGTATTTTTTTGAAAATGCAATTAACGGGACTTCATTGTCCTCATATTTTACAGCATAAATCGGATTTGTATTTTCTGCGATTTTGAAAATGTGAAAGCCTTGCATTGCTAGGGTTTCGGCGACTTGTGGATATAAGGCCGTTTCTTCAGTGCCTCCAGAATAGCAGTTAACATTGGGGATTTGAAAATAGGCGCTCGCCGCTTGTGCCCATATTTGGGACAGATGACTCCGCCTTGAATTATGGGTACAGATGAAGTTAAGATTGACAGGCTCTTTGGTCGTAACTTTATCTTGCACATAACTAATTAACGGTTCGAGGAGCTTTTGGCGTTCAAGGCTAATGGTCTGATTTTTTGACAGCGCTTGAAAATTTTCTGTTATCTTGGTATACATCTTAAATACGATTACGATCGACTAACAGCATCCAGAATCGGGTGGGCAACATCCTTTGTTTAATGAGGACAATTGAATCTTCGGTTTTTCTGCCGAAATCCCACAAGCATCCGTCGCCAAACAGGCGGTTTGTTTATTCTTAAGAACAAAATGCTGACCGTCGAATTCTAAGTCATACTTTCCTATCGTTTCACTTTGGTATTCCACTTCTATTTCAGCGTCTTGCATACCAAGTTTCTCTTCCGACAGCTGAATAATGTTTAATAATTTTCCTGGTTTTAAACGGTGTTCAAAGTCATTTGCGTTCCACAACTGAAAATTCACGACTTGCTCCGTCCTGATGGTTCCGCCGCAATCGATAAAGTGCTTGTTAATCATCCCTACCTCTGTCACGTGAAAATGCTCCGGCACGAACCTGCCATTCTCTAACTTAAACTCAACATTACTCAATGTTGGTAAGATTTCTTTAATTTTTGAAAGTTTCATTTGATATTCTATTTAATAATTATATATCGCGATATTACGATGATAGTTTGTAAAAAAATGCCCTTAACAGCATTTGTTTATCTTTAGTTCCTGATTGAAGAAGGCATTGAAATCATCTTGTATTATTTTCCACATCCGCTCATCAATACAATAACAAACCGATTTCCCCTCGATTGTTCCTTGAATAATACCTGAGCTTTTAAGCTCCTTTAAATGCTGTGAAATGGTCGCTTGCGCTAAGCCTAACTCCTCCACTAGATCGTTGCATATGCAAGCGTTCTGACGTATAATATGTTGTAAGATGGCAACACGAGCAGGATGTCCTAATACTTTAAATAAAGAAGCAAGCCTGTTTTGTTCTTCCGTAAATATTTCTGATTTAGTAAGTCCCATAGGTGTTAATATTACATCGCAATATTACGATATTAATTTAATTGATAAAAATATTTTTTCGAAAAAGAGTGTTATGAGGAACTGTGAGTAGATAATGAAGTGACTAATTTTTCCTATCGAATAGTGACGTTATTTGATCTTATTGGAGCAACTGCTTTAGTAAGAATTCCAAAGCCTCTCCTTTTATGTTTTGTGCGATGATAACGCCATTTTGATCTAACAAATAATTCTGCGGCAAGCCCCTTATCTGGTATTGCTTATACAAAGGTGACCCACAACCTTTCAAGTCAGATAAGTGTGTCCATTCAGCAATTTGGTCTTCATGTATCGCTTTCAACCAGGACTGTCTTTCATCTTCTTTATTGAAAGAAATGGCTACA
>JBEBRI010000037.1:0-28505 GCA_040394915.1 Sphingobacterium sp.
AGGTTGAAAATGCTTACCAGCGCAGAGCCGACCTTATTCCAAACCTTGTGAACACTGTAAAAGGGGCTGCACAACACGAAAAGGGGACTTTAGAAGCAGTTGTGGAAGCACGCGCTAAGGCGACTTCGGTAACCGTAGATCCTTCGAACTTAAGCGAAGAGGCGATTGCTAACTACCAACAAACACAAGATGCATTATCGCAATCTATCGGTCGTTTGTTAGTGAGCGTAGAGGCTTATCCTGATTTGAAAGCAAACTCTAACTTCCAAGAGCTTCAAGCGCAGTTGGAAGGTACAGAGAACAGAATTTCGGTAGAGCGCCGCGCGTATAACGATGCCGTTCAGGAGTACAATACAACTGTTCGTAGCTTCCCGAACAACATTATGGCAGGTATTTTTGGCTTCAAAGCAAAAGGTACTTTCAAAGCTGCTGAAGGGGCTGATAAGGCACCAACGGTATCATTTTAATGATTTTAATCGGTATTAAATCATAAAACGAAGATGAATGTTGGTAATCTTTTTTACTAAGCATTCATCTTTTTTATTGGAATAAAATGGAAATATTCAATCAAGAGGAGCAAGAAAAGATAGTACAAGCCATTAGTTTGGCGGAGAATCAAACCTCCGGTGAGATTCGTTTGGTGGTTGAACGTCAATTACACGGTTTAGAAGTGTATGATCAGGCTAGACATTACTTCGAGAAACTAAAAATGCATCATACGGAATTACGCAATGGTGTTTTAATCTATCTAGCGACCGAAGATCATCAATTTGCGATCATTGGGGATGCCGGTATTCACGCCAAAGTTGGGGATGATTTTTGGCAGAGTACAAAAGAGAAGATGGTTTCTTTCTTTCGCCAGGGAGATTATATGAATGGATTAATTGAGGGGATTCACGAAGCAGGCACGCAATTAGCAACCTTCTTCCCAAGACGGGCTGATGATGTGAATGAACTTCCTAACGATATTTATTTTGGTAAACAATAAGAATATGTTCGAGAAAATGCAGAGCTATAAGCGCTCATCAAAACTGGTATTCACCTTTTTCTTGACTTTACTATGGTCCGTTTTTACGATGGCGCAGGACTTTCCTGCTGTTCCAAATCGATTAGTGACGGACTATACCAATACTTTGAGCTCAGCGCAGCAGACCGATTTAGAGCAAAAACTACTAGCCTTTGAAGATTCCACATCCATACAGGTTGCGGTAGTCGTTATGAAATCGACAGGTGGCTACGATATTGCAGACTATGGAGATCGACTCGCCAAGCAATGGGGAATTGGAAACAAAAAATACGACAATGGTATTCTCTTTCTTGTTGCCTTAGGCGATCGTGCTGTTACAATACGAACAGGATACGGTCTTGAAGGCGCTGTGCCAGATGTTATCGCCTATCGCATTATTGAGAATGAGGTGAAGCCCTTATTCAGACAAGGCAATTACTTTGCGGGAATCGATAATGGAGTGAATGCGCTTATCGCCTACACGAAAGGAGAGTATAAGGCAGATCCAAATGACAAATACTCTACTGAAGGTGGTGGAGGCATTCCAATTATTTTTATCATCATCATAATCTTTATTGTTCTAGCGTTAATTTCTCGTTCCGGTGGTGGTGGCAAGAATGGTGGCGGACGTGTCATGAACGGTAGAGGTTCTTCGGATTTATTCTGGTGGACATTATTAAACTCATTAGGTCGAGGTGGAAATGATCATGATGGCTTTGGTGGAGGCGGCTTCGGCGGTGGTTTCGGCGGCGGCGGAGGTGGCGGCTTCGGCGGCTTTGGTGGTGGAGGCTTTGGCGGCGGCGGGGCTAGTGGGCGATGGTAGAATTAATAAAAATGTTTAACTTTATGGTAAATAATATATGAATATAATGAAAAGAGAAATTTTATGTTTGCTAGGAGCAATTCCTAGCTTATTGTTTGCCCAAGAAGGATTTTCTGTAAAGGGTAACCTAAAGAACGCTGATGCGCCAGCGAAAGTATTTATTCAGTACGCTGCAGATGGGCAACGCGTTCTTGACTCTGCGAATGTCGTAAAAGGTGTTTTTACATACAACGGTACCGTTGCGGAACCAACTCAGGCTCAGTTAATTCTATCTCCAGAAGGGGCGGCAATCAATACATTGCGCAATCCAGATCGTACCAGCGTTTATTTATCGAAAGGCGTTATCAATGTAGTGGGAGCGACTTTGAAAGATGCGAAAATATCAGGAAATGCGATTAATGAAGATTATGCTAAATACAAGGAAGCATTAGCGCCGTTAACTGCTGAGTTTGAGGTCTTAAATAAAGAGTATCAAGCAGCAACAGACGCTCAGAAAAATGACCAAGCATACGTTGGTGCCTTACAAGAACGTGCGAGTGCTATCTTCGATAAGCAATCAAAAGTTGGTGAAGATTTCGCGTTAAAAAACCCGAATAGCTATGTAGCATTGAGTCTTTTAGATGAATTAATTACGGCTGAAAATGTGCTTTCTCTTGGTGAACCTGCGTACAATAAGTTCTCTGCAGCGTTGAAAAACACAACCAAAGGAAAGGCTATAGCGAAGAAAATTGAAACGTTGAAAAAAGTAGGAATTGGTGCTATTGCTCCAGAGTTTGCCTTGCCAGATACAACAGGTAAAGTGCTTGCATTGTCCTCTTTACGCGGTAAATATGTATTAATTGACTTCTGGGCAAGCTGGTGTGGTCCTTGTCGTGGCGAGAACCCAAATGTCGTAGCGGCTTTTAATAAGTTCAAAGACAAGAACTTTACGGTATTAGGCGTTTCTTTAGATCGTGAAAATGGAAAAGAAGCTTGGATGAAAGCTATCCACGACGATAAATTAGAACAATGGCCACATGTATCCGATTTAAAGTTCTGGAAGTCTGAGGTAGTAGGCTTATATGGAATTCAAGGAATTCCGCAAAACTTCTTAATTGACCCACAAGGAAAAATTATTGCGTCAAACTTACGTGGTGAAGCGCTAGAAGCGAAGTTAGCAGAAGTAATTAAGTAACAATTTAGTTAGTCTTAAAAAAATTACAAATTGCAAAGGCACCTTTTTAGGTGCCTTTTTTCGTTTAAATATCGTGTAAAATATCGCTGTTTTATCCGCGACGTATGCTTTAAATGTTTTGCTTACCCGAATAGCGCACTAAAGACATCTTCCAACGTGGCTACCGGACGAATCGCGATATCATACTTTTTCGCGTCTAAACCTTTTGTATTGTACTTGGAAATAAAAATTTGCCCGAATCCTAGTTTTTCGGCTTCTTGAATGCGCTGCTCAATGCGGTTGACCGCACGTATTTCACCAGACAATCCGACTTCCCCCGCAAAGGTAATATGCGAACCTAAAGGAATATCTTGTTGAGAAGAAATAATAGCGGCTATAACCGCTAAATCTATCGCAGGATCTTCCACCCGAAGACCTCCAGCAATATTCAAAAAAACATCTTGTGCGCTTAATCGAAAGCCGAACCGCTTTTCCAAAACTGCAAGAAGCATATTCAATCGTTTGGTGTCAAAGCCGGTCGAACTCCGTTGCGGTGTTCCATATGCAGAATTGGAAACTAATGCCTGCACTTCAATCATCAAAGGTCGCATGCCTTCTAACATCGCTGCAACAGCGGTTCCGCTGACTTGCTCCTCCCGTTGAGAAAGCATAATTTCCGAAGGATTAGAAACTTCACGAAGCCCTGAGCCTTGCATTTCATAGATCCCTAACTCCGAAGAAGAACCAAAGCGATTTTTTACAGCCCTTAATATCCGGTAAACATGGTTTCTGTCGCCTTCAAATTGCAAGACCGTGTCGACCATATGCTCTAATACTTTTGGACCCGCTATTGAGCCATCTTTAGTGATATGCCCAACAATGAAAACAGGTGTGTTCGTTTCTTTTGCAAATCGAAGCAGCTCTGCCGTACATTCTCGAACCTGAGACACCGAACCCGGGGCAGATTCTATTTGCGCAGAATGCAAGGTTTGAATAGAATCAATAACCAATAAATTCGGTTGAACTTGATCAATTTGTTTGAAAATATTTTGCATTGATGTCTCCGTCAAGATATAGCAGTTCGCGTTTGATGTTTGTACAAGACGTTCTGCCCGCATTTTAATCTGCTGTTCGCTTTCTTCGCCAGAGATATATAATGTCTTAACGTGGGAGACGGTTAACGCTAATTGGAGCATCAGTGTTGATTTCCCGATGCCGGGCTCTCCACCAATGAGCACTAAGGAGCCAGGCACTATACCTCCACCTAATACACGATTAAATTCTTTGTCTGGTGTCTCAATGCGCTGTTCCTCCGAATAAACGATTTCGTGGATAATCGCAGCCTTATTCGCGCGTTTCGTTTCGCTTTTTGAGCTTGATGTGCTTCGCCATTCCGGAACCCTAGAGGACGCCTTTTCAACCACTTCTTCAACAAATGAGTTCCATTGTTTGCAGGATGGACACTGCCCCAACCATTTCGGAGATTCATATCCACAGGATTGACAGAAATATGCTGATTTCGTTTTTGCCATTGAGCTAAATTAAAAAAAGATAAGAACATGTTGTAACAATACTGTACTATTGTCGACAAATAGGCAAAGATGTACAATAACCTGGAACAAGAATTTGTGTCGTTGCTGGAGGAAAATCAAAATGTTCTCCATAAGATCTGTAAGCTATATACTGCAGATCTAGCATCGCATCAAGATCTTTTTCAGGAGATGGTGATCCAACTTTGGCGCTCTTATCCGAAGTTTAAAGGCGATTCTAAGTTCTCTACCTGGGCTTATCGTGTTTCGTTGAATACAGCAATATCGCTTTATCGTGGCCGAAAAACAAAGATTACAACGGTAGATTGGGATAATTCACTCGCGAATATTCGTTATGAAGAGTATAACTCCGAAGAGGAAGAACGTTTGAAATTCCTGTACGATGCTGTGCGTCAGCTAAATGATATTGATAAGGCCTTAGTCTATATGTATCTCGAGGACAAAGATTACGTCGAGATCTCGGAAACCTTAGGTATCAGCGAAGTGAATGCACGCGTAAAGATGAATAGGATTAAAACCAAATTGAAAAGTATGTTGTCAAAACAAAAAATAGCGTAATGGACGAATTGGATTTTTTAAAACAACATTGGAAAAAAGATGATGATTTTCCGAAGGTCGATAAGGAGGGCATACGCAAGATGTTGCACAATAGTTCCTCGTCAATCGTCAAGTGGATATTCTATATCAGTCTTATTGAGTTATTTGTCGGGCTAGCGCTAAATTTCTTCATTCCTTCCGATAGCAATTCGGAATTTGATTCGGAATTATTAACTCTCTTCGAATATATTCTATCTGGTATTTTTTATATCATTGTTGCTTATTTTATTTTCAAATTCTTTTCCGCATACCGCAGTATAAAGAATACTAATAATACGAAGGTTCTGCTTCACGATATTCTAGAAACTCGCAAAGCCGTTGATCAGTATATACGTTTCAATATCTATTATATATCCTTAATTTCCGTCCTTGTGACGATATCTATGTTCTTTGAAGATCACATATTTGAAAGAAGTTGGGGAGAGGCATTATTTATGGTTATTGCCATCTCAATTGTAATGCTTCTGGTTATGTTGGTATTTTTATGGATCGTCAAATTATACTACAAATTGCTCTACCGTCGATTAGTCAATAAATTGAATAAGAATTACGAGGAGCTTGTAAAGCTTGATGCAGAAGAATAGTGTATCGGTATATCAAATTAGAGTTTATATCACATAAATTCCAGCGTACTTAACGCTCAAGTATGTAAACCGAACCGGACAACGAATACTTACATTTTAGCTTACATATCGACTGCGCCGCATCCGAAGGGGTCTGCTCCGAAGCAGTCTCGAAGAATTCCTAACTATATTCTAATTTCTCTTGCGATGTAAGGAGATTGAACATGCGGCTGAATAGGTGATTTATCAAACTTATTAGAGAGTTTTGGTAGCGGAATCGGTCTCATTTTCTTTCAAAACCCTTAGAAAATTTAATCCCATTATCTTTGCGAGATCTTGTTGACTATAGCCTTTTTCCAGCAGTGCTTTTGTAAGCATTGGGAACTTGGAAACGTCTTCCAATAGCTGAGGAGCTGAGTTTATTCCATCAAAATCAGAACCAATAGCAACATGATCTATCCCAACTTTGGAAACTAAATAATCGATATGTTTTATAACATGCTCAAAAGGGGCATCTGCTTTATATTTTACCTTTGCCGGTAGTTTGCTATACATTTTATCGACAGAGATATTTGCTTCTGCCTTATCTTTAAATTGTGCTTTGTAAAGGCGCTTGACGCGGGAGCGAAAGTTTGAATCGAGAAATTCCGAATAGAAATTGACGCCAATAACCCCTCCATTATCTTTTAATGCGGCTAATTGTTTATCATCTAGATTGCGGTAATGCGGTGTTAATGATGCAGCGTTGCTGTGAGAAACCAAAACAGGCTTTGTGGAGATACTTAAAACGTCGTAGAATGTTTGTTTTCCGGCATGAGATAAGTCAATCATCATACCCAATTCGTTCATGCGTTTTATGATAGCTTTCCCCTGCTCGTTTAATCCTTTATTTTTGGATCCTTTCGTTTTTACTTCAATGGCAGCAGCGCTCGCCCAAGGTAAATTGTAATTCCAAGTGAGGGTGAGATAACGAGCCCCACGGTCGTATAGTTTCTCTAAATTACTAATACTTCCCTCAATCATGTTGCCGCCCTCAATGCCAATTAGGGCTGCGATTTTTCCGGATTGTTGAATCCGGGCAATATCTGCGCTAGTTTTAGCAAGTTCAATCCTACTTTTATTTTTCTCGATCATCGATTCCAAAGCGTCAATCTGATCATTCGCATGTTTAAAAGCGCCTTTCTGATATTTTTTGTCGTCAGACCAAACAGCGAATACTTGCACATCGACCCCACCGTCTTGAAGCCTAGGTAAATCCGTATGCCCCGTTTTTAATCGCTTCCCAATATCTTTTCCCGGCAATATACTTTCAATGATTACATCGTTATGGCCATCAATGACGAGGAGCTCCTGATGGATCTTTTTATAATCTTGCGCGTTTACCGAAGTACAGCAAGCACCTAGGATTGCGGTAAGAATGAAGAACTTGTTCATTATTTAGCGTTGTTGATCGTTTGATAAATAACGTCTTGTATGCGAGAACGAATATTCAGCTCAGATAGTTTGGGGCTCACTTGTGGATGAACGCGATTCGAGAGGAAAATATAGATAAATTGATTCCTAGGATCAATCCAAATACAGGTCCCTGTGTATCCTGTATGCCCATAAACGGACTCGTTAGCTAATTTTGAAGGATAATCCGCACCTGGTTTGGGATCGTAACGATCGAAACCCAAGCCGCGTCGAGAACTTGCCGATTGCTTAGACGTAAATAAATCGACCGTTTCCGGCTTAAAATACTGAACGCCACCATAACTTCCGCGATTTAATAGCATTTGACCGTAAATTGCTAAATCATTGGCGGAAGAAAAAAGACCTGCATGACCAGCAACGCCTCCCGCCATCGCGGCACCCTCATCGTGGACGAATCCTTGTAGTAGTGATTTGCGGAAAACAGTATCGTTTTGCGTTGGAACTATTTTATTTCTGTCGAAGCGGTTTCTTGGTAGATAACCCGCGGTTTTCATTCCAATGCGATTATATAAGATTTGTTGTACATAGTCCTGCATAGGGACAGAAGTTTCATGTTCAGAAACTTCTTTCATCACGTACATACTGATGTCGGAATAGACATAATTGCCAATAGGTTTAACCGGAGAGTTCAGCATCTCCGGCCACATGACGTCTTGGTAGTAATTATTTTTCAAGAAAGCATGGTCTGCCACTTGAACTTGATGCTCGGCATCTCTCGTGCTTAGTAAATCTCCGGGTTTTAACGCTTTATAGAACGGTATAAATGGGGTGAAGCCCGCTTCGTGTAGTAATACCGTACGCAGCGTGATGTTGGCTTTATTTGTCTGTTTCGCCTGCCATAGATAGTGTCCCATGGTGCTATCTAAATTGATAATACCTTTCTCTTGTAGATGCATGACAACAGGCGTGGTTCCAGCAATCTTACTCACTGAGGCCAAGTCGAATATGTCATTTAATTGCGTCGCTTGTTTTTTGTCATAGGTGTGACTTCCATAAGCTTTTTCAAAGATGACCTGTCCATCTTTTACCGCCATAACGACAATAGCAGGAGCTGCACGTTGATCTATTGCTTCCTTCGCTATGGCATCAATACGTTTCCCCATTTTTTGTAGATCCATATCAGATCTTACCCCATCAACATACTGTAGACGTGTTTGTTCTGTTTTTAAAGTGCCTTGTGTAATCCCAAGACCTCCAAAAATAGACATCGCGGCATATTCTTGGGCCTGAGCTCCCGTGTCAGCGCTGCGAAGCAGGCTGGTAAATTTGCGCAATTGCTGGGGCGTGACACTTAGATTGGTGAAATCGTACTCGGCCCCGAATTGACAGAGTATGACGTTTTTATTGTTGACCGCCGACTGAAGCAACATGGCGAGTTGAGTGGGATGCAGTTCACTAGCAGTGCCGGCAACGATGATCGTATTGTAGTATTTCGTTTTTTCATCATATTGTTGGAAATCCAGGGGCTCGATTTCGGCATAACGCTGTAATTGTTCGATGAACGCACGGTATTTACTGCTATTCGGCGTGACCACAGCAATCTTATATTGATCCAGGCTCTTTAGCGGAATTATGTTATTTACATTGCTTTCTAGTCGAGTTTTATTTTCTACAGTCTGTTTATACTGAGCGTTAGAAACTTGCGCTTGCAGGATCAGCGCAAGGAATGCGATGCCGATGGTACGAATCATACGATGATGTTGGTTTATTCATGTAAATGTACTAATAAAACGCACAAACGTGCATCGCTGTGCTGTAATAAATTCAGTATATTTGATTGTATGCCCGAATCTGTAGACAATAAAACGGTTTTTACGCTGCTTGAAGTTTCCCGAAGTATTCAGAAAACAATTGCCGAGAGGTATAAAAGTTTGTACTGGATCAAAGCGGAAATGAACAAGCTGAACCATTATACCCATTCGGGTCATTGTTATCCGGAGTTGTTGGAAAAGAATGACGGACGTGTCGTGGCGGAGATGCGGTCTATTCTTTGGAAGATGGACTACCAGCGCATAAATCGGCAGTTTATAGAAGTTCTGGGTGAGCCACTACGCGATGGGATTACGGTTTTAATGCAGGCGGGAATATCTTATGATCCGCTTTATGGCTTTAGCCTAAAAATCGTAGACATCGATCCGACCTTTGTTTTAGGGGAATTGGAGCGAGAAAAAAAAGAAGCCATACGACTTTTGAAAGAAGAAGGGCTCTATAATGCAAATAAGCAAGTTCCGTTTCCCTTAATCCCGAAACGTTTGGCCATTGTTTCGGTTGAAACCAGTAAAGGATTGTCAGATTTCTACAAAATTATTAAGGGAAATCCATGGGGTTATAAAATCGAGACAACGCTTTATCCGGCCTTATTGCAAGGGGATAAATCCATTGCCTCGATCATCAATCAACTTAGTAATATTGCGGAAAAGATAGACGAATTTGATGCGGTTGCTATTATTCGAGGTGGGGGCGGTGAAGTTGGGTTAAGTTCATACAATAACTATTTGCTAGCCAAGGCAATTGCCATGTTTCCGATTCCTGTGCTGACAGGGATTGGGCACTCGACTAATGAGACCGTGAGCGAGATGGTAGCCTATAAAAATGCGATTACACCGAGTGAGTTGGCGGATTTTCTATTGCAGAAGTTTCATAACTTTTCCATTCCGATGGACAAGGCGAAGGAACGGTTGCTTCGTGCCGTGCGCGAACAGTTTGTTCAGCATGGGCTACAATTGAAGCAGCTCGCGCAAGCGATAACATGGAATAGTAAGGCAGTATTTTTAACCGAGCGGAATACCTTAAGTCATTTTGCCCTGCATATGCAACTCTACAGCAAGAATTTGATTAAAGACGAAAAGTCTAAATTAGTGCATATTGAACAGAAGCTGGGTTTGTTAAGTCCTATTCATATTTTGAAACGAGGGTTTAGCATTGTAAGGAAAAATGGTAAGGCTGTTCAGCGGGTTGATCAAGTTGAATTGGAGGATTTATTGGAGATTCAAGTGGAAGACGGGATTTTACAGTCGAAAGTGGTTAATAAAGAGCAATATGGAAAATAAATATACGTATCAAGATGCTTTTGTTGAATTGCAGCAAATCGTTGCCGAGATCGAAGAGGGCGAGGTATCGGTCGACGAGTTGTCGGCAAAGATTTCACGAGCGTCTTCGCTATTGGCAATCTGTAAAGCCAAACTTACAGATTCGGAGGTCGAAGTGGAGAAATTGCTAGAGAAGTTGGATAAAAGCGATGCCATTAGCGAATAAAACAAAGCGTCTCCCGGTGGAAGAAATTCCACTGTTGTTGTCTGCTATTGGTCGCGACAGAGACCAGCAGGCCTATAAACGTGTGTTTTATTTTTACTATCAAGACTTAGTGCGCTATAGTCTCTCTATTGTTCGAGATCATCCGATTGCAGAAGATGTAGTATCGGATGTGTTATTGAAGTTATGGCTCCTGGAGGATAAAGCAATAGAGATCCAAAATCTCTCTTTTTACTTGTATCGAGCAGTGAAGAACTCTTCGCTAAATGAACTTACCAAGCTACAGCGGCAAGATAGCTTGGATCAAAATTATGAAATTATGGATCCTCATAATCCAGAACAGCAAGCCATCGCTAAAGAATTTGTCGCTACTATTGAACAAGCGATCGAACTGCTGCCTCCAAAATGTAAAACGGTCTTTTTGTTAGTGCGTGAGCAACAACTCTCCTATGCAGAAGCAGCCGATCTTCTTGGAATTTCTGTCAATACGGTTAATCGACATGTACAGCTTGCTTTGCGCAAATTGTATGCATTGATTAATAAAAAATAAAATTAGTACACTGATAGTCAATTAGATGGAAAATATTTTCATTTTTGATTGGCGAGTTTTGAGTGTATCATTGTCTTCTCTTTAAAACCTGCTTTATGCACCATTCGGAAAAGGATCATTTTTTTGCATTGCTAGATAAAAAGCTTCAAGGAACTTTGTCGGCTGACGAGCTGAAAGAGTTAGCGGCTTTAGTCGCTTCCAATGAGGATTACCAGCAATTCTACAGCATGGTATTTTCTTCACCACCGGTAGATAACACCAACGTGGATCTGGCTTTCGAAAGGCAAATGGAAAAGGTTGAAGCTTTACATCAAGCTCAAATTCGTTCCATGTGGCCTAAATATTTACGAATTGCTGCAAGCATGTTGTTGCTGGGCTTCCTAGGCTATTTTGCGTTGCATCTGAACAAATCTAATTCGGAGCAAGTGTATATGACCAAGAATGGACAAAGGGAGTTCTTTAAATTGGAAGACGGTACTGAGGTTTGGTTGAATGGCGGTAGTAAATTACGTATTTCATCGGAGTTTGGGGAGCAGGATCGTCGTGTTGAATTGGAAGGTGAGGGATATTTTCACGTGGCGAAAGATGTCAAAAAACCTTTTTTCGTTTCTGCAAAGAATACGCAAATTCGAGTGTTGGGAACAACCTTCAATGTACGTGCTTACGCTGAGGAAGACAAAACCGAGACTATCCTTATCGAAGGAAAAGTGGAATTAAAGGCTGGGGAAAAACATCAGCCCTATACTATGTCGCCCGGAGAAAAAGTTGCTGTAGTTTCAAGTTCTGATGCGCAAGCGGCATTATCTGCAGATGATGGTCGTGTAACGCAACTTGGGGATGTCGCATTAGTAGTCTCGAGTAAGGATCTTGATAATCTTACAAATTCCAAAGAGATCCAATGGCGTTCAAATAAGCTGGTTTTTGATAATGAGTCCATGTCTATTGTGTTTTCAAAGTTGGAGAAATGGTACAATGTGAAGATTGAGACGACAGTAGGTGACATCAATAAAAGCCGCTTTTCCGGTTATTTCAATGATGTTCCTATTGACGAAGTGTTGAAAACATTGAAAGAGACAGGTAATATCAAATCTTTTAAACGTGTAGGAAATAGCTATACGGTAGAGTAAACTAAACAATATAAATTTTTTGTTTTTCAAAGACATTACCCACTGATTTGGGTGAGGTGGAACGGTATTGCCTTTGATTTTATTAACCAGAAAATACACTAACCAATATGAAAATTAAATTACTGATGTATTTAGCGTTCTCGTTTTCCTTATTATCCATAGGAAATACGACGCTTGCACAGCGAACAAGTACTTTTACGCTGCAACGATCTGTTCCATTGAAGAGCAGTTTAAAGGAGCTGGAAAAGAAATTTAATGTGCATTTTAATTTTAATGATCAACTTATTGAGCGTTATCAATCAGGTCCATTGCATGTGGAAAATGGAACCGTTGAAGATTGCTTAAGAAGTTTATTACAGAAAACAAACTTGTCCTTTCGTAAACTCGATGCCAATACGTACTCCATTTATGAAGATAAAACTAAGCAATCTAAATTCGTCGTTCGCGGTCTAGTTTTGGACGCTTCGGGAGCACCTTTACGTAATGCAAGTGTGAAGGAACTTGGAGGAGCTGCAGCGACAGAGTCTGATAATCAGGGACAATTTGAAATAGAGGTTTCTGATTCTAAAAGCAAGATTCGAGTGAGTCATGTGAGCTTTCAAGCCATTGAAACTAAGTTGGATACCGCAAGAGCAAAGGCCTCCGCTAATGGCATTGAACGCTTAACAATTATCTTAAATACCAAAGATCAGTTGATTGACTCGGTTACTGTTGTGGTGAATTCGGGATATCAAAAATTATCGAAAGAACGCAGTACGGGTTCCTTTTCGGTTGTGAAAGGAAGTCAATTGGCCGAGAAGAGCGGGAGTATGAACGTACTAGATCGTTTAGAAGGCTTAACACCTGGCTTGGCGGTGAATTACGGTGAAGGGAATGACAAGATGTTAATGCGTGGGGTTTCTTCTGTGAATTTGAGCAGGAAACCACTTGTCGTATTAGATGGGGTTCCGATGGCTGAGTACAATGACATTGAGTCTTTGGTGAACCCTCAGGATGTTCAAGATGTGACCATGTTGCGGGATGCGACTGCAGCATCCATTTGGGGAGCACAGGCCGCAAATGGCGTTATCGTGATTACGACGAAGAGCGGTAATTTTAATAGTGAAGGGGTGAAAATTAACTACGATGGATTTGTGTCGCTACGGGGAACGCCTTCCTATGATTACATGAACAGAATGTCTTCCTCGGAATTTATTGAAGCGGCAAAGGGAATAATGCTAGATCCAGCTTATGTTAACGCTTTTCCGCTTTCTATAGTCAATAGTTCAGGGTATCCAAAGATTTATCCACATGAGCAGTTGTTTTACGACTTGAATGCTGGTTTAATTAATGACGCTGCTGCCAATCGTGGGTGGGACTCCCTTTCGGTATTGAGTAATCGCGCTCAAATCGAAAAATATTTCCATTCACCCGCTTTACTGACTTCACACAACATCAATTTCTCCGGAGGGGGAAAAGTGAATCGATTCTATTCGTCAGTAAGCTATAACCGTAATAATAAATATGATAAATCTTCCAAAGATCGCTTTACTGTTTCATTGAAGGAAGAGTGGAATTTGTCACCGCGCTTGAATATAGATCTTACGGCGAATATGGCTTATGAAAACTACAATACAAATCAAATGAGCTTCCCTATGGGCTTGGATGATTATACGCCCTATGCGATGTTTGCAGATGCTTCAGGAAAAGCGCTAGATCAATCTTATCTCTACCTAACAGAAACAGCAAGGCAGGCTGCCATTTCTAAAAGTAAACTCCCACTTTCTTATGTTCCGTTGAACGAAGAGGGAAACCTACTTAATAATAATAAGAATTTTGTAGGTCGTGTGAATGCAGGGTTCCGATTAGGACTCATTGATGGCTTAAATTGGTCAAGTAGAGCACAGTTTCAAAAGGGATTTGATAAGGGTTATGCATTTGCTAATGATAATGTGTATCGTACGCAATTGGAGAAGATTCAGTTTACAGCGAATCCAACGGTAGCGGGCGGAAATCCAACCTACTATTTACCAATTAAAGGAGGAGAATATAGAACACAAGATAATCGGAATACTTCATGGACATTTAGAACGCAACTTGACTACGAGAAGAAAATAAATGAGCTGCATCAATTGACTCTCCTAGCGGGCTTTGAAAGCAGAAATACCATATACGATATTCAAAGAACCAATACGAAAGGCTACGATTTTCAAACGCAAACGTATTCTTCTTTTGATCAGAAATTCTTAGAATCGACAGGGGTTTCTAATCCTGTTTTGTCGAATAAATCGACTGGTGTCGGGAATAGCGTATTAGCCTATAACCCTTTAGTCAATGCAGAGAGCGAATTGCGGTTTGTGTCTTTTTATGGTAATGCGGCATATAGTTATGATAACCGTTATAACTTTAACGGTAGCTTGAGATATGATCAGTCCAATTTATTTGGGAAGAATAGTAGTAGTCAAAATAAACCTATATGGAGTACGGGCTTAAGTTGGAATATTCATAACGAATCCTTTTTTACTGCCGCTGATCAGACTAAATTAACAATGCGTGTTACTTACGGTATTGCAGGTAATTCACCCAAACCAGGATTGGGCGGACCTTATGATATACTCTATGCGATAAACGACCAACGCTTTGAAGGCTTAGGGACAGGTTATATCATCATTAGCCCAGCGAACGATCAGTTAGTGTGGGAGAAAACCAATACATTCAATGCAGGGATTGACTTTGCACTTCTTCAAAACCGTATTTCTGGATCTTTAGACTTTTATGATAGACAAACCTCTAATTTATTAGGCGAGCGCCCTGTTGACCCTACGACCGGCTGGAGTTCCTCTTTTGGACATTTAGGCGAGCTCTAAAACCGAGGGTGTGACTTAGGGATCAAGACAGGAAAGACAACTAAAGAAGAGTTTCAATGGTCAACGAACTTCAATATAGCCTACAATAAAAGCAAGATAACGAAACTAAAAAATTATGTAAGTCCAAATGCTCTAAATACAGTTGTGAAGCCATTCGTTGAGGGCTACTCGGCTTTTAGTTTACTGGCATTTCAATATGGCGGGTTAGACCCCAATGGTAATGCGCAAGTCGTTAAACAAAACGGCGAAAAGATAAGCTTTACTAGGGACTTAGAGCTTCAAGATGTACATTATGAGGGGACCACACAACCCTTAGTCTACGGTGGTATGACCAATACTTTTAATTATAAGCATATTGGTTTGTCATTTCTGTTAGTATATAATTTCGGTCATGTGATGCGGCAGGAGCTAAATAACGTTTTCTTTGGTCGCATACAGCAGAACTTAAGTCGGGAATTTGATAAGCGATGGAAGCAGGCGGGTGATGAGGCGATAACGAATATTCCTAAATATATTCCTAGTGAATCGCAAAGTGATAATGAGCGGGCTATTACATTTTACAATTATGCAGATGTGAATGTGCAATCTGCATCCTATTTGAGATTGAGGGATGTGACACTTTCCTATGTCTTACCAAACGATTTAATCAGGCGATTGACGCTAGAGCGTGTTCGCATTTACGCGCAAGCGAATAATATCTTATTGTGGACTAAGAACAAGGATCAGATAGATCCGGAATACTATAATCTAGCTTCTGGATATCGTGTTCCAAAAATGCCAGTTTTCTATACGTTCGGACTCAATCTTAACTTTTAACCCTTCCATGTAAATCTTATGAAAAAATTAAATATACTTTTCATTGCTGTGCTGATTCTTTTTACGGGGTGTAAGAAGTTTCTAGATGTTGAACCCAAAGGAAAAGCGATTCCAACTCATTTTGAACATTATAATGGATTGATGAATAATCCTTATTTGGGCGGGTTTCAACACTTGAAATTTACGTCCACGTCGAATGCGGAGACAGGTGAGATCAATTATTCTTTCAGCATTCTTGGAGATGTTTCAGCGCCCTTCTATATGTCGGATGATTTGCAAGCAAATCCTGGCTCCTTTAACAACTTTACTTTGGTGGAACAGAAATACTACCGATGGGAAGATGATTTATACCTACCGGAAGATAATTCACCAGACTGGGGAGGGTTGTATAGCTTAAACTATGCCTACAACTTAATTATTGCAGGGGCTATGAATAGCGAAGGCGGTACTGTTCAACAGAAAGAAGCGTTAGTTGCCGAAGCGAGGGCCGTACGTGCATACTTACATTTTTGGGTGGCGCAAATGTTTGCTGTTCCATATAACGAAGCGACTGCCGCCAGTGATCTCGGTATCCCGATGGTTGTAAACCCTTCTACCGAAGAGAAAAACTTCACGAGACCTAGCAACAAGGCGTTGTATGATTTCATTATTACGGAGTTGCAGGCTGCTATTCCTAAACTTAGTGAGACTACCATTAATAGGAATCGCTTATCGAAACTAGGTGCCCAATATATGCTGGGGCAGGTCTATTTCCAGATGAAGAAATATGATTTAGCACTAAAAGAGTTTACAGCAACTCAGGCATTGCTTTCAAAGAGCCAGATTCCGATGAATCTTTATGATTATAATACAAAGGTTGCAAGCTGGTATGTTCCATTCATGTCTTATATGGGGCTAGTTAATCATCCTAACCCTTTTGATAACGAAGAAAATATATATGTGAAGCAGAGTGCACTACCTATTATGAGTGCGATGAGTACCAAGATGATTCTCACGCCAGCGGTATACAGTTTATTTGGCGATAAGGATGAGCGGAAGAAGATTTACGCAAGTCGCGGTATCTTTTCTTCAGAACAGCTTCCTGGAGTTCAACGTGCGGGTCCAGGTACTGTAAATATGGCGCCTTCGATTCCTAATCTTCTGCTGATGAAAGCGGAGTGTGAAGCGCGTTCCGGAAATCTGACTGCCGCACAATCGGATTTGTTCCAGTTAAGAAAGAATCGAATGCCTGAAAGCGATGCAAAGCAAGCATTTACTGAAAAAGAACCCTTGGTAAAGGCAATTCTTGATGAACGTCTTCGAGAGTTCGCCGCGACCGGACTTCGTTGGTTGGATATGAGACGACTGTATGATGATCAAACTTATAATAATGTCAACACGAAGCGCGTGCTTGATGGAAAAACTTATACGCTAAGAAAAGAGCGACTGACTTTACGTATTCCGCCTAATATCTTAGGATACAACGCCAATATGCAGAATAACCCTTAATAATATGCTGATAAAAAAAAATATTTGAAATCAATAATAATGGGCATTGCCGGACTCTTTGCTCTGACAGGATCTCATGCACAAACACAGAAAGACTCTGTACAGCTGGAGCTTCGTGGAAATAAAGGTTCAAACATGATGGTCATGTTGATGTACTCCGATCAGAATGATTCAAAATCTGTGAAGTTAATGCCGGATGTAAAAGGTCGCTATTTGTTCAACCTGCCCAATACGCCTTTTCAAACAGTAAGTGTAATGTTGATGAACGAGCAAAGCATGTTGGTTACAGCATCTGGTTTTACGCCAAAGCCTCGTCCAACTTTTCTGATCGAAGCAGGGAAAGAAAACATCATCGAGTTAAATGAGGCCGATCAATTAAATTCGAGGTTATTGAAGGGCGGAGATGAGTCGAAGCTCTACGAAGAAATAGCTATACAAGACAGAAAATACGCTCAACAAAGTTGGGAAGTTATACGAAAGAAGGATTCTTTGAGTAAGTTAAATCAATCTGTTGAGAACTTGATGAAAGGTTTGTTGACAACTAGAGAGCAATTATCCGATAACATGAAATCATTCGTCGCTACACATAAGAATAGCGTTGCGGCATTGGAAGTTTTCTCTTCCTACTATACCGGATTAACCATTGAGGAAGCGACATCTGAATTTGATAGCTTTAGTAAAGAGGTTAAAGGTTCAGAGTTTGGGAAAGTCTTAGCGCAAAAATTACTTGCAGGGAAGAGTACGAATTCAGGAGAGCAGATTCCGGACTTCCAGGTCATAACAAAAGATGGGAAATCTTTTAACTCGAAGAACTTGGAAGGTAAATATTGGTTGATTGATTTTTGGGGAAGCTGGTGCGCACCTTGTCGAGAAAGTCATCCAGAATTAAAGGCGCTTTATAAACAGTATGGAAATGAGAATTTTGATATTCTTGGAGTTGCTTTCGAGTCTGGGTCTTTAGATAATCAATTGAAACAGTGGGGTAAAGCAATTGATGAGGACGGTATACAATGGCATCATGTGTTGAATAATAAAGAGAATGAATTAGTAAAGAAATTTGGTGTTACTTCTTTCCCTACAAAATTGTTGGTTGATCCTTCCGGGAAGATTATATATCGTAGTACGGGTGGACACGGGAAGGATTTGGCAAATAAACTAGTAGAGGTTTTTAGTAAAAAAGAACAAGTACAATGAAAAAAGTGAGCTTATACACGGCGTATACATTGTTTCTGCTGTTGTTCTGTACGCAGGTTGCTGATTCACAAACAATCAGCATATCGAATACAGCAGCTAATAAGCCTCAGAGTTTAAGAGATGAATTGAATATACTCATCAATCAAAATACGAAAGAGGCTAAAGAACAGCTAAATGCAAAAGTGGCCGTACTAGCGAAATCAAATAAAGAAGATGAGCTCATGCTAGCTCGAGGTGTTTACAAGACGATTGAAGATGAAGTAAAGCTGAAAGCAATTGATGCGCAAATATTGAAGAAGTTTCCGAAAGGTCAACTGGCTCGAGATTACGCGTTCGAGGAGAAAATCGGGAGTTCAATTGATCAACTTAATGCTAAAGAGCTTGATAAACGGTTCACGGCTTGGAAAAAACAGTTCCCAAAGGAAGGCTTTGAAATAGCACAACAAGGACGGCAAGATTTTCTAGCAATGCTTTTAGTTAAGCGATTGGCGAAACTTGGCGAAAAGGAATATCTGAACAGATATTTAGCTGAAATGACAGATTTGAATTGGAAGACTGTCGCTTACTTCGACGCTGGAAAGCAAATGTTTGATGGGAATGATTTCCAAGCCGCTAATGCCTACTTAGAAAAGGCATTATTACTTAGTAAGCAAGCAAAATCATCCGACTCAACCGCACTACAAAAAGGATTTGCAGCAATGATGTACAATAATATCGTGAATGCATTGGCCAAAAATCAATTGCAGTTGGGAAATCCGAAACGAGCTATAGATCTTATTTACCCGATATTAGAAGAAAATAACTATAAAATGTTCCAAGGCGATTCACTTGTGAATACATTAGCGAATAGCTATTTTAAACAGGGAACTCCATTTCTAGGCTTCATAGCAATGGATAAGTATTTGCAGGTTAATAGTCTAGATAATGGCTCTGTGTTACTAGCAAAGCAACTCTATACAGCAGTCAACAATGGGGAAGATGGCTTCGATTCCTATATCTCTTTCTTGAAAACACGTAAACAAAATGATTTAAAAGAAGAGCTTTCGAAAAAGTTAATCGAGAAACCTATGGAAGATTTTACGCTAAGGGATTTTGCAGGGAATTCTGTTAGTCTAGCCGACTATAAAGGGAAAGTGTTAGTTATCGACTTTTGGGCAACGTGGTGTGTACCCTGTATCAAATCTTTTCCTGGTATGCAGGCCACGATCGAGAAGTATAAGGACAATCCAAATGTCGCATTTCTCTTCGCTAACGTTTGGGAAAAAGGAGCTGACTTTAAGCAAAAAGCAACAAAACTGATGCAGGATAAGGGCTATGATTTTAAGGTTGTGTTTGATGAAAATCAAGAAGGGAATCGTCTATTAGTTGAAAGATTGGGGATTCAAAGCATCCCTACCAAAGTGTTTGTTGATGCGCGGGGTAACATTCGCTTTATCGCTAGTGGTTCCGAAACAGATAAAGAGTCTGTTGTTGCGGAAGTTTCAAGCATTATCGACTTAATTAAGTAGGGGAAAATCAAAAATGAAAGGATGGATGAAAGCCCATTCTTTCATTTTTGTAATTCCTGTGTTGCATTTATATTTTTGTTTACGGCAATAGTCTGTCTTTTGTAGAGTTTTCCATAACTTTGATAGTTATGCAAGAACGTGCAAGTCATAGTCCAAAGTCTCATATCCAAATCAAAGGTGCTCGAGTAAATAATCTTAAGAACATTGATGTAGATATTCCCAAAAACAAGCTTATTGTAATTACTGGTATGTCGGGTTCGGGAAAATCCTCCCTGGCATTCGATACCCTGTATGCGGAAGGACAACGCCGATATGTCGAAAGTTTATCCTCCTATGCCCGCCAATTTATGGGGCGTATGAATAAGCCTGATGTCGATTACATCAAGGGCATTGCACCAGCAATTGCTATTGAGCAAAAGGTTATTTCAAGTAATCCACGTTCGACGGTTGGGACTTCAACTGAAATTTATGACTATCTAAAGCTTCTTTACGCCCGAATTGGGCGAACAATATCCCCGATTTCTGGGCAAGAGGTGAAAAAAGACTCGGTGACTTCGATTGTTGACAAAATGTTGGCTTTCGAAGATGATACCACAGTTACTATATACAGCGCGTTAATCCCACATAACGACCGAAAATTAAAAGAGGAACTATCCCTATTACTTCAAAAAGGGTTTACTCGGATTAAATATCAAGGGGCAATCAAGAAGATCGAATCGATTATCGAAGATAAGGAGGTGGCGAATACAAGCTTCCAAGTCGGAGAAATCTTTATTGTTATTGACCGTATTGTTTTGGATCATTCCGATGATACTATCAATCGATTGGCAGATTCAGTTCAAACGGCATACTTTGAAGGAAAAGGCGAGTGTGATGTCGAAGTTGGGGATCAATCTTTTCATTTTTCCGATAAATTTGAACTCGATGGAATAACCTTCGAAGAACCAACACCTAATTTTTTCAGTTTTAATAATCCTTATGGTGCGTGTAAGCGCTGTGAGGGCTACGGTAAAGTCATTGGGATTGATCCGGACCTAGTTATCCCGGATAAAAGTCGATCGGTATTTGACGGTGCAATTGCGCCTTGGCGCGGCGAAAAGATGGGCGCATGGTTAGATAAACTTGTCAGAGCGGCTATTAAATTTGACTTTCCCATCCATCGTGATTATAGTGAATTAACCAAAGAGCAGCAGGATTTGTTATGGACGGGAAATCAATATTTCCGTGGATTGAATGATTTCTTTGCAGAACTCGAAGAACAAACTTATAAAATACAATACCGCGTAATGTTGTCTCGCTATCGCGGAAAAACAGACTGTCCGGATTGTAAAGGTACGCGTCTGCGGAAAGATGCTTCCTTTGTGAAGATCAATGGATATTCGATCACAGATATCGTTTTACTGCCTTTAGACAAAGCCTATGATTTGTTTAAAAACCTAACATTGACGGAGAATGAGGCGATTATAGCAAAACGTTTATTAGCCGAGATTGTGAACAGGTTGCAATTTTTGTGTGATGTTGGTCTTAGCTACCTGACATTGAATCGCTTAAGTAATAGTTTATCTGGCGGTGAGTCTCAGCGGATTAATTTAGCCACATCTTTAGGTAGTTCCTTAGTGGGTTCGATTTATGTCCTTGATGAACCTAGCATTGGCTTACATCCGCGCGATACGCAGCGATTAATATCGGTGTTGAAGTCATTGCGCGATGCTGGTAACACGGTGATTGTGGTGGAGCATGAACAGGAGATGATGGAGGCCGCCGACTATTTGATCGATATCGGGCCAGAAGCCGGAATACATGGCGGAGAGCTTGTCTTTGCGGGAACCTACGATCAAATTATCAAAGATAAGGACAGTTTAACGGGCCAATATTTGAGTGGCGATATCCGTATTCCTGTTCCAAAACGCCGTAGAAAATGGACTGATTCAATCCGCATCAAGGGCGCGCGTGAAAATAATTTACAAAACATTACCGTTGACTTCCCGCTACACGTTTTTACCGTTGTTTCTGGAGTGTCTGGTTCTGGGAAAACATCCCTCGTCAAGCGTATTTTATATCCAGCTTTGCAAAAAGCCTTGGGAAGCTATTCCGGCGAACAAACCGGAATTTTCGATGCCATTGAAGGAGCAATAGATCTTGTTGAGCAAATTGAAATGGTAGACCAGAACCCGATTGGTCGATCTACCCGTTCGAATCCAGTAACCTACGTTAAAGCATGGGATGAAGTGCGAGCGCTATACTCAAGCTTGCCGGCTTCCAAAGCAAATGGCTTAAAACCTTCCGCGTTCTCATTTAATGTAGAGGGCGGTCGTTGTGAGATGTGTCAGGGCGAAGGTGTCGTTAAGATCGAAATGCAGTTTATGGCAGATATCGTACTTCCATGTGAAGCATGCGGCGGTAAGCGCTTTAAACAACATGTTCTTGATGTGACCTACAAAGAGAAATCTGTTTCAGATATCTTAGACTTAAGTGTGGATGAAGCCGTGGAATTCTTTGCTGATCAGCCGAAGATATTGAACAAACTAAGCCCTTTACAGGAGGTAGGTTTGGGCTACGTGAAACTTGGACAATCATCCAGCACACTATCTGGTGGGGAAGCGCAGCGTATCAAACTAGCTTCTTTCTTAATCAAAGGGAACAATCAGAAGAAAACGCTATTTATATTTGATGAACCTACAACGGGTCTTCACTTTCATGATATTGAAAAGTTATTGAAAGCCTTCAATGCACTGATTGAACAAGGCAATAGTGTTTTGGTGATTGAACATAACCTAGATATGATTAAATCGGCCGACTGGGTTATTGATATTGGTCCAGAGGGCGGAAATAATGGCGGTAAAGTCGTCTTTGCTGGAATCCCAGAAGATCTTGTTAAGCAAAAGGACTCTTATACCGGACACTATTTACAAAGACACCTAAATTCTTAATTAAAATAAATACTATGTTAAAACGAGTATACGCAACATTGTTATTTCTAGGTTTTTGTACCGTGTTAAGTGCACAAGTCGAAAGACCTAAGTTAGTCGTCGGCTTAATGGTCGATCAAATGCGATGGGACTATCTTTATCGCTTCGCTGACCGCTACGGAAACGATGGCTTTAAGCGCCTATTAAATGAGGGTTATTCTTGCGAGAATACCATTATTGACTATGTTCCAACTTTCACTGCAATAGGGCATAGCTCCGTATATACGGGGTCTGTACCCTCCATACATGGCATAGCCGGTAATGACTGGATTGAACAACAGACTGGAAATTCGATGTATTGTACGCAGGATGATGCGGTTGTTGGTGTAGGAACCCTAGAGAAAGAAGGTAAGCAATCCCCAAGAAATCTATTGGCATCTACAGTAACGGATCAGTTAAAGCTTGCCACGAATTTTAACGCTAAAGTAATAGGTATTGCGATTAAAGACCGCGGTGGTATATTACCGGCAGGTCATTTTGCCGATGCGGCATATTGGTTTGAGGCCAAATCGGGAGATTGGATTTCAAGTACATATTACATGAAAGATCTACCCAGCTGGGTAAATTCTTTTAATCAGAAAAAGCTAGCCGACAAGTATTTAAAGCAAGATTGGAATACATTATATCCGATTGAGACTTATGCGAACAACAGTGTGTCTGATGATAATGAGTACGAAGGGAAATGGGCAGGAGAAGAAAAACCTACTTTCCCAAGAAAGACTTCCTTGTTAATGAAAGATGCAGGATACGAACTGATAAAATCTACGCCTTATGGGAATCAGATCACGTTAGACTTTGCTAAAGAAGCTATCAAAAACGAAAAATTAGGAAACAATCCCAAGAAAGCAACTGATTTTCTTTGTGTGAGTCTTTCAGCAACGGATTATGTAGGACATCGCTATTCTTTATCTTCCGTTGAAATCGAAGATATTTACCTTCGATTGGATCAAGAACTTGCCGCCTTTTTTAAATACCTAGACCAAACTGTTGGAAAGGGGAATTATACGTTTTTCTTAACAGCAGATCATGCTGCGTCTTATAATTCACGTTACTTCATGGATATGCGTGGAAATGGAGGCTACTTCTTCTCTAGACAGCTTCATAGAAACTTGAATGACAAGTTGAAGGCAGAATTTGGTGCCGAAAATTTAGTGAGAAGTCTGATGAATTATCAAGTGCATCTAAACTATAAGGTAATTGAAGACAATAAATTAGATGAGGAGGCGATTAAGAAATCGATTATTAAGCAGTTGCGCCATGAAGATGGGGTTGCTTATGTTGTTGATGTGGAAGGAGGAGAAAACATGTTATTACCAGCACCTCTGCGGGAGAAGATCATCAATGGATACAATCGTAAACGAAGCGGAGCAATTCAGATTATCACGGAGCCTCAGTGGTATGACGGCACGCCACGTTCTACCGGTACCACCCATGGTACCTGGACGCCTTATGACTCTCATATTCCATTAGTGTTTATGGGTTGGGGTATTAAGCATGGCAAGTCGAACAAAGTGGTTCACGTAACAGACATTGCACCGACGATATCCTCCCTTCTACATGTGATGGAGCCAAACGGATCGATTGGTCAACCAATTGTTGAAGTTTTAGGGAACGATTAAATTTAGTACATTTGAGGAACAGGGAATAGTTCACCTATTTATAAATATGCTTTCTAAGAAAACAAAATACGCCATCAAAGCCCTAATGGTATTAGGCAGGAATTTCGGAAAAGAACCCATGCAAATCGGCAAAATCGCTGAGGAGGAACGTATTCCGAAAAAATTTCTTGAACAAATCCTATTAGAAATGCGAAATGCAGGGATTTTGTACTCCAAAAAAGGTGCTGGCGGTGGCTATAGCCTTAATAAGGCTCCCGAAGACATCTACTTGTCGCAGGTCATGCGATTGATTGATGGGCCTATTGCCTTGCTTCCATGTGTAAGTTTGAATTTTTATCGCTCTTGTGAAGAGTGTGTAGAAGAGCATGCTTGTGGTATTCGCGATGTTTTCGTAGAAGTACGAAACGCAATGCTTCAAATATTGAATGATACAAGCATCTCCCATTTGATCAATAAAGAAAAGGAATTAAACTTAGAAGACGATTCCAACTAAATATTAAATCTCGTATAGTTCGATGGGTAGGCCATCGGGATCACTGAAGAAAGTGAACCTTTTTTCAGTGATTTCATCTATACGAATCTCCTCTACCGCTATCCCTAAATTCAATAAACGACCCCTTTCAGCCTCAATATCAAGAACGGAAAAAGCGAGATGGCGTAAACCACAGGCCTCCGGAAAACTCGGGCGTACCGGCGGATTAGGAAATGAAAATAGCTCAATAATATATTCTCCATTTAAGCTGAGGTCTAACTTATAAGAGTTCCGTGTTTCACGGAAAACTTCTCGCAGAATCGCTAGACCTAATACCTCCGTATAAAACCGCTTTGATCGTTGATAATCGCTACAGATAATCGCAATGTGATGTACGCCGGTTAGTCCAAGCATTACAGCAGATCCATTAGATTTTCGAAAGCCATTCCGCGTGACGCTTTCAATAGTATCGTCGCGCCAGCTATAGATTTTGAGGCTAAACTTTGTCGGAGATCCTCAGTCGATTCGTAATATTCAGCAGAGTCATCGCGCAGTGCGTAAAAAGCTTTACCAACGAAAATCAATTGCTCTGCAGCAATAGATTTCGCTTGTTCGATTACTTTGCGGTGTTCCACCTCACTTTCATCACCCATTTCGAACATATCACCCAAAATAATTACCTTCTTCGGGGCTTCAATAACCGCAATATTAGCCAAAGCGGCCGCCATGCTGCTCGCATTGGCATTGTAATAATCCGCAATAACCGTGTTGCGCATTGTCTTAACAACTTGTGAGCGATTGTTTTGGGGAACGTAACTGCTTAGCCCTTGGTTGATTTGCTCTGCGCTTAAGTCAAAATGCAAACCTAAAGCAACAGCTGCTAACATATTCTCCGTATTATAAGCGCCAGTTAGGTTGCTATTTACTTCGTAGGTTACGTCTTGTCCTTGTTGTTTCCAAAATATCGTTAACATAGGGTTCGCCTTGACTAAGCCGCCCTGAACAGCATTCTCGGCTGAAAATCCGTACCAAATGATACGTTCCAAACCACGGGCTTCTGCCATCGCTCGTAGTTCCTGATTGTCGCCTTGTATAAAAGCTAATCCTTGATGTTCTTTCAGGAAGTCGTATAATTCCCCTTTCGTTTTTTTGACACCTTCAAATGACCCGAATCCCTCTAAGTGTGCTTTGCCCACATTCGTAATCAAGCCATGCGTCGGCAAGGAAATGCCGCTTAAGAATGCAATCTCTTCTTGGTGATTTGCGCCCATTTCGATGATCGCAATTTCTAAATCTTTTGGAAGAGAAAGAATAGTAAGGGGTACGCCGATATGGTTATTTAGATTTCCTTTGGTCGCAAAAGTTTTAAATTTCTGAGAAAGAACAGCATAGACCAATTCTTTTGTCGTCGTTTTGCCATTGGTTCCGGTGATACCAATAAAAGGGATGTTTAATTGCTTTCTATGGTGTCGAGCAAGATCCTGTAAGCTCGTAAGCACATCATCTACTAGTATATAGTTTTCCTCGTCTTTCGCATATTGAGGATCGTCGATTACGACGTATTTTGCCCCTTGTGCTAAAGCTTGCGCCGCAAAACTGTTTCCATCGAATGATTCTCCTTTTAGCGCAAAGAAAATACAATCTTTACGGATTTGGCGCGTATCGGTACATACCTGTGGAAATGCTAGATAGTATTGATAAAGTTGTGCTGTTTGCATTACATTATTTTTTAACAAAGGTAAGTATGCATTTAGCCATTGCCAATAAAATCAAGCAATTTTTTATCGCGCTATTTTTACTGTCGGTTTGTAGAAACCGTTCGATTTTTTCCCATTTGCTCTTTTGCGATCTCCTTCTCTTTACTTGCCACATAAGCGCCGATCGCAAACCCAGCGAGCAGACATAGAAGTGCAATGGTGAGCACCATTTTCTTCTTTTTTGAGTCCATGTTCTTCTAATATTTATATAATAGTTACTGTATAGTATACAAGATAAGGGGTATTTAAGTTTTAATCAAATTCGAATAATGCAAAAAGGTATCCCACTGGGATACCTTTTTGCAAATGTTTTATACGCGATGAAATGCTTACAACGATAAGATTTCTACAATACGGGTTAAGTTTGTATTGATTTTATCGATATGCTTTATCGCTTTCGTAAATGGCGTAAATTGTACATTCCCACAAATCAAGCCTGCCATCTCGCCTTGGCGGCCTTCTAAGAGCCCTTCAACAGAAGCAACTCCCAAGCGACTCGCTAATACACGATCCATACAAGTAGGTTTTCCACCACGTTGAATATGCCCTAAGATCGAAACGCGCACATCGTATGATGGGAAATTTTGTTTTATTTTCTCTGCCACAACTAATCCACCTTCTTCATCTCCTTCCGCCACAATGATAATGCGGGAAGACTTATTCTTACGCGTTTTATCCAAGCGCTTCATGATCGCGTCATAATCAACCTTAAGTTCAGGGATTAGTACCGCTTCCGCACCAGTACTGATACCAGAGCGAAGGGCAATTAATCCAGAGTCACGGCCCATCACCTCTACGACGAATAAACGGTCATGCGATTCTGCAGTGTCGCGGATCTTATCGACCGCGTCAACAACGGTGTTGATCGCCGTGTCATATCCAATCGTAAAGTCCGTTCCTGCAAGGTCATTGTCGATCGTGCCTGGGATTCCGATAACAGGGATCTCAAATTCTTCAATTAATTTGGCTGCTCCAGTGAATGTCCCATCCCCACCAATTACGACAAGGGCGTCTATATTTAATTTTTTAATGTTCTCGTAAGCTTGCTTTCTCCCCTCAATCGTGCGAAATTCATCACTACGGGCAGTTTTTAAAATTGTACCACCACGCTGAATAATGTTTGCTACAGATTTTGCATCCATAGAAATAATATCCCCATGAACTAATCCGTCGTATCCGCGACGGATACCAAACATATTAATACCATGATAAATACCTGTTCTTACCACCGCGCGAATCGCAGCGTTCATACCAGGTGCATCTCCTCCTGAAGTTAATACGGCTATGTTCTTTATGTTGCTCATATTTCAAATATACCAATTCCTTGGCGTTAGTCTTGTTTATTGTAAAGGTTGTTCACAAAATTACATGAAAATCACCAAATCAGTGTCAAACGATTGCCGAATATGCGAAATCTTTTTCTAAACTGAAAAGTTCTACTTCCCTTTCAAATCCCTTACAAACCCCTTACAAAGTCCTTACCATTCCCATGGGAATCGGAAGTGAAAGGCTCATGTATAAGTTGAGATTGAAAGTGAAATCTGGCTTCATAGGAGAGAGATCGAAATTGAACCTTACACATGCATGCTATCCTTGTATGTGTAAGAACGAAAGGAGTCAAACTACCACATAAAAAAGAGCCATACTGTATTCAACAGTATGGCCCTTTTTAACTAGATTAGGGATTTTTATTTCGCTTGATAAGCGTCTATAGCGCTCTGCAAATAGGCTGCATAGCTCTC
>JBEBRI010000038.1:0-28015 GCA_040394915.1 Sphingobacterium sp.
GATTTGATTACTTCAGAAAACGCTGATCTCCCAGTAGGAACATTTATCAAACGCCTAACTTATCCAGAAGCCGAATATACTTCTAATGCACAAGGTGTTAAAGAAGGAGTTAGCTATTTGGGCGGGCAAGATAAAGCATCTGTTCGTTTATGGTGGGATGTTGACTAGTCAATAGCATTAAATAAATCGTTTTTAATATATTGTTTGAATCGCACTGGGATCATGATCCGAAAGGAAACGATCTCAGTGTTTTTTTATTTAACACCAATTTTGACTGCTTGATATTTTGAAACCATGAATTGAGTTCCTAGCGGTAAATCTTTTTATTATCGCCAATCAGAATAAATCTATATTGGGGAAATTGCTTAGCAAGTTTCATTCCTTTTTTCGCACCAAGAACCATGATAGAAGTTGAAAGACCATTTGCGAATTCAGCCGATGGACCATAAACTGTTGCGCTCACTAACCCTGTAGATGGATAACCGGTTTTCGGATCAATGATGTGCGAATAGCGGACATCGTTAAACTCCACATACTTTTCATAACTACCCGAGGTTGCCACAGCATGTTCTTTAAACTTCAGTACTTTAATCATTTTATGAGCTTTGAAAGGATTTAGTACACCGATTGCCCAAGGTTCCCCATTCAACTGCTCGCCCCAGGAAGCAATATCACCCGAAGCATTGATCATACCTGCTGTAATATTTAGATTCTTCATGACCGCTCTTGCCTTGTCAGCCGCATATCCCTTTCCGATAGAACCAAAGCCAATTTTCATACCCCTCTTCGCTAGGTAAATACTGCTATTTATACTATCTAATATAATATGCTGGTATCCGACACGTGCTATAGATTGTTGTATTTGTGCTTCACTAGGCATCGCTTCCATACTGCCGTCAAAACGCCAAATCTTGTCGAGTGCAGCAATACTGATGTCGAACGCGCCATCACTGATCTGAGAGAAGTATAGTGCTCTTTTACAGAGTTCGTATACTTCAGGATCAACTTGAATGGGTTTGATGCCTGCGTTCTGATTAACTTTTGAAATCTGTGTATTTGGGCGCCATTCGGAAATTAAATTTTCAATACGCTCTATCTCTGCTACAGCCAGATCAATATGTAGATTAGCCGTGCTGGAATCCTTGTCGACGAGGGTGATCTCAAACACGGAACCCATTAAGGTCATGCTCCGTCTGATTTGTACCTGTGCGGAACTCCAGTTGACGAAGAAAAGGAGAAAGACTAGGCTTGATAGCGTACTCTTCATGAGCTTAAGTTTAATAACAGTCGTGGAGAATTTGTTTACGTTTGTGATAAAAAGATAGTGGTTTACCATTCAAATCCTGAACAATCTGGTCTAAGGTTTGCTCCACATCTCTTAACATCACGAGAGATCCACAGATCATGATGATACCCTCATTCTTTAAAAGTGCAGCAAATACAATCGCGTCCCGCGCGATTAAATCCATCACGTAATGGCCAGGTGTATGCCTAGAATAAGCAAAATGATAATCGGCTAAGCGCTTCTGTTGAATCTTGCGTTGAGCAAAATCTTGGTATTCTTTGATCCAGCTATTTTCTTTTCGGAACCCGCCATAGAGATGAATCGTTGCTTGTCTCGTATTTTCATCAATCATACCTAAAAAAGGGGCAATCCCAGTTCCATTAAAAATCATAGCCACCTCTTTTGCCCTCTTCGGGAGGTTGAATGCGCAATTTGGCATCAATCGAGCTTTCAGGACTTCATTGATTTGTAGATTATGTAGAAAGCAGGATCCTAATCCAAACTCATGTTTTTTGACAATAAGTTGAAGCAATCCGTTGTTTTTTCCAATAGAGTAGAGGCGCTCTCTTTGATCGTTTGCAGGGTAAATAGCCAAGAGGTCACCGGAGTTGAAACGTACGCGTGAACGCGGCTTAAGTGTTACCCTAAAGGTGCTATTATCATCCGAAACAGTTGTTTTCTCGACCACAGTCCATTGCTGTAGTTTCTTTTGTTTTTCAGCATATACTGATGCTGCCGTAGCAACTGGAAGAAGCGATTTCTCACTGTAAGCGTTTACCCAGCTTAAGAAATCATCCATTGAACGATCGTTAACCAACTGAATTGGTAGGTATTGCGAAGCCCAGGCTTGTTTTGCTAAACTTTCATCAACCTGCATGGCAAAGGCGCAAAAGTCCGAATAAGCTGTCGATCCAAACCCAATAACGCTGTAATCGATCTGTTGTTGCTGTGGAAATTGATTCAGTAATTGGGTGAATTTTGTCGCATTAGAGGGCGGATCACCTAAACCGTAGGTTGACGTGAAAACCAAAAGCTGCGTTGCCTGTGGAAATAATTCGTACTGATTCAGACTAGTTAAGTATGTTTTTTCCCCAGCGGCTAATAACTGCTGATGTACTTTATTTGCGTAGAATAGTGTACTTCCATTTTCAGATCCATAGAGGATAATAATACGCGCTTGTTCCGCTTTAAATCTGTTCTTTATTTTTGTCTTTGCTCGTTTGATGGTGATGACAAATCCTGTGTAAATAAAGGCAAGGATGTTGATCGAGGCGATACCCAAGATCAATGCCCATAGCATATTCGTTCTACCGGTATGCATATCCAAGTTCCATCTTTCCCAGCCTTTCTGTTCGGCGAACAAGGTTTGCGCAGCAAGACTGCCATTGATTTGATTAACACTAATTGATCGATCCTTCAACTTTAAAATGAAAAACTCCTCTGGATCATCTGGCATGAATGGAAAATCGATTTGTTCTACATCCTTAAGTAGTGTCGTCTTAAACAGCGGGAAATCCGCGACTGGAACAGCATCTTCCTCTGATGTCTCGCTAAGTTTTAAGTCAACTTCTTGCTCTTCACCTTGAAATACCGAAAGGCGTAGTAAAAACAAGGATGTTCCAGTAAAGGCGATTAATAGGATAGGAATAAGCATCCATCGGCCGGTAACCACATGGAAGTATTGAGCGAAGAAATCTTTCTGTATTTTATCGAAGAAATGGCGGATTCCCTTTTGTCTTTTTAATATTAATGCAATACCACTAATACTGATCAAGATCAATAGGAAGGAGACGATTGCCACAATCCAGCGGCCGGTCTCTTTTAAGAAAAGAGAGCGGTGCAGAGCCGTTGTCCACTGAATAAAAGGACTTTGCTGTGTAATTTCTGCGAGCTTTTTACCCGAATTAGGATCTATATAACCCTTTACATTTTCTCCCTCATCGTTGATGGCGTCAATACTAACAAAGCCACGGTGGTCAACAGTCAGGGATATGATCTCCGGGTAAACCTCTTGCAGTTTAGGGATAACTTGCGCGAGGTTTACCTGGTCGAAATTCTCGACTTTGAGATCAGGAGTTTTTTCATATATGGCATTTATCGAAAGGACAACACCTGTTAGCGATAAAATGATTAAAAAAATGGAAGAAATAATCGCTAGGGCAAGATGTGCATATCGCCACAGTGATAATACCATAGGGATGAATTATTGTACTTTACTAAGTTTAACAAATCGTAAATAACCATTACCAGCAGCGCGCTCAGTGATCCCTTGCGTCGTCAAAGGGATTTCGATATCTTTTGTATGATATTTTTGCTCTTCAACTGCCGTTTCAAAACGTAGCTTATAGCCCTTGTTTAATTTGCTATCATCGATACTGATGGTTTTAATTGCTCGATCACCACCACCTATCGATGCACTGGTGATCGCGCTTAACTTCTCTTTGGATCTTGTTTGAAACTTATACCATTCCTTCAATGTATTATACCATTGCTTATCTGGACCCAATACAGCAAGCGTTTTCTCGTAGCTACCTTTTGCATCAATTAATGAAATGACCACGTAGGCTGCCTCTCCTTGATAGCTGTTCATTTGCAACATGCACTTGTATTTGCTTGACTGTGCAAAAGAACTATTGTTACCTAACAATACGAAAAATAATACAACAAGTAATTTATATAATTTATTCATTTTTAATTATTTAAGAAGACTTAAAGATTCGGTATTTTCTTTTATGAAATCATTTTCCTTCGCTAAATCCAAGGCCGTTTCATCAAATTCAGTTTTTAAGTCTTTTTTCGCACCAAGAGAAACTAACTTCTTAATGAATGTATCATCTTTGGCGATTAGTGCGGCCTTGTGTAATGCGGTCATTCCATCTTTATCTTGGGCATTAATATCTACACCTAGTTCAGCGGCTTTATTTAACAAGTCCATATTCTCTTTGCTAATGGCAAGATGATAAAGCGTACTTCCATCAGTTTGCGCTTTGGTTGGATCTAATCCTGCGGTTTTCAAGATTTGCAGCTTATCCGCAAAAGGATCTTGCTTTTGTGCGCCAGTAGAAGGGCCTGGACGGAACGAGTTAAACCAATAAAACGCGAGGTTATTTCCGTCTTTATCTAAAACATGAATATCTGCTTTGTTTTTCAGCAAAACTTGGACGATTTCTGGACTACCTGAGGAAACTGCTTTCGTTAATGCTGACTCACCTTTGTCATTTTTAGCATTAATGTTCTTCGTTTTTGAAATCAATAATTCAACAGCTTTAAGATCCCGACCGGAAGCCGCTCCCATTAGTGGGGTGTTACCTTCTGCATCAGCAAGATTGACATCCACGCCTTTTTCTAAAAAGTAGTTGATTAAGGATAGATCTGGACGACGCACTAGTGCGTTTAAAATCGTTGCGCCATCTTTATTCGTCGCTTTCGGATTTAGTTTTAAATCTTCGACTAAGTATTTGTAAGTATCTAAACCGTTAGACTTTTGTCTAGATCCCATTGCGGCAAAGAAAAGGGCATTATTCGTCGGTTTTACCCCTTTTGCAATCAATTTCTCAACAAGAGCTTTGTTGCCGAAACGCATCGCATAATCCGCGGCAGTACTTCCGTTAGCGTCCTTGTCTTTAATAGAAAGTCCTTTACTCGTTAAATATTCCGCGATTTTTAAATCGTTATCATTTGCTATGGCAAGTAGTAAGAGGTTCGCGCCGTCTTCGTAAGTCTGTTTAGGATCGACTCCCGCTTTAAATAAAGACTCATAGATTGCGAAGTTGGTATTCCCTGAACTTGCTGCCGAGCCAGCAATTGATGATCCATGACTATCATGGTATTTAACATCCGAACCTTTAGCAATTAGGTAGTCGACCAATTCTGAATTACCCGTGCCTACAGCCCAATGTAAATAGCTTCTACTATGATGTGTCTTTTTATCGATTCCATTACCTTCGAGTTCAATCATGTATTTTAAAACATCAGTCGATGCACCGTTAACAATAGCAATGGATACAGGATCCCATGAGCCAGCGTTGGCTTTTGTGGGGCTATTCCCTTTATCAATTTCTGCTTTTACAGTATTGAGATCTGGTTTAGCTTTCCAGAAATCATGGTTTAATAGCGTACTTTGTTGAGCATTTGCAAAAAGGCCCAGAAATAGGAAGGCAGGTAATAATATTTTTTTCATTTTAAATTTTCTTTAGCTGTCTACGCTTAATCGTTCTTGTAATTATTCGAGTCTAAACTCTGGGAGCAAATCTAAGAAATTTTTAAGTACTTTAATTAGATTAATTCTAAATTGTTTATTTTCGTCCATTATTTATTTAATTAGCCGATTGCTTGAATGCGCCTTTATTCTTTTATTCCGCAACTCGATACCATCACATATGATCTTGAAATAGCTGACCAATTTTCTCCCGAAGCACCTGTTTATCGAGAAGACCTAGAGATCCATCGTGCCGATCTCGTCACGATTCAAATAAAGAAACTTTTTTCTGCGGGCTTCTTTATCGAAGAATTGAGAGCAAAGACGGCTCAACTGCTAACCGAAGAATTCGACGCCTCTGGCGAGCATGTACGTTTCCTCTTTTACTTACATGGGTCAACGTGTGTTCATCAAGGGGCCGGAGGACAAGACTATAAACATGTCGTTGGGACACTTCTACATAACTACTTGCATAATCAAGGCGCGTCGGGGCATATGATTATTGAGCCTGCCGAAGCGCTCAACTACCTTTTATTAAAGATGTCCCGATCTTTTTACTTAAGTATAACGGCGGGTGAATCTTGGATAACGAATGACGCTTTCCACCAGTATATTCTCTCCGGACGCGTTGAAAATCGGCCTAATGAATCTTACGCAATAGATCTTCCTATGTTAAACGTCTTTGAAGAAATATTCCGGGGGACGAAGCGATTTTCAAGAAATACCTATACCTATGTCGTTCTAAAGTTGAAAGAACTTCTTTTTTTAGTGTATCAAAGTCGAAATTTTGCGAACTTCAATCAAATAGAAGCGCCCTTTCAAGAAACCTTATTAAAGGTTAAGGCATACTTAGAGACGAATCTGGAAAATCCACCGAATGCGCAACAACTTGCGGCATATTTTAAATACAATGAGAAGAATTTGAAGCGCGATTTTAAACAATATTTTGGCACCTCGATCTATGCATACATTGTCCGAAATAGGATGGAAGCGGCGAGAACTCTACTCGGAAATAATTACAATGTCAATGAACTCTCCATTCGCTTAGGCTATCGTAGTGTCTCTCATTTTATAAAAGTTTTTAAAAAGCACCACGGTTATACACCACACGAATTATTGAAGGTTGAAGCGACGACGAATAATCGTAGATAAGATTTGATTGTATTGATTATTAAGCGCAGGTCTATCCTGCGCTTTTTTTAGAGACGTGACGACGATTTTAGCTGCTTAATTTTCCAATTGCAGTGATGGAACTGGCCTCGACTTCCAAGCCTTTCACAGCTTTTCCAGTTGTCGAATCAATTATATATATCGCTGGATTTTTATTGACTTCCGTCACTGGTAGATACAGTTTGCCACCTTCGGCGAATGGAAGTCCAAAATCTGGATTGTTATTGAAGTCAGGGAGTCCTTCGACCCAACGGAACGTTTTGCTCACGACATTCACTATTGCGATTGCGTTGGCCATTGCTGGGCCTTTCGGCTGCTGTGTGCCAGGGCGGACATACTCTATGGCAAATAAATCACCTGTTATATGGTAGGCCTTTTGGAATTTGATTTTCGAATCTGCAACGCCCGTGCTCGACACCGCCGTCTCTAAATTCCAATAGTAGTTTTTATCAAATGTTTTTTGTCCTGCATTGATCCGAATGACACCCGCTGGTTTGGTCGAGTTTTTATCATTGGCGGGAGAGAATACATAAACATTATTTCGACCATCGTGGGCAATTGTAGAATAATATTGCGATCTAAATCTACCCGATGCATAGCCGATACGATCATCTTTGTAGATATGTTTGACGTTTAAGTCTTTATCGTAGGAGGCAATCCAAACCGAATCCGGGTAATTTGTCGGTCCTGTCGAGGCACCGCCTGTTCCAGTGGCAGACTTTAATACGGATGGCACTAAGGCAGTCAAGAATTCATTCGATCCGAATTGTACAACTCCTGAAAGCGTAGCATATTCACCATTTCCGGTCAAATTAGTCGTGTTTTTTGTAATGGTAGTTACTGCGTTTCCCTTTGCGGGATCGATAAAGTTGAATGTAGAATAGGTGTTCTTTGAGTCATCGTTGACAGTAACACCGCCGACAATCGTTAATACTTGTTGTTGGAAAGGACCATAGGTTGTAAATCGCGATTTAATTTGAAATTCACTTCCACTCTTTACGATTTTGCCATCCTGGCCAAGCGCTACACCTATGCCTAAACCGGGATCACCTTTTTGGTATTTTAAGCCAATGCCGACTTTTGTTGTCGGGAAAATCCAGGTCGTATAGGTATCCGTTTCTAATCCTTTTCCCTTAATGCTGGTCGTTCCCTTGCTGACATCAGGTACTGAAACAAGATAACTCGCTTCTCCCTGCTCCGCAGCGATAAAGAATTCGACTTTATCTGATTTTCTTTCCGGAAGCGGAACTTTTTTGTCGTCGTCGCAGCTTATCGTACTAGCGGAAGCTGCGAGGATACACGCTGCCAATAAAAGCTTGTAATTTGGTCTTTTTGTCGTTTGTTTTTGGTACATATTAATTATGATTGAGTATAAATGAATTACATAAAGAAATAGCGGAGCTTAAGGTTAAAGCTTCGTCCCGGTTTTTGTAAGCTGTAGTTATCGTAGACCCGGCGGTCTGCGATGTTTCGACCTTCAATGCTGACATTGTATCTTCCCGATTTCATCGCATAAGTTGCCATGAGATCGTGTGTGATGGCCTTATCAATCGTGCTTTTGTCGCCTCGCTCACCCATACTAGGCCAGCGCAGATAGAAGGAATGCGTATAATGGAAATGGTAGCCTAGACTAAGCAGGTTTGACTTTCCTCCAAAATGGGGGAACTTTAATTCGGCCTCTCCGTTTGCAAAGAAATAGGGCTGATTGGGCATTCGATCGTTGTAGGTTTGCGACAATTGTGCAGACTCGTATCGATCGTATCGTTCTTTGTTTACTAAGCTTTGGTAAGTAAGGGTTCCACCAATATGGAAGTAATTTTTATAATAGTATCGTCCTTCAAAATTGGCTCCTATGTTTTGTACTCGCCCATGGTTTACACTATGGGCTTCTCCAGTACGCTGAACAATCTGACGTTGGATAAAGTCCTTAACCTCTCGATAAAGTCCACTAGCGTCAATAAATATCGCATGGTCTTTATTCAAGTCTTTTTGATACGAAATGCCGACGTTGATATTGCGACTATTTTCTGGTCGTAAAGATGCATTTGATCGTTCCAATACCGCATCTCCCAAGAGTTCTGTTGCCGAAGGCAAGCGGAGTGCTTTTTCGATCGATACTTTATATTGAAAGTCTTTGTGGAAGTAGGTGCTTACGAAACCATATCCGAAGGCATCGGCTTTTGTCGTTTTTATTTTATACGTCGGGAAAGAAATGCTTTCACCAACATTGACCATACCCGTAGTGCTTTGAATAAAATGTTTGGCAAATATTGCGCTTACCCATTTGCGCTGGACTTGATAACGATAGGAAAGGCCGGCGACATTCTTGTAATTGCTAGATTTGGCATCGGGAATACTGAATTCATCTTTTACTTGTTTTTGATCTACATTTTTACGTTCGTAGGTGGACCAGTTGTCGTTAATAGAAATGCTATGCTTGTCGTTTATTTTGTATACTAGGTTGAGGCTAGCATTCGCATTTTCGTTGTTAAACTCCGCTAAAGTATTTACCGCCTCCCCAACTGTTCTTCGCTGTGAGAATTCGCCATACCAATTGTATTCTCTAGATGCGGTGTCTACATTTTGATTGAAGTTCCGATTGTAGTTACCGGTTAGTGTGAAGTCAAGGCGACTGGTTAAAAAGTCCTTTTTGCTATAGGTTAAGGATGGCATGAGGGTCGTCGCATTCCTGGATTTCTCGCCATAAACTATTTTCATGATGTTGGCGTTTTGTATCGCTGCATATTCTTGGCCTAAGGTTAAACCAAGCAACAGTTGATCGGCCCATCTTGTATTTACGACACCTGCTTTGAATATCGCCGTCTCGTTATGGTATTTATTATGAAATGCCTTTGTCCAATGGCTTTCTTCCGACAGCTTGCTAGTCGCTATCTCGCGAATCTGTGTGAAGACAGGATAGTTATTGTCCGAATAGTTCTGGAACGCGTTAATTTGAAACGTGAATCCTTTTTTATCTACATATCCTAGGTTGAGGTACGAACGATGTGTGTTGAAGGACCCTAAGGAATAGGAGAGATCGGCGTACGATTTTTTGTGCTTGTTGCTGATGATGTTAATTGCACCGCCTAAGGCATCGGAGCCTAGTTCAATCGGTACGACGCCCTTATAGATCTCAATACGTTCGGCAAGGTTGACGGGGATGTTGTTGATTTGAAATGCGGAACCCATACCTTGCATGGGAACCCCATCAATAAATACTTTAACGTGCCGGCCTGAAAAACCATTTAAGTTAACAGAGGCGTGAGAACCCAATCCTCCGTTTTGTCGAATTTTGACGCCTGATGCTCGGTCGAGGACATCACTGAGCTCCATCGGGCTATTGTGAAATTTTTTCGCATCTAAAACGACGACATTAAACGCGCTTTCCTTAACGGTTCTAATAGTCGATTTACCTTCAATGCAGACTTCCGCAATTTTTGTTCGATCATGTGCTTCCAATAAGAGTGGTTGTTGTAAATTTTCCCCTTGATTGATATTTAATCTTATTCTAGTAGTTTTATAACCTAGACAAGATATTTGAGCGTGGTATTTACCGGGCTTTAGGCTTAATTGATAAGTTCCATCTGGCTTCGTTTCTGTGAAGACGCCAGCTTCTCTTATCTGAACTCTTGCATAGGGAATTCCGACCTCCTCTTTCGAAATGATACGGCCAGTAAGAATTGTTGATTTGTTATCTTGCGTTTTTTGAGCAAATATCTTTGCTGGATTAATACATAGTATCAGTAGGTAAAAAATGCAGCTAACTAAGGAGTGATTTAAATTATGCGTATAGATTTTATCCATTTATTTAGATTAATTAAAAATAACGATTCAAAGATATATTTTGTAGTAATAGGAAAATAGCGTTTTTGGGGAGGTTTTTTAGCGAATTTGGGGTAGGCAATTTAGGATAGGATGAATTAACAATCAGTATTATGCATGGAGGGTAGTTCGTATTTGTCTGTTTATGACCTTGCTAATGGCTTTATTTATTTAGGTATTTGACGTTTATTAAATCACTACTCTAGGATTTAATTGTTATATTCGTCTCGATTTTTTTATTTAGCAGACGATCGTTAACAATGTGGTTTGTTTAATAAATTATTAAAAATGAAATTTTAACAAACCAATATGATAAAAACTTATCTTACTGTAGCTTTTACGCTGTCATCTTTATGCCTTTTTCCTCAAAGTCGATTCGGTATTCGAACTGGACTAAATTTAGCCTCGCAATACGTTCGCGAGGGTGATTATTCCGCGACTACTAAAGTTGCTCCACGTCTTCATTTAACTACCTATTACGATGCCCGCATTTCGCCCGGATTTTCCATTCAGCCCGGAATATCACTCGAGGGGAAAGGAGGGAAGTCTAAAGTAGAAGGCGCTGATTATTACGACAAGTTTATATACATACAAGTACCGGTCAATTTCCTTGGAAACGTTCCGACCCGTTCGGGTGAGTTTTTCTTTGGTGGTGGACCATACTTTGCCTACGGAATTGATGCAAAACTTACTGCGGGTAAGCAAGCGATGTATTTAGATTGGGGAAGCGGGCCAGAACAATTAAACCCATTTGATTTAGGGCTTCAGGCAATCGTCGGGTATCGATTGTTAAACAGATTAAATTTTAGTATCTCAAGCAGTGCTGGTTTGATGAATATATCAAATCAAGATACTAAATACCTAAACCGCGTTACGTCTATTAGTGTTGGCTGCGAATTCGGTAGACGAAATAAATAACGCGTTTAACATCCGGTGTTTAGTCGTTTTGCGGTCTTACATTTGCAACTTCTCGATACAAATAGCAGACGGGAATCTGAGATTTTTTTACGAATATAAATTGTGGCATCACGAATATTAAGAGAGAAAAAGCCGACATCCTGAGTTCTGTATTTTTAATTGAAAAATTAAAATTTAAGAACATGAAGTCATTAGCCAATCTATCGAAATTCGAAATCAAGGAAACCAGCGCATTAAAAGGCGGTTTAGCTGGACCTCCTGCGGGCAGTTTTACAATCCCGGGTAGCCCATTTTACTACTCTTTTTCAGAGTCGGTATGTTTGCCGGGTAATTATTTTTTCAACGTGTACTCGCCAGACGGGGAATACTTGGGTGGAATGATTATTCAACCAGGAGCATAACATGCATAAAAAAGGTGATTCTATTAGAATCACCTTTTTGTTTCACAAACGCCTACAAGGTGTTTTTCTCAATAATTTCCATAAGCTTCGACTTATAACTACTACTAATCGGTATTTTTGCATCACTGATGACGACGTGATTATCGACGACAAAATCTAAATGATTATTGTTAATGATGTAGGAGTTATGAATTCGGATGAAGTTTGAGGGTAATTGTTCTTCCATTTGTTTCATCCGTTTATAGACCATAACCTGGCGATCTTGCACTAAGAATAGTTTAACATATTCCTGTTGTGCCTCAATATATTGGATATCATCATATTTAATTTTAATCTGCTTTCGGTCGGATTTAATAAACATAAAATCTTGTTTCTGTTCATCTTTTAATTGGCTTAGCCGCGTTCGATGCGGTTCGAAATAGTCTTTTACTTTCTCAATGGCTTGTGCGAAACGCTTAAAAGTGATAGGTTTCAAGATATAATCTAATGCATTATATTCATAGCCCTCCAGGGCATAACTGGCATAGGCTGTCGTGAAAATAATGCCTTGACCTTTCGGCAGTAGGGCCGCCAATTCCATGCCTGACATCTTCGGCATAGTGATGTCTAAAAATAGTAGATCTATTTTTTGCGTTTCCATTGCTTTCAAAGCATCAAACGCATCGTAGCATTTACCTTTTAATTCTAGGTATGGAATTTTCTCAATATAATCCTCTAGCAATTTTACAGCATTCGGTTCATCATCTACAATTATACAGCTGATTGTGTTCATAACGGTATTTCAAGGTCTGCTAAAAAGGTGTCATCGACTATTTTTTTTTCGAATCGATAGGCTTTCGCAAATAGTAAGTCTAAACGAGCGAGGAGGTTCGGAATGCCATTTCCGCCAACAGTCTTTTCCGTACGATCGAACAAGTGGTTCGCGATGTTTATATGGATTTTTTCCTGCTCCACATGTATCGATAGTCGTAAGTAATTCTCTTTACTTCTCTTATCAATTCCATGTTTTATCACATTTTCGACCAAAGGCGTAATCAACATGGGCGGTATCTCGACATGCTGATGCTGGCCACTAACCTCGATATCTACTCGCATGGGATATAACATACGCATACGCTCCAGTTCAATATAATCTTTAAGGAATTGAACATCGGTTTGAAGTTTTACACGAGTTTTGGATGCTTCATCAACGAAGTAGCGCATAATGTTTGCGAGCTTCTCTATTAAGGCTGCGGTGTGTGCTGATTCCCGTTGAGCGACATAATAAATGTTGTTGAGGGTATTAAAGAGAAAATGAGGTTGGACTTGCGCCTTTAGTAAGTCAAGTTCTACTTTTGAGGTATATTCCTTAAGTTTTTGTTGATCTTTCTGCAACTTGAAATAATCGAGCGCTAGTTTGAAAATAAAGCTAAAGACATAAGAGATGATCGTAGAGATTGCGAGGCTGAAATATACCTGGAAAGGAGAAGAGGGGTCATATCCTCGATCATAAAAATCATGGAAAAAGTAACGCAATTGTGCTCGTAGATAACATATTGTTCCAAGCAATAAAATTGTCGCTAGCACATAGGCTATTCGATGTCCTCGTTGATAAAGTCTCGGTAGTAAGAAAAAGCTGTTACCATACACGATGATTAGCAGGCTTATCATATTGATAATCGTAAAGACGATTGCATAGTCGGGGTTTGCATTTTGCAAATAAGAAGCGAGCGTAAGGGCGGACATAAGTAACCAAGCAAATACTTGTAGCTTGGTTAAAGAGATTTCTTTATCGAAAAGCTTTACCATAATTTTTCAAGTTATCAAGACAAGGGTAGATTCTCAAAGAGTTTCAATGGATTGTCGCTTATGTTCAACGCATAAAGTCATTGATAAATTCTTGCTGTTCATTAAATAGTTTCCATCATCCATTTAAAAGCTTTTTTTATCAAGGCTCTTCCCAACAACTTTGTCATGAAAGCTGGCAGCGTTGTCATGATTTAAATACTAGTATTATCAGATCAAACATAAGTTTAAATATAATGAATAGAATGAAAAACACGTATAGGTTCATTGGCTTGTTTGCTTTTCTCGTCCTGTTTTGTATGGGTTGTAGCAAGGATGATTCATCAACGGATAATGAAGAGGTTTTTATGCGATGCAAGATGAATGGAAAACTCGTTGAGTTTAAGTATCGCGTCAATGCGAATGATAAGCCTGCTGATTGGAATAAGATTCACTTTGTGACCCTTGGAGGGAGCGAAGGCGAGGACTTGTTATCACCAGGTTTCGGGATACAACTAGTTTCAGAAGAAGGTGCAAAGGAGACGACTTATGTGGTTGCGAATAACTCAGGTCCGGAGTTAAGGGGGGGATACTATATTCAGAATGTAGTAGACGGAAAGATTGTTTCTACAACTGGTTTTACTGGCGATGGGAGTGATGGTTCTAACTTCACGTTGAACATTACCAGTCTGACAAAGTGGGGCGTAAAAGGCACGTTTTCTGGACTACTTGTGGGCGATGCAAGCGTAATTAAGGTCACTGAGGGTGAATTCTCAGCGCCGTACAATAAGAATTAATAATGGAAAACATAAAGATGAAAACGATGAAAACTATTTTATTATCGCTGTTTATGCTATTATGTATGGCAGGAACACAAGTGAAAGCACAGGGAATTTTGGATAAGATTGACCGCGCAGCAGATAAGCTAGATCGCGCATCCAATACCGCAGATCGCGCCGCCAACCGTGCGGATAGAGCGGGTAAAGTTGGTAAGAAGATTACAGGATTCTTTTCTAAGGGCAAAGGAGGAGAAGAGGGAGCTAATAAAACTGTTGTAAAAATTGAAGGGATTAGTTATGATCAATTGGAGCAATTGGATAAAAAGCTAAAAAATATCAAGGGAGTTAGTGCGACTTCAATGGCGTATAACAAAAATACTTCTAGGATTACGGTACAACACGCCAGCTCAAGTAGTGATTTGTTGGATCAATTGTTAAAAAATTCACAGGGAATTCTAACCAGAGATGCGGTTGAAGGCGTTGAGGAAGGTTCCATCGAATTGTCGATCAAATAAAAATTGAATAAGCAGTCTTAATATTTCGTATTCAGCACTAAAGGCATCACATAATCACACAAAACGTTGTTAACTCAACACTATTAGTTTGGCTCTATCAGTTTTGATAGAGCTTTTTTTTTGATCGAACTTTTAATCGCGTAGCGCATAAGGCATAAGTCTAGAATAAAAATTGTCCGAATATTAGATTGTATTTTTCAGGAACACACATCGCGTCGATCAATGATTTACTCGGGCTGTCGGGCTCGTAGAAAATAATCTACAGATTTACAAAGGCATCTTGTTGTGACAACTATTTTATGTTGTTGGTTTGTATTATTAATTGTGTTAATTGTCGCATTGAGAAAGAATTGGTTGTTTAAGTGTAAATGCGCTTTTGTTTTTTCTGAAATTACAATTGATTGTTTTGTTTTTGGAATATTTTGTATTCTCAAGAAAAGTTTATTTTATTATATTTACAATAAGTAATTAATAGGCCTACCCCTAGGCAGTGTGATGGCCAGTTATCCGGATAACTGGCTTTTCTTGTTTATTCTTACTTGATTTTTTATAGCGTTCGTCAGCAAAACTTTAATCGTCGGAATAAAAAGGTTTGCAAACTTAACCTTTGCACGTGCTCCTATATGTGCGATGTAAAAAAGTTATTCTACGGAGCTATTCCATCTAATAGAAAGAGACATGTTTTTTAGCTTAGAAATATTCAGTGCATATTTTGAAAAAAAACAAGTGACTCGGTTCATAATGTAAATTCTCAATACTACTTTTGTAACATCAATTTATAATTATTGCCACAAAGCATTATTTTTTCTTAAATTCAAGTTTTAATGATCTACGGAAGCATCACACTATATTCATTGGATCATCAGAGTCTATAGAATCTTTATTGGAAACCGAAGGTTAAATGATTGAACAGTTTTTTAAAACATACTTTGTTCGCTTAACGAGTTTCGCCTATACGTGGGTGAAGTCGGAAGATATTGCCAAAGATATTGTTCAAGACGCGTTCATCGCTTTTGTCGAGCGACAGGATATTATCGAGAAACCCGAGGCGGTAGTGAAAAGCTTCCTCTATAGCACGGTAAAGAACTTGAGTTTAAATTATGTACGTAATAATCAGGTTCGTTCCCGAATCAATCTAGAGATTGTTGATAGTGAAATTGAGGATATTGACCTGCTATCAAGATTGATTAATGCAGAGATGTTAGGTGAACTACATCAAGAGCTCTCGAGCCTTCCTGAGAGCTGCCAACATATTTGTCGACTGATCTATTTGGAAGAGATGAAATATGATGAGGTAGCAAAAGAACTTAACCTTAGTTTAAATACGGTTAAATCCCAACGACAACGCGCATTACGCATATTAAGAGAGCGCATGCTCAGCCTTGTTCCATTCATTTTCTAAAAATTTAATTGCAATAAAATCAGCTACTTAAGCGGTTTTCTGTAAAAAAAATAAAAATAATATCATTCTCGCTCACCCTTTTTGCTCATTCAAGTTACTTAGATTCAAATTATGATAAGCCAAGATAAGATTGCACTTGCCGAAATTGCCGCCTTAGTTGCAAAAGGCGTCACGTTAACTGCTGCACAGGAAAGCCAGTTGGCGAAGCTATTGGATACCTATCCAGAAGCTCGTGGAATTCTTTACAACATTATTTCTTCAGAACGTGTAGAGGCACCTTTTAATTTAAATAATATTAATGTCGAGGATGAATGGACGCGATTTCAAAATCGCTCGATGCCAGTTGAAGCGCGCGAACACAAATCTAGAAAGATCGGGAGATGGTTGTCGATCGCAGCAAGCATTCTTTTAGTCTGCGCAATTGGAACCTATCAGTTTTTACAACGCTCGAAAGCGACATATCTCATAGAAGATTCCGTGTATGGACAAAAGAATGACGTGCTTCCTGGGCTTAATTATGCTGAAGTTAAATTAGACGGTGAAGGGACTTACAAAATTAATTTGGATAAGAATCTACAGGCCTCAAGAAGAGATCAAGACATATTACTTAGAAAGAATAAAGAGGTGAAGGCTAATGTTAGGCATACAGTTACCGTTCCTTCTCGTTCTTATTTCATGGTTTCGTTGAGCGACGGAACAAAGGTTTGGATTAATTCAGAGTCTCAACTAGAATACCTAAGTAATTTCTCTGCAAAGGAACGGAGGGTGAAATTGACTGGTGAAGCCTATTTTGAAGTGGCGAAGGATGCCCATAAACCTTTTATTGTGGAGACTGCCGATATGGAAGTTAAGGCAATTGGTACCGCATTTTCGGTAAATAGCTTTGGAGGCAACGAGAAGGTTATTTTAGCCGAGGGGAAAGTTGAAGTGAAGGCGAATCAGGATCGGGTTCTACTAGATGCAGGGCAGCGTGCGGAGATGATTGGAACGAAATTGAAAAAGAAATTCGACGTTTCAGTAGATGCTGCATTAGCCGTTAAAGGGCGTTATTTCAGTTTTTATGATAAGACTTTAAGTGAGATTCTCTCCGAGGCGGAGAGATGGTACGGAGTCGAGGTTCAAATCGACAAACCATTACATAACCAATTATTTGAAGGGACAGTTGAAAAATCAGCGACACTAGCGAAATTCTGTGAAGTTCTCAAGGAACTTACAGGCTATCACTTTGAAATTGATCAAAAGAAATTAATTGTCTACTAACCTAAAATTATGGAGGATATATATGAAATAAGCACTACACACTAAGCACTATTAAAAAATGCAGAAGTACGCCAATACTCCTGCATCAATGAATTCAGTTTTACGTTATAAACCATTTAATTCTCTACCAATTTATGAATAAATTATTTTATTCAGAAATCTCTTTATGCAATAGACAGCGTAAAAGGAGATTGATGAAAACTCTAATTAAGATGAAATTAACAGGTCTACTTATCGTAGCATCAATGTTCGCGAGTTATGCTACAACAAAAGGCCAAGTGTCGCTTCAAGTGAAAAATGAAAAACTTTCAGAAGTCTTAGAAACAGTAACCAAGCAAACGGGGGTTCGCTTTGTTTATGAAAAAGGGCTTCTCGCGAATCAGTATACGACCTTGAAATTGAACGACGCTAGCCTCAGCAATTCGCTAGACCAAATGCTAAAGAGCAAAGGTTTTTCGTACTCACTAGTTAACAATTCGGTAATCATTAAGCGTTCAGGGCGTGCGACTGTTGGCACTGCTGTGCAACAACAAAGATTTAGTGGAAAAGTACAAGATGGTGAAGGAAACGGCTTAGCAAACGTTACTATCCGTGAAGTAGGAACAAATAATGTAGTTCAGTCTGATGACAGCGGTAACTTCACAATAAACCTATCTTCCAAGGACGCGCAGGTTGATTTTCGTTTGATAGGATTTCAAAATAGACGAGTTTCCTATTCATCGACCGTACAGACTATCGTCTTAGAATCCGATGCAAATACGGTGGATGAGGTTGTTGTGGTAGGATTCGGTAAACAAACCAAAGCTTCGGTTGTGGGAGCGATTTCCACTGTTTCCGCGAAAGAGTTGAAAGTTCCAACCTCTACGTTGAGTAACGCATTTGCTGGACGTATTTCAGGCGTTGTAGCGGTTCAACGTGGCGCGGAGCCCGGTGCCGATGGATCCAACTTCTGGGTACGTGGCGTTGCCACATTTGCTGGACCTAGTCAGCCCTTAATCTTCATTGACGGTATCGAATCGACCACAGCGGATATGAACAACTTAGCCCCTGAGGTAATTGATAACTTTTCCCTGTTAAAAGATGCGTCTGCTACGGCTTTATACGGTGCTCGTGGAGCGAATGGCGTATTGTTGATCACGACGAAACGCGGTGGAGACTTTGATAAAGCGCGTATAAACTTCCGTATTGAGAATGCAATTGCATCGCCAACAAAACCAGTAAAAATGTCGAATGCAGTAGACTATATGGAAGGGTATAACTATGCGTTGACCAATCGTGGTTTAGAGCCTCGTTTTGATGAAGCAACAAAGATTGAACCTACACGACAAGGGCTTGATCCTTTAGCGTATCCTGATGTTGACTGGTATAGTACGTTGTTTAAGGATTATAGCATGAACCAATATGCCAATTTGAACGTTGCTGGTGGTGGTTCTAAAGCTGACTATTTTGTGAGTGCAACATTCAACAACGATAATGGTATTCTTAGAAAAGATCAGTTCAACGATTACGATAATAATATTAAGATTAAACGTTATAACTTGATTGCTAACGTTGGAGTAAACTTGACCAATAATACAAAGGCAGTTATTCGTTTGAACTCTCGTTTGGACGACTATAATGGTGCGAACATGAAATCATCGGATTTGTACGGTCGTGTATTTTTAGCGCCTCCAGCATTATTCCAACCAACTTTTCCTGCCAATGTTGAGAACCCTGATCATATCTTCTTTGGAAATCAAATCGGTGGTCCGCACTTGAGTAATGGGGCAGGGGTTTATTATAACCCTTACGCTGATATGGTGCTTGGTTACCGTGAGACATTCGGAAGTACCAATATGGCCGCGTTGGACATAACGCAGAAAATGGACTTTTTATTAAAAGGATTGACTTTTAAGGGATTGATTTCGTATAAAAACTTCTCCGAAACCCATTCAAAGCGTTTCTCTTCGCCTTACTACTATAGTATGAAGGATTTCAAAGAGGTGAATGGTCACTACGAGTATACTTACGAAAACGTATCAAAAGGAACAACGGCTTTATCCTCTGAGGTAGTCTCTACCGGCGATCGTTTGATGAACTTAAACTTTATTGTGGATTGGGTACGTCAATTTGGAAAACACGGAATAGCAGCGATGATGACCTACTCCGGACGTTCTTACACACCTAGTAATCCAGGTACTGATCCCAACGCAACAGGTAGTATTAGCCGTACGGTGCCAATTATCAATGTGTTGCCAACGCGTAATCAAGGGATTGCTGGAAGATTGAACTATCAGTACGATAGTAAATATTTCTTAGAATTTAACTTTGGTTATAACGGATCAGAGGTGTTTAAAGAAGGCGATCGTTTCGGATTCTTCCCATCCTTAGCCGCAGGTTATATGATTTCCAATGAGAAGTTTTGGGAACCGATTAAGCCAGTCGTAAATAGCTTCAAGGTGAGAGGATCTTGGGGTATTGTTGGGAATGAGTTGATTTATGATAGCAGCGATAAGCTAGTCAGATTCCCGTATATGGAAGTCGTTAACTTAAATGGTAGAGAATTCACGTTTGGACAAGATTGGCAAACTAGAATGGTTGGTCCATCCTTTTCTCGTTTAGGTACAGAATCTGCAACTTGGGAACAGAGTACGAAATACAACGTGGGTTTTGACTTAGCGATGTTTAATGATAAATTATCTTTAACAGCTGACTTCTTTAAAGAAAATCGTGACGGAATCTTTATGCAACGTCGTGTAGTTCCTGCTGAAGTGGGTGTAGTTGGATTGAATGCTTACGCGAATTTAGGTCGTGTTTACAATTCCGGATTTGATGCGAATTTAAGTTATCAGCATACCTTCGCTAATCAATTATACGTGAACGTAAGAGGAACATTTACCTATGCAAAAAATAAATTCCTAGCAGTTGATGAGCCTAGTACATTATTGCCATATGAGTCACAAGTTGGCCGTCCTTTAGATCAAGCTTTCGGATACATAGCCGAAGGTTACTACAAGGATGAGCAGGATGTTGCAAACAGTCCGTTGAATACACTTTCTCAGAACTTAATGCCTGGTGATATCAAATATAAAGATTTGAATGATGACGGTAAAATTGATGCGAATGACCGTACTTATTATGGAAATCCAAGCATTCCTCAAATTATATATGGTTTCGGAGTATCCTCAAGCTATAAAGGATTTGATGCTTCTTTCTTTTTCCAAGGGGCAGCAAAAACCAGCTTGTCAATCAGTGGAATTCATCCATATAATAACTCTGCATCTGCCTTATTACAATATTTAGTAGGTAATTACTGGACAGAAGACAATACAAATGCGATGTATCCACGCTTAATTACCGGAATGAATGAGCATAGTAACTTCAGACCGTCAACACACTGGTTGCGTGATGGAAGTTTTATTCGCTTGAAAAATGCCGAAGTTGGTTATACGTATAAGTTTGCTAGACTATTCGTTTCTGGACAGAACTTATTAACCTTCTCAAAATTCAAACTTTGGGATGTTGAACTTGGTAGTGGAAATGGTTTGCGATACCCGAATAATAGGGTAATCTCAATTGGTGGACAACTTAATTTTTAAGGTTTCATGAAAAAGAAAATATTAATATTATTAGCAGCTTCGATGCTGTCACTTCATAGTTGTAATTACTTAGATATCGTGCCGGATGATACGGCAAAACTGGTAGATGGTTTTAGAAATGAGCAAACCACAGAAGGTTTTTTATATTCTTGTTACTCCTACTTACCGCGTTATAATGATGCTAGAACGAACTTCAGCTGGCTAATGTCAAATGAAACGGTGGGATCCTATCACTGGGGATCACAATGGTTTTCATTTCTACGTATCCAACAGTTAGAATTTAGTGCTGATGATCCTGTTTTAAATACATGGGACAATGCCTATAAGGGTATTCGCCAATGTCATCTATTTTTAGAAAATGTTGATAAAGCAACTGCAATCAATATTTCGAAAGAGGAGTTGGAGGTGAAAAAGAAAGTCTGGAAAGCTGAGGCTAAGTTTTTACTAGCGTTTTTCCATTATGTTATCTTACAGAATTATGGACCAGCAGTTATTGTTGATACTCGAATTTCAACAGATGCGACGGGCACAGACTTCGCTAAACCAAGAAGTTCATACGATGAAACCGTAGAATATATCGCTAACAAATTAGATGAAGCGGCTGTTGATTTACCATTAACCATTGCGGCAAACAGTGATTATGGACGCGTAACGAAAGTGATCGCGCAAGCGGTTAAATCAAGACTATATTTGTATGCAGCTAGTCCTCAATTTAATGGAAATACGGATTATGCCAACTTTACCAATAAGGATGGTAAACAATTAATCTCGCAGTCCTATAATAAAGAGAAGTGGAAAAAAGCAATGGATGAGACGAAGAAGGCGATCCAACTTGCGGAATCTGTCGGTAATAAGTTGTATGAATATACGAAGACTTCAATTTCAGACCCTTTTAAAAAGGCGGTAATGAGTACACGCTGGCAGATGGTCGATCCTTGGAACAGCGAATTAATTTGGGGTTATACAGGATTTAAAGAAAATAATGATGCACAGTATTCATTTCAATCTTTAGCAGTTCCTCGAGGTTGGAGAACCGGTGTGCCATACGGTGCAATAGCCGCTTCTTTAGAGTCTGTTGAATTGTTTTACTCGAAGAATGGTTTGCCAGCAGAGAAAGACCCAAATTACGATTGGCAGAATAGGTTTACGATAGCGCCTGGAGATGAGACTATTAAACTTCATCGTGATCGCGAACCTCGATTCTATGCTTATATCGGATTTGATCGCGGGGAATATGAAATCAATAACGAGACAAGAATACTGAAGTTGAGAGCAGGCGAAACGAATGGTTTACCTTTGCAAAATGGCGTGCCATTTGACGGAACCGATCAATTATATAGTGGGTATGCTATTAAAAAAGGTATTCATCCAAGTTCTAACGTTTCTACGAACTCGTTTACTGTAGCAGCCTATCCGTTCCCGCTAATCCGTTTAGGAGAACTTTATCTTAATTATGCGGAGGCTGTAGCAAATTATACAGGGACGCTAGATGCAGATGGTACGCGTTATATTGACGCTATCCGATCTAGAGCAGGTATCCCATCAATTGCAGCATCCTATGGACCGTTAACTGGTACAGCACTTGTAGAGGCAGTACAACGCGAGCGCTTAATAGAGCTGATGTTCGAAGGGCATTCACTCTACGACAGAAAACGTTGGAAAACGGCTTTAGCAACCTACAGTCCTAATAAAAAGGGAATGCGTGGGTTAACAACAACAGGGATTACAGCCGCAGATTTCTATAAACCAAGAAATCTACCTGGGAGACCTTTTGTATTTGAGGCTAAACAATACTTGTTCCCAATCAAGAACGAATTTGTTAAAGTCAATGAAAATCTTGTCCAAAACCCGGGATGGTAATATAATAATTTCGAAGGCAGCTCTCTCCGAGCTGCCGTTTTTTTTTAACCTGATTTCTTCGTTTTGATTTTATTTTGTTGTTCGCTTTGAGCTCTCGCGAATAATAAGTTCTGTCTTGACTAAAATCTCCTGATAATCGATCTTCTGATTAAAATCATCTTCAATCTGCTGAATCAATAGCTTTGCCGATAAAACCCCCATATGGTATGCACTATCATCGATAGTGGAAATATTGGGTTCTACAATAGTCGAAATGGGGTAATTACTGAAGCCAATTATCGAAATGTCGTCAGGAACGGCGATATTTAATTTGTTAAACAGCTGAACAGCTGCTGCAGCGGTATAATCATTTGCACATACGATACCATCTATGGACTCTTTAAAAATTTAAAAAGATCACATCGAGTGAAAATCTTCACACATAGAAATGTGGCCAATTTATCTAAAAACAAAGGAAGTGAATTGAGGGTAACCGATTGATAAAGTAGGCTACCCTTTTTGATTATTTCAGGCTATAGTTTAATAGACCTCCGTCTACAATTAGCTCAGTCCCTGTGATAAAGCTAGATTGATCTGAGGAAAGGAATAGCACCGCTTGCGCAATTTCTTTAGGATCAGCTAAACGCTGTAAAGCCGTGTTTCCTGCTAAAAAACCAAGTGCGTCAGTTGGCACCGCTGCCTTTAAGCCTTCAGTCATCGTTGGACCTGGACTGAGCACATTTACTTTAATTTTTCGAGCTGCAAGTTCATTTGCAGCCACTTTCGAAATTTTAATGATCGCTGCTTTCGTTGCCGCATAGACACTGGAACCCATCCCTGATGCGGTTGCATTGGTGGATCCATTAATCGTAATGGAGGCCCCGTCATTTAAAAGGGGAATCAATTTTTGTAAAGTAAAAAAGGCGCCCTTGACATTCGTTCCAAACTGCGCATCAAATTCTTCCTCTGTAGTCATTTCAATCGAATTGAATTTCGCGATACCAGCATTTATAAATAATGCATCCAATTTAATGGCATGCAAGTTAAGATGATTGACGAGACTATCGATTTCCGCCAAGTTTGAGGTGTCTGCGACAAAGGTATTCAATTGCTGGTCAGTATTGCTCTCTTTGATTTTATTTAGCGCTTCGCTATTGCGGCCAGTAATCCAAACGTTTGCTCCATTTTCTAAAAAAGCGTTGGCAGTTGCCAAGCCAATACCTGAACTTCCTCCAGTAATCAGCACATTTTTTTCTGTAAAATTATTCATTTTGTGTTTGTTTATTTCGACAACAAAAGTAGACTTTACTGATTTAAATTCGTTACTTTGTAACTAAAAGTAACAGTAACATTTGGGTAACTAAGTAACAAATCATGGAAGAAGCAATTAAAGATCAACGGAAGAGAGACCTGATGGCCGTACATGATACCATGGACGTTCTAAATGGGAAATGGAAAATCTCCATCATTACTTCAATCTGTTATTATAATAAAAGAAGGTTTTCGAATATTTTAAATGATATTCCCGGCATTTCAAACAAAATGCTGAGTAAAGAGTTAAAGGAGCTTGAGCAAGATTTGCTAATTAAGAGAACGGTTTTAGATACGCAACCAATAACGGTCGAATACCAATTAACGGATTACGGTTTGACGCTTCAAAATATTATTAAAAGCTTGAGCGATTGGGGCAAGCAGCATCGAAAAGTAATTACTGAGAAGTAATTCGTTTGCATGATCCTGTCATTGAAAGCGCTTTGCTTATATTTCGACAATAAGCTGCTTGCCTTTATTTTTTAATAATAAGGGTTCGATAGTTTCTTTAATGACTTGCGCTAATGCTACGATGAGTTTTTCTTTAATAAATTGTCGATAAGTAAGTAAGCTGATCTGTCGTACAGGCGTTGGATCTTTAAAATAGACAATATGGTCTTTGCGTTCTTCGGAAATGGTATGAACCGCCAACTCTGGCAAAATTGTTAGACCGTCGTTAATAGCGACCATATTTAATAAAGTCTCGATACTCCCAGCTTCAAAATCCAATTGCCCATCCTCCGCGTACTTTCTTTTTAGCGAACATAAATTGGCGACCTGCGAACGTAAGCAATGGTCTTCCTCTAACAGCCACAACCTTTGCAAATTGAGGTCTTTTGGTGTCACGTAACGTTTCTTTTTGGCTTGTTTTTCTGCGCTATAGACCAATAGTTGCTCATTGAATAGCGGCTGTTCTTGAATATCATGCAGGTGTAGGGGGGTAGCTGCCAAACCGATATCCAGTCGGTCGTGTTTCAATGCTTCGACGATCTGCTTAGTGTTCCATTCAAAAAGGCGAATCTTTAAAAGCGGATATTTTGCCATTAGCGGAGGTAGTATTAGATGAGATAGATAGGGCGCTAAAGTCGGTATGATTCCGATGCGCACGTCACCACTAATATCGCTCGTCGAGTTCTTCGCCGTTTGTTCCAACTCTTTAACATGGTAGAGCACGTTTCTCGCTTTTTCAATAATCGCCTGTCCAATATCGGTGGGAACAACAGGTTGTCGACTTCGATCAAAGATGACAACGTCTAGCTCTTGCTCTAATTTCTTAATCATCATACTCAGCGTTGCAGGAGTAATAAAGCAGGCTTCTGAAGCTTTGAGAAAGTGCCGATGTTCATCGACAGCAACGATATATTGCAGTTGTTGAATATTCATGTATTAGATTTTATCTAATCAAAGGTAGATATTTTCAGATTTGTTTAACGAATAATCCTCGCTATTTTCGCACATCGAAATTTTTAAACATACATTGATTAACATGAAGAAACTATCTGTACTTGCTCTAAGCTTACTATCCTTAGGATTAAACGCACAAACGATTACAACAAATTCGGGTGCTCCAGTTGGCGACAATCAGAACTCTAAGACTATTGGAAATAATGGTCAAGTGCTATTAGAGGATATCCATTTGATAGAAAAGCTAGCAGCATTTGATAGAGAACGTATTCCAGAGCGTGTAGTACATGCAAGAGGTGCCGGAGCATATGGAGAATTTGTGGCTGCCGCAGATTTCTCAGACGTAACGATGGCGCAATTTTTAGGTGAAGCGGGAAAGAAAACGCCACTATTTGTTCGATTTTCAACAGTAACGCACCAAGCTGGCTCTCCAGAAACGTATCGTGACCCACGTGGATTCGCTGTAAAATTTTATACCGAACAAGGTAATTATGATATGGTCGGTAATAACTTGCCGGTATTCTTTATCCGTGATGCGATAAAGTTTCCAGATATGGTTCATGCGTTTAAACCATCTCCGTTAACCAATGGTGCATCGGATCCAAATCGTGTATTTGATTTCTTTTCAAACGTGCCTGAGTCAACACATATGCTGACTTGGTTATTTTCTGACTACGGAATTCCAGCTAACTACCGTGAAATGGTAGGTTCAGGCGTACATGCTTATAAATGGGTAAATGAAAAAGGTGAAGTGACTTATGTAAAGTATTCATGGAAGCCAAAACAAGGTGAGCGTAATCTAACTGTTGAAGAAGCTGCGCAAATTCAGGCATCTCAAATAGAACATGCTACTTTAGATTTATATCAAGCGATCGAAGCGGGTAATTTCCCACAATGGGATTTATATGTACAGTTTCTAAAGAAAGAAGATTTCGAGAAATTGGATTTCAATCCTGTTGATGTGACGAAGGTATGGCCTGAAAGCTTAATCAAGCCTGTATTAGTAGGAACAATGACCTTAAACCAAAATCCTGATAACTATTTTCAAGATGTTGAGCAAGCTGCCTTTTCGCCAGCAACACTAGTTCCTGGAATTGAACCATCGGAAGACAAATTATTACAAGGACGTCTATTTTCGTACTTCGATACGCAACGTCACCGTTTAACTGGAAACTTTCAACAGATTCCTGTGAATAGTCCGAAAAATGCGCCAGTGAAAACTTATAATGCCGATGGCTACATGTCTATCCGTGCACAAAAAGGCGATGTCAATTACCAACCATCTACAAATGTGCCCGAGGTAAAAGAGGATACAAAGTTTAAATATTCTAAATCGGTATTCCCAGCAGGAACTACAACGACCCAACAGGTAATTGATAAGGAGAACAACTTCGCTCAAGCTGGAGATCTATATCAATCCTTTTCGAAGAAAGATCAAGACAACTTGATTAAAAACTTGTCTGGTGCGTTGAATGCTGTGAAGAACAAAGTTATCGTGAAGAAGATGATTGCTCATTTTTATCAGGCTGACCAACAATATGGCATGCGCTTATTGCAAGCAACAAATTTGAAGAAAAGCGATATCCAAGAGTTTATTAAGTAAGAATTGAAAGTAGCGCCTTGCAAAATAGGCGCTTTATCTAAATGAATCATCAATGAAAAAGTTAGGAATATTAGTGACTGTTATGCTTGCATTTGTAATGAATGTCAAAGCTCAAGATATATTTTCAGCAGCACGTTCAAATAATGTAAATGAACTTGCAAATTATGTGAAGGCTGGCGTAAATATCGATAGCAGTAATGCGCGTGGATTTAGCCCCTTAACACTTGCCGTTTACAATGGTAGTAAAGACGCTGTTGTTTTCTTGTTACAAAATGGCGCAAATATCGAATTGCAAGATAAAAGTGGTAATACAGCATTAATGGGCGCGGTTTTTAAAGGTAATTTAGAGATGACCGCTTTACTTTTGATGCACAAAGCAGATATCAATAAGCAAAACCTTGCGGGCGCTACAGCCTTGACATTTGCAGCAACATTCGGAAAAGCCGAAATGGTACAGTTATTAATGGAAAACGGAGCAGATAGAAGTATTCAAGATCAAAGTGGAAAATCTCCTTTAGATCATGCTACGTTCCAAGGCAACACATCAGTTGTCGAAATTTTGAAAGACTACTCCAAATAGTTTAGATTTATAGTTCATCGGAGGTATCGACAATATAGTCGGTACCTTTCTTTTTTTAAGGATATTTTTAGTCAGCATTTTATCCTTCAGAACAGGCTTGCTCCAAGTCTTTTTGCCTCTTCCAATTGGCAGTCTTATCATTTTTTTTATCTTTATTCATTGGTTCCCTCCTTTGTATTTTTTGTA
>JBEBRI010000039.1:0-27450 GCA_040394915.1 Sphingobacterium sp.
TATTTACGCAAACAAAGCGGCGCACGATGCATTAAGAAAGGAATTCTACTATGCCTTTAGCGAGTATAGATATCCTGGCGTTCCTCAGTTGGAATTGGAAGAGATCCACGCAGCACAAGCCTTTGAGCTCTATGGCGAGTCGATCATGCCGATCGAGGTGATGCATTTTAAGATGCCGGTACTTGGATTTCGGATTGGAGATTTTGCATATATAACCGATGCCAAGACGATTTCTGAGGAATCATTCGAATTACTAGCTGGTGTGAAAGTTTTAGTGTTGAATGCTTTACAGAAAGAACCCCATATTTCGCATTTAACCTTGGAAGAAGCGCTGGAGGTGGCGAAGCGTATAGCACCAGAAAAGACTTATTTTACCCATATAAGTCATCGGTTTGGAAAGCATCAGGATATACAAAAGGAGCTACCTGACGACATTTATGTCGCTTTTGATAATTTGGTTATCGACGTAGATTAACTTGTCTTTTCCGGCTGCAAAAGCACGCTAGAAAAGAGAAGACAAATTATAGCGCTTCAAATTCATTGCTTTAGCCTTTGTGTTTTTTGTTTTACAATAATAATTCTTGCTGATATATTTTAAATATATGGCTAAGATTATCAGTAAGTTATCTTATTCAGTGCGAAAACCCGATGACTAAAATCACTTCCTTTGCAAACCTTTTAACTCCCAAGTTGTTAGAGAGTTGATAATATGTTTAATTAATTTATAACAAATCAAAACTTTACTACTATGGGAAATATTTTGTATTTAATCGCTGTAATTTTAGTAATTATTTGGGCCATTAGCTTTTTCGGTGGCTACGCGACAGGTGGTATTATCCACATTTTATTGGTAATTGCAATTATTGTGGTCTTATTAAGAATTATACGAGGAAATGCTTAAAAGTTCTTAGTTAGAACTGTTTAAGTAATACTGAGCAATAGCGATATCTTCAGGAAAGGTGATTTTAATATTCTTATAATCTCCGGGTATGATGGTTATGCTGTTGCTCATTTTTTCTATTACAGAAGCATCATCGGTAAAGTTGCTGTCTTCGGCTTGTTGGTAAGCCCTTTGGAATAGGGTTGCCTCAAAAACCTGAGGTGTCTGAACCAGCCAAACCTCATTTCTATCAATCGATTTACTTTCTTCTCGATTCCCCAAACGAACCGAATTGCTGCTTTGTACTGCAGGAATGAGGGCGGCTTGTTGGCTATGGCAAGCCTGAAATAATTGTTCTATCAAGCTGCTGCTGACTAAGGGTCTAGCCGCATCATGGACAGCGATAACATCATTTTCCGTAAGTTTATAGTGCGATTCGATAAAGGACGTGGCATTTTTTACACTTTGAAATCGGCTGTTTCCGCCATTACATATCGCATGTGGAATGTCAAAATGGTATTCGAGACATAGCTCTTCCCAATAGTTCTTCATACCTTCCGATAGCACAACAATTATTTTTGCATGGATATCGGCTTTGGAAAACTTGGCAATAGTATGCATTAGGATAGGTTTTCCATCCAACAGCATGAATTGCTTAGGAAGATTGCTCGCCATACGTGAACCCGTACCAGCAGCTACAATGATTGCGAAGTTATTGCTCATAGCTCACAAAGATATCTAGTAGAAAATAAAAAAGGAGGCATTGGCCTCCTTTTATTTATCTTTTATGCAAATCATTAGATGATTAACATTGCATCACCGTAAGAGTAGAAGCGGTATTTTTCTTTTACGGCTACTTCGTATGCGTTCATCGTGTTTTCGTATCCAGCAAAAGCAGCAATCATCACTAATAGTGTGGATTGAGGCGTGTGGAAGTTCGTGATCATCGAATTCGCAATACTAAAATCGTAAGGTGGGTAGATAAACTTACTTGTCCAGTCGTTTGCTGCTTTCAAGTGTCTATCAGCCGATACAGATGATTCAATAGCGCGCATTGACGTGGTACCAACTGCACAAATTCTGCGTTTTGCATCAATCCCTTTATTCACCAAATTTGCTGCTTCATCAGTAATGATGAATTGCTCGGAATCCATCTTATGTTTGGTTAAATCTTCAACTTCCACAGTACGGAATGTTCCTAAACCAACGTGTAATGTTACTTCAGCAAATTCAACGCCTTTCAACTCTAAACGTTTCATCAACTCTCTGGAGAAGTGTAGGCCAGCCGTTGGGGCAGCGACAGCACCTTCATTTTTCGCATAGATCGTTTGATAGCGGAACTTATCTTCAGGTGTAGCTTTACGTTTAATGTATTTAGGAAGTGGAGTTTCTCCAAGAATTTCAATGTTTTTGCGGAACTCTTCATCCGTACCATCAAATAAGAAACGGATTGTACGGCCTCTAGAGGTTGTATTATCTACAACTTCAGCAACAAGTAGATCGTCATCACCAAAATAGAGTTTATTTCCAACACGGATTTTACGAGCCGGGTCAACTAAAACATCCCATAAGCGAAGCTCTTTGTTTAACTCGCGTAATAAGAATACTTCAATCGTAGCACCTGTTTTTTCCTTGTTTCCGTACATACGGGCAGGGAATACTTTGGTGTTATTTAAGATCATTACATCTTTATCATCAAAATAATCTAAAACATCCTTGAAGATTTTGTGCTCAATTTTTCCACTGTCACGGTGTAATACCATAAGACGCGATTCGTCTCTTTGTTCAGAGGGTTCGGAAGCGAGTAAAGATTCAGGTAGATTAAAGTTGAATTGTGATAATTTCATTCTAAAAAATAATGACAATATTAGACCCTCTAGCCTTACTGGGGCTAGAATTTAATAAGGCTTACAAAGGTAAACATTTTTATGTATTTTATATGTCAAATGTTTCCTTCACAAATCCTTAACGAAATCTTCTTGTAATTGTGTCTTTGAGTTGCTCTTTTTTTGAGATATTCAAAAGATTTCTATTGGCGATATTGCTTTTTCTAAAATATATCGTAATTTAAGTCGAACAAAAAACTGTTAATATCTCCAACTTGAACTAATATAACATGGCTGATACAACCAAAAAAGAGGGTATTGCAAACGAAATCATTCCTATTCCTGAGGTTCTAGAAGACGGAATGCAACATGTGAACAATCCTGTTCTTGATTTGCCAAGAATTGAAAAGCAATATTTAACCGCGGTGAAGGGGTTTTCCCAAGATCGTAATGTATTTTATTTTACAGATGGACGCGCTAAGGTGGAGGTGCTGGTGGTCTCGGAAGAGATTATTCGCGTTCGCCTGGCACCAGAAGGTGTTTTTCTAGCTGATTTCTCCTATGCAATCAGTAAAAAACCAGATGAGTATGTCAATTATGTATTGGAAGAGTCTGATACACATTATAAAGTAAAGACCAATGCGGTTACCTGTTTCATTCAGAAGGATAATTTTTATATTTCCTTTGGAAGTGCCGAGGAGAAGGTGTTAAATGCGGATTTTGCCCCGATGCACTGGGAAGAAAATGTTGATTTCGGAGGCTACTATGTTTATTGTACGAAAGAAGCGCAAGAAGATGAGGTATTTTTCGGTTTAGGTGATAAAGCGACCAATTTGAATTTGCGGGGTCGAAGGGTTCGCAATTGGAATTCAGACACGTATTCTTATGCTTTTAATCAAGATCCTTTATATAAAACTATTCCATTTTATATTGGCGTAACACAAGGTGACGCTTACGGGATATTTTTTGATAATACCTTTAAAACGTTTTTTGACTTTGCTGCAGAGCATCATAATCAAACTAGTTTTTGGTCGGAAGGTGGCGAGTTACAATACTATTACATCCATGGTCCAAAAATGATTGACGTTGTAAAACGTTATCATAGCATTACAGGAACGCATTATATGCCACCCTTGTGGGGTATAGGGTATCATCAATGTCGTTGGAGTTACTATCCGGAGAAAAAGGTAAGGGATGTTGCGACAGAGTTTAGAAATCGCGAAATTCCGTGTGATGCACTCTATTTGGATATCGATTACATGGATGGATATCGTTGTTTCACTTGGAATAAACGTTATTTTCCGGATCCTAAAAAAATGATTGCTGATTTAGCCGCCGATGGATTTAAAACAGTCGTGATGATTGATCCAGGAATTAAGGTTGATGATCAATATTGGGTATTCAAACAAGGGAAGGAAAACAACTATTTCTGTAGGAGAGGGGACGATTATTTTATGGAAGGTTTTGTATGGCCTGGACGCTGTCAGTTTCCAGATTTTACGAATCCGGAGGTTCGCGAATGGTGGGGCACCCTCTACAAAGGTTTAGTTGATGATGGTGTTGCCGGTTTTTGGAATGACATGAATGAGCCTGCTGTTTTTGGTCGCGGAACATTCCCTGATGATGTCAGACATCAATTCGATGGACATCGGGGTTCGCATCGAAAGGCACATAATGTATATGGAATGCAAATGGTTCGCGCAACATATGATGGTTTAAAGAAGTTATATCGTAATAAGCGACCATTTACCATTACGCGAGCGGCTTACGCCGGAACACAACGTTACTCTTCGGTATGGACCGGTGATAACATTGCGACTTGGGAGCATTTACGCATCGGTACGCTCCAATTACAACGCTTATCTGTTTCCGGGATGTCGTTCTGCGGTACAGATATTGGGGGGTTCACTGGCGAACCGGATGGAGAATTATACACCAGGTGGATGCAATTCGGTGTCTTTTCACCATTTATGCGTGTGCACTCTGCCGGTGATACCCGCGATCGTGAACCATGGAGCTTTGGCCCGGAGTGGGAAGCAATTTGTAAGAAATTTATTGAACTACGCTATAAATTACTGCCTTACATCTACAGTGTATTCTGGCAGCAACATAAATATGGTGATCCTATTCTACGACCGATCGCTCTGCTAGAGCAGCATATTGCGAAGAATTTGCAACGTGAAGAGGAATTTGCTTTTGGAGATCATCTTTTAGTTTCGCCTGTATTACATCCAGGTCAAACGAGTAAAATTGTTTATCTGCCGGAAGGAATTTGGTATTATTACTTCAACAATAAGGTGTACGCGGGCTCGCAGGAACATACAATCGATACGCCGTTGGATGAGATGCCTTTCTTCGTTCGCGGAGGTGCCATTATTCCCGAATTCCCTGTCATGCAATATACGGGCGAGCAAAAGATTGAATCGCTTCGGTTGAACTATTACTTTTCAGAAGATAGCTGTGATTCATATGTTTATTCTGATCACGGCGATACTTTTGCATACGAACAAGACGTTTATATAGATAAACATTTTATAGCCGAAGGGCGAAGTAACGGAGTTAGTATCCGTCAAGGCGAACATGGGCTTTATACACCTAACTATTCAACATTTGATTTATACCTAATTGGTTTACCTTTTACGCCGAGCAATATCATTGTTGATGGCTTGCGCGTGGAATTGAAGAATGATACAGAAGGACTGTCATACGTACAATTAGACCGTGATTTCAAAAAGATTACAATTCAATAAAGAATTCATTTCTTAAACAACCTAATAATGAGTGAAGCGGTTCAAGTACATAGCTTACTGTCGGATTTTGATGTTTCATTATTTAGAGCAGGGAGGCACTATAAGCTCTATGAGAAATTTGGTTCTCATGAGTTAACGATCAATGGGCAGGTTGGAGTATACTTTGCGGTATGGGCTCCTAATGCGAAGGAAGTATCGGTGATCGGAAATTTTAATGGCTGGAATCCTTATTCTCATCAACTACATGTACGTTGGGATAGCAGTGGCATTTGGGAAGGATTTATTCCTAACCTGCAAAACGGGGAAGTCTATAAATACCATATTTTGACGAACCAAGGGGAACGTTTAGAGAAATCAGATCCTTTCGCATTACATACGGAAATTCCTCCAAGTACGGCTTCGATAGTTGCAACGACTTGGTATAAATGGACGGATTCGGAATGGATGTACAATCGGAGAGAAACAAATGCATTGGATCGACCATATTCGGTTTATGAAATGCATTTAGGCTCTTGGATGCGTGATCCCAATCATCCAGATCGTTTTTTTAGCTACCTGGAAATTGCTGAACGGCTTGTACCTTATGTGCAGGAAATGGGATTTACACACGTAGAGTTTATGCCGGTTATGGAGCATCCCTACTATCCGTCTTGGGGTTATCAGATCACCGGCTATTTCGCGGCGAGTTCTCGATATGGAAGTCCTCAGCAACTGATGGGGCTAATTGATGCATTGCATCAAGCAGGAATTGGAGTGTTGTTAGATTGGGTGCCTTCGCATTTTCCGGGAGATGCGCATGGATTGTATCGATTTGATGGGACACACTTATTTGAACATGCTGATCCGAAGAAGGGATTTCATCCTGACTGGCAATCTTATATTTTTAATTACGGACGAAATGAAGTCAAATCGTTCTTAATCAGTAATGCATTTTTTTGGCTGGATCGTTACCATGTTGATGGTTTACGTGTTGATGCCGTCGCTTCAATGCTTTACTTGGATTACTCGAGAAAGCAAGGTGAATGGATTCCAAATGAGTTCGGTGGCAACGAGAATTTAGAAGCAGTTAGCTTTTTAAAGGAGTTAAACGAAGCCGTTTATAAGTATTTTCCGAATACCCAAACGATTGCCGAAGAATCGACCTCTTGGCCAGGCGTCAGTCGGGCAACTTTTAACAACGGTTTAGGATTTGGAATGAAATGGATGATGGGCTGGATGCATGATACCTTGAGCTATTTCAAGGAGGATCCTGTCAACAGAGCGTATCATCATGATAAGATGACTTTTGCCGGTGTTTATGCTTTTACCGAGAATTTTATGCTGCCACTCTCACACGATGAGGTCGTGTATGGTAAGCAATCATTAATCTATAAAATGCCTGGGGATGAGTGGCAAAAGTTTGCTAACTTAAGGTCACTTTATCTATATATGTTCACCTTCAGTGGCAGCAAATTGCTGTTTATGGGCGGTGAATTTGGGCAAACATCGGAATGGAATGTCAACCAATCTTTAGATTGGCATCTCTTGCAGTTTAAACCCCATTTAGGTTTAAAGAAATTTGTGTCGGATTTGAACGCTGTTTATAAAAATCATCCAGCGTTGTACGAAAAGGCTTTTAGTCCAGAAGGATTTTCTTGGATTGAGATGGCTGATCATGCGAATAGTCTCTTTGTTTATGCTCGAAAAGGGCACGATGAGGAGAACGATTTGCTCATTGTGTTAAATCTAACACCTGTTGTACGTCGGAATTTCAGGATCGGAGCTCCGCATGAAGGCAATTGGGAACTTGTTTTAAATTCTGACGATGCGAAATATAACGGTAGTGCTGTCGCTGTAAAGAAAAAGGTAGCAACAGAATCGGTTTATTGGATGAATCAAAAACAGTCTATCGTGTTAGATGTCCCACCTTTGGCGGGCTTAGTTTTTAAACGTGTTTTATAAGTTATGCAAGTTATTCATCTTAGTGTCGAGTGTTTTCCAGTTGCTAAAGTTGGCGGATTAGCAGATGTAGTCGGTTCATTGCCGAAATACCTCTGCCAGTTAGGTATTGATGCCTCTGTGATAATGCCTTTTTTTGATCGCAAATTTACACAGGATCATCAATTGGAGAGTGTTGCAAAAGGTGAGTTTCACCAAGGTTCTTCTTTATTATCCTATGAGGTGTTGCGTGAAAGTGAGGATAGTTTAGGTTTTCCATTGTACTTAATACGAATTCCTGGCGTGTTGGATCGCGAAGAAGTCTATTGTTACCCTGATGAAGCGGAACAATGGATTGCGTTCCAGCATGCGGTTTTGCATTACCTAAAGACGAATAATATTCGTCCAGATGTGCTTCATTGCCATGATCATCATGTGGGTTTATTGCCCTTTCTTATTCGTTTTACAAATGAATATCGATCCTTAGCGGATGTTCGAACCGTTTTCACTGTTCATAACGGACAATATCAAGGTTGGATGAGTTGGAGCAAGGGTATCTTGCTTCCAGCATTTGATACTTGGAAATGGGGATTATTGGATTGGGACGGTGTCATCAACCCTTTAGCTACGGCGATAAAATGTTGCGATGCTTACACGACAGTATCCGCAGGGTACTTGGAAGAATTATATAAAGAAGCGAACGGTTTGCAAGCACTGTTTTATGACGAACGGGCTAAATCACATGGTATTGTAAATGGTATTGATACGGCTTATTGGGATCCTGTCGCAGACCAACTAATCATAGAGAATTATGGAATAGCGCAAGTTGACGAAGGAAAGCTCGCCAACAAAAAGATTTTATCTACTCAATATGGTTTGGATCCAGCTTTGCCTCTTTTAAGCTTTATTGGACGATTTGCAACCGAGAAGGGTGCTGATATTTTAGCGGATATCATTGAAGATCTCTTGGGTAACTCTAAAGAAGCCCTGAATATTTTTATACTTGGCTCTGGAGATGCAACAATCCAAAATAGTATTGCTGCATTATTGCCGCGTTTTAAAGGTCGATTGGCAGCATTCTTTGGTTATAATGAGGGGCTGGCGCATCAGGTTTATGCTGCGTCGGATTTATTAATTATGCCTTCCAGAGTAGAGCCATGCGGCTTAAATCAACTTTATGCATTGAAATACGGTACCATTCCTATTGTTCGTAAAATTGGCGGATTAAAGGATACGGTAATTGATGTGGAGGATGCTGGCTATGGCTTCGTGTTCGACGAGGTCGATTCTACTCAGGCTACAGCTGCGGTTTCGCGGGCCTTAGCATTTATTTCTAACAAGGAGCAATTTGATCAAATAAGAGAGAAAGCTATGGAACTGGACTTTTCCTGGCATCAATCTGCTCAAAAATATATTGACTTATATAACCAATTACTTAGATGATATGGCGCACAAAGTTGTTTCAATTGTATTAGGAGGAGGTCGTGGAACACGTCTCTATCCTCTGACCGATCAGCGGTCAAAACCTGCAGTTCCTATCGCTGGAAAGTATAGATTGGTGGATATTCCGATTTCCAACTGTCTGAACTCGGGTTACAATAAGATTTTTGTTCTTACGCAATTCAATTCCGCGTCATTAAACAAGCACATTAAGAATTCCTACAACTTTAGTATTTTCAGTAAAGGCTTTGTAGATATTCTTGCTGCTGAACAGACAAGTGAGGGCGATAGCTGGTTTGAAGGAACCGCAGATGCTGTTCGCCGAACGCAGAAGAACTTAGTCAATGTGGATTACGATTATGTGCTTATCCTATCTGGTGATCAATTATACCAAATGGATTACTCTGCCATGGTCGATTATCATGTTCAGGGTGGTGGTGATATCACGATTGCAACAATCCCAGTCACAGGGAAGGAAGCAACAGGTTTTGGTATTTTGAAATCTGATGAAAATGGCGAAGTATCGTCGTTTATCGAGAAGCCCACCAAAGATTTGCTGCCTGATTGGACTTCCGAAGTTCCCGAGGAGTTAGAAAGACAGGGAAGAAACTACTTAGCTTCGATGGGCATTTATGTGTTTTCTAAAGGTGTCATGAAAAAACTTCTTGCAGAAAACAAGGGAATGGACTTTGGTAAAGAGATTATTCCTGATGCGATCGGCAATGTTAAAATTCTTAGCTATCAATATGATAGTTACTGGACAGATATTGGGACGATATCATCTTTCTTTGAAGCGAATATCGGTCTAACAGATGATATTCCTGCATTCAACTTATTTGGAGAAACGGTGTATACGAGAGCACGCATGTTACCTCCGTCGAAAGTTTCAGGGACGACTTTAAACCATGTCATTGTTTCCGACGGCTGTATTATATTAGCCGATAAAATCCATCGCTCGGTTATGGGAATTCGTTCCAGAGTAGGGGCGGGCACCGTCATCAAGATGACCTATATGATGGGTTCGGACTATTATGAAGAACTAACGGATGTTCTCGAAATGACGAATTCTCAGCAACCTCCTCCAATTGGAGTCGGTGAACGTTGTTATATCGAAAATGCGATTTTGGATAAGAATTGTCGTATAGGAAATGATGTAAGAATCAAAGGTGGTAAACACTTACCGGATGGCGATTTTGAACAGTATGCTGTTGTAGACGGTATTATCGTCGTGAAGAAGAATGCTGTGATTCATCATAATACAAGTATTGGCTTGTAATCCTTATTGATGTAACGATATAATAAAAGCGTCTTGATGTATTCAAGACGCTTTTATTATTAAATATTGTCTTCTGGATTTACGGTATCTGTCGGTCGATCTTTATTCTCCGTCTCCTTTTTAGGTTTCTTTTTACCAAATTCCGCGACTTCCACTATACGTGGGATACTTGATTTAGGAGCCATATGACGAAGCTTCTTAATCTTTCTTCTACGCTTATAATTTCTTAGCAGACTACTGTCTTGATATAGATTCCAATTCATAAGTAAAACCGAGAATAGTACAACTGCTAGACCAATAATCTGCATTTTGGTGACTTCATGCTCGGTGAAGAAGTGGACTAGGATCAATGCTACAATAGGATTAACATAAGCATAGGTGCTGACTTCCGTTGCCGGACGAACCTGAAGCAAGTAAATATAGCAGCTGAACGCTAATATGGAGCCCATTAAAGCGAGATAAACCATAGCACCCCAATATTCAATGGAAACACTCGACGGATCGAAGCTGCTATATTCACCATTTAACAGAGCTACTGTTGTAAAAGCGGTTCCAGCTACTACCATTTGCCAAGCGGTCTTCACCATTACGTTTAGGTCTTCTTCTTTCACTGGAGATTGTTCGGCGGTGTCTTTGATACTAGCTTTTGAACGTTCTTTACTGTATTTAGACCATAGTGAACCTACTGTCCAGCCAATTGTACCTAAGGTTAACACAATCATCGCTGTTAACTTATTCTCACTTTCGGTGCTGGCAGACGCTGGACCAAATATTTGCTCGGCGAAGAGCATAATTACTCCCATAAAGCCAAGAACTAAGCCTAGGATTGTTGTGATGCTTGAGAAGTTTTCTTTCCATTTCGGCTTATCCAAAATAATAAACCAGATAGCTGTCGCAGCAGATAAGATTGAAACGATAGCACTCGAAATATATTGCTCTGACCAGATAATCGCAGCCATATCAACGAAAAGCAATAAAAAACCAACAAAAGCAGCATCTTTTACAGCTTTTTTAATATAGATTTTATATCCTTTGAAATAGCAATACCCCATTAACAGCGTGCCCGCGATAATGAAGCGGATAGAGCCTAGCACAAACGGTGGAAATGCATGGAGTGCTTTTTCAATAAAAAAGAATGTGGAACCCCAAACCACATAAACAACAGCGTAAGCAAAAATAATGGTGCTTGCTGCAGGGGTATTTGTATCTTTAACCATTGTATTCTTATTCCTTTGTAGGAATCACTAATTTATTGTCTTCTTTTACCGTTTCTAAGACGATGGTCGTCCGTGTAGAAATGATACCTTCAATCTTACTTAGCGTATTGCGCATTAGATCCACAAGACCTGCTGAATCATTTGTTCTCACTTTGATTAAATAACCATCCTCACCCGCGATGTCGTGCACCTCAAGTACATCAGGAATTTCAGCAAGCAACAAGCCCACTTTCTGAACTCCGATAATATCTTGAGTCTTAATGAAAATAAAAGAAAGCATTTTTTGATCGAGTGCAGCGGGATTGATACGTGCATTGTATTGAAGAATAACATCTTTCTGTTCTAACTTCTTAACGCGCTCTAGAATTGCGGAAGGAGCCATACCTAATTCACGTGCGATATCCGCGTTGTTGGTGCGCGCATTGTCTTGCATAATCCTCAAAATTTGAAGATCAATTTGGTCTAAGGAGTATTCTAGTTTTGCCATATCGCGCAAATATCGTTAATTCCGAATAAAATTCAAATTAATATATTTATTAATGAATAAAATTCATTTTTTAATCAATATTGGAGGAGAATCTTTTTGTTGGATGTAACAGGTTTCTGTGTCGGTATGAGCTAAGATACAAATAAAAATTTCATAGTTTATATTCATAATTTCAATCGTTTTCCAATGGTTAATTAGTTTTTGCGTTATTATGCGTGTTGTTGTTTTAATAATGCTTAATAAAAGATAAAAAACTACAGAAAACCTAAAAAATGCGGATTATTTTATTGAATATTGCGTAATTTAGTGATTTCAATCTATACAATCGTGTCGGAAATTTCAAGTTTAAAATCCTTATCAAAATCCCTATCGGGGGATTTATATTTTGATCCTACCAATGTAGAACATCAAACGATGCGCTTAGCATATTCTACGGATGCTTCTGTTTATCAAGAAATGCCGTTGGCAGTTTGTATTCCTCAGCATATCGAAGACCTACAAACTTTGATTGCCTACGCCAAGGCGAATCAAATTACTTTGATACCGCGTACGGCTGGGACTTCGCTTGCCGGGCAGGTTGTGGGAGCGGGTATTGTACTCGATGTCTCCCGATTTTTCAATCAAATCTTGGAGGTTAACGTTGAGGAGAAATGGGCGAGGGTTCAACCTGGTGTGATTCGTGATGATTTAAACGCATACTTGAAGCCATTGGGTTTAATGTTTGGTCCCGAAACATCCACGGCGAGTAGAGCGATGATTGGGGGCATGATAGGAAATAATTCCTCCGGACTGCATTCGATAGTTTGGGGAGATACACGACATAACTTATTAGCAGCTAAGGTCTTACTGGATGACGCCCAATTGGTCGAGTTTAAAGATTTGTCTGATAGCGAATTCTTTAACAAGCTTACCCTGCAAACTCGGGAAGGCGAGATTTATCGAAAAATAAATGATATACTGACTGATCAAGCTAATCGGGAAGCCATTCTTGCGGGCTATCCAAAGAGTGAGATTACACGTCGCAATACTGGATATGCCTTAGATATGTTGATGGATAGTAGTCAACCTTTTAATTTTTGCCGTTTGCTGGCAGGATCAGAGGGGACGATTGGTATTATCACGGAAGCGAAAATTAAGCTCTTGGATCTTCCTCCAAAGGAAATCGGTTTATTATGTGTGCATTTCAATGATATGGTGGAATGTATGCGAGGGAATGCCCTCGCTTTAAAACATCATCCGGAAGCATCGGAGTTAGTTGATAAGTATATTTTAGACTTCACTGTAGGTCATCCAACCTATCAATATAATCGTTTTTTTATAGAAGGGGATCCACAGGCCTTGTTGATTGTGGAATTCCGAGCAAATACCTTGGCAGAAATTGAAGTTAGGGCAGAGGCGCTAAAACAAGCGCTACAACAGTCGAACTTAGGCTATGCATATCCTTTAATTACAGGTGTAGAACAGACCAATTTAGTTTGGGATGTGCGGAAGGCTGGATTAGGCTTGATTAGAAATCTACCCGGCGATAATCAACCGGTAAATTTAATCGAAGACTGTGCGGTCTCCCCGGAGGATTTACCGGATTACGTGGCCGATATTCAAAAGCTCTTAGCTGAAGAAGGTGTGCACGCCTCTTATTACGCGCATGCAGGAGCGGGAGAGCTGCATATCGAACCATTCATCAATTTGAAATCATCAGAAGGAAAGCGCCAATTTCGCTCAATATTAGAGAAAACGACGGATTTAGTATTGAAATACAATGGCTCTTTAAGTGGAGAACACGGAGATGGCCGTTTGCGAGGTGAGTTTATTGGCAAAGTGCTGGGTGAGCAAGTTTATCAACTATTGCTACAGGTGAAGCAAGCATTTGATCCGCATCATATATTCAATGCCAAAAAGATTGTGGATACTCCGCCAATGGATACACATCTTCGTTACGATACGGTTCGCGATGGTAAAGATATTCCAACCTATTTTGATTTCAACAAGAATGAAAGTATACTTCGTTTAGCGGAAAAATGTTCAGGCTCGGGCGATTGTAGAAAGACAGAAATCACCGGTGGCACCATGTGTCCGTCATTTATGGCGACCCGCGATGAAAAGGATACGACGCGTGCGAGAGCAAATATGCTACGTCAATTCTTAACGAATTCAAATAAGCAGAATCGCTTTGATCACGAGGAACTAAAAGAAGTCATGGATTTATGCTTGAGTTGTAAGGGTTGTAAAACAGAGTGTCCTTCGAGTGTGGATATTGCGAAAATGAAAGCTGAATTCCTACAACACTATTATGACGCTAATGGCAGTAGCTTCCGATCAAAATTGATCGCTAATTTTACGCAATCGCAGAAATTAGGATCCTATATTGCTCCGGTCTATAATTTCTTTGCAACAAACCAAATTACGTCAGGCTTGATCAAGTCTATCGTTGGATTTGCGCCGAATCGTTCCTTACCAAAAGTTCATGGTACAACGTTGAGCGCCTGGATAAATAAACAAAACACGGCTAAGCAAAAAAGAAAAGTATATCTTTTCAGTGATGAATTTACAGAGTATAATGACACAGAGATCGGTATAACGGCTTATAAATTATTGACTGCGCTGGGATATGAAGTTGTTGTTCCAAAGCATTTAGAGAGTGGAAGAACCTTTCTTTCGAAAGGATTTGTAAAGAAAGCAAAGGCTTTAGCGAACAAGAATGTGTCTATGTTAGCAAATTTAATTTCCGAAGACACGCCATTATTAGGGATTGAGCCTTCCGCCATTATTACCTTCCGCGACGAGTATGTCGATCTTGTTGATCCGGAACGCAAAGCTGCAGCGGAAAATCTTGCAAAAAATGCACTCATGGTCGATGAGTTTCTAGTGCAAGAAATAAAGGCGGGTAGAATTCATCCAGAGCAATTTACTGCTGATGCCCAGAAAATAAAATTACATGGTCACTGTTATCAAAAAGCATTTAAACTAGTTGATTACACCAAACAGTTGCTATCCCTTCCAACAAATTATGAGGTAGAGGTGATCCCATCCGGTTGTTGTGGTATGGCGGGTTCATTCGGCTATGAGAAAGAGCATTTCGAAGTGTCTCAGAAAGTAGCTGAATTAGTGTTGTTTCCGACCTTGAGAAAAACCAGCTCGGAATACCTTATTGCAGCGGCAGGTACTTCCTGTAGACACCAGATTAAAGACGGGGTGCAACGCAGATCTTATCATCCGGTCGAGATTATGTATAATGCATTAATCAACAAATAAGAAACTTTTCGTAATTTAAGCTGTTGTCATTAAAAAAGATAGACCATGAAAAAAATATTAACGTATAGCTTGTTAGCGTCGATCGCTGTAGGCTTTGCCGCATGTGGAAATGCTAATAAATCCGATGCTTCTGCTACAGACTCTACAGCTTCATCGAAAGGAAACGCTTCTGGTACGCTAAATCAACTGACGAACGATCCGAAAGGATCGCCACTACATTTATATTTCAATATGAATGAAGTAAGCCAAACTGATTCATCGGTGATTTATGATGCAAAGTCACTTTACAAGAATGATACTGTCGGTTTTAAATTAGAGGTTCTAAAGAATATTGATGCTGGAATAACGGCACAGAATACACCTGATAATGACTTAGGTTTTAGAGTAGGGTCCCTGCGTATTTCTTCTTTGGGAGTCGTGTCCGATAATTTCCTAAAAGCTGTAGGCGATATATATGGATTGCCAGCGACAGGAGCAATGTCAACTAACACTATTTCGCCATTAGTATTTTCGTCAAATAATGAAAAAGTTGATTTAACCAAATCAAAGTCTTACAATTTCAAGCTGTTTTTCGATCAAGCCGCCGGAGAACCAGCTGAGTTTTTTGCAGTAGTCGATAATTATAAAAAGTCATTCGAACTATCTGAAAAAGATTCCACATTTAGACAAGCTTTTATCAATGCCTTGTCAGGGAAATAATTGTCAACTCGAAAAAGATTAAGAGAGCACCTTTCCAAGGTGCTTTTTTTAGCACCAATAATTTCAATTCAGCGATAGAATAACCTGTCTTTTCTTACATTTATACTCATGATTCGAAAATTGATTTATTCTCTTCTTGTTCTTGTTTTCTTCTTTAGTGAGATTTCCGCTCATGCACAAGATATAATGGCTGACCGTCAAATTCTTGGTAAAGCGAGCCATCCAGCATTAAGCGAAATATCAGGAGTAATTGCTTCACGGCAATATCCAGGAAAATATTGGGTTCACAACGATAGCGGAGATACCGGTCGGATTTTTTTAATTGATAGTGTTGCTAATCTGCATTGTGAATTCTTTTTAGAGGGCGTTCATGCTGTCGATGTTGAAGATATCGCATGGATTAAAAATGCTGGACGAAACTATATCTTATTGGCCGATATTGGTGATAATCAGGCTAAACGTAGTGAGATAAAACTATATTATTTTGAGGAGCCGACGCTTGAACCGGGGAAGCTATCGGATCGTATACCCGCTTCGCAAATCCAAGAATTTACCTTACAATTTCCAGATAAAGCACGTGATGCGGAAGCTATATTCGTCGATCCAATTGACCAACGGTTTTATTTGATTAGTAAAAGAGACTTTTATTCTACGCTGTATACCGCAGATATCTTCGAGAAGAGACAAGGGAAGTATACCTTAAAGAAATTATTAGAACTGCCATTTACATTCGTCACTGCCGCCGATATTACTAGTTCTGGAGATGCTCTGCTTATGAAAAACTTAACGCAAGTATTCTTCTGGGAAAGAAGCCCAAAAGAGTCGATACTTTCGACACTGAGGAAGCCCTACAAGCGGGTTGCATATCAGGCTGAACCTCAGGGAGAAGCGATAGCATTCGATTTGAAAGGCCATAAATTTGTCACCATCTGTGAGCGTCCATTTGGATTAGATGCTTATCTTTATCAGTATAAAATCACTAAACCATGAAAATAAAATTTACTATTCTTTTACTTCTTTTGACTTGTTCTTTTGCTTTTGCAGCGAAAGTCGATACGCTATCTATTCAAAGTGCGGCGATGGGCAAAAGTATAAAAACTGTTGTTATTTCACCTGAAAAGGCTGGTAGAGAGCTACCTGTACTGTATCTCCTACATGGGTTTTCTGGAGATTACGCAAATTGGGTCAATAAAGTCCCGGCGGTTAAAACGTTAGTTGATCAGTATGGCTTTATCGTAGTATGTCCCGACGGCGGTTATAGTTCATGGTATTGGGATATCGAAGGGAATAAGAATTATCAATATGAAACCTTTGTAAGTAAAGAGCTGGTCGACTATATCGACGGAAAGTACGATACAGCAAAAGACAGAACGAAACGTGGCATTTCAGGTTTAAGTATGGGGGGGCATGGAGCGATGTATTTGGCAATTCGTCATCAAGACACATTTTCTGCTGTAGGAAGTACTGCCGGAGGAGTTGATATTCGTCCTTTTCCTAATAATTGGGAGATGGCGAGTCGATTGGGGAGTTATGCTGAGAATCCGGAGAAATGGAATCAACACACCGTGATGGAACTAACCCATTTAATTCAACCTAAATCCTTGGAAATCTTTATCGACTGCGGCACGGAGGATTTCTTCTTTGGCGTGAACGAGAGATTACACGAAAAATTGAAATATATGAATGTCCCACATCGCTACTTAAGCGTGCCCGGCGGACATAGCTGGGATTATTGGAGCAAATCAATCCATTATCAAATGGCATTTTTCAATGAGGTTTTTAATAAGCCAATCGAACCGACTAAAAAATAATCGAAACTCAAGGTATTCTTTTACGACAAAATATTCATCAATAGTAAGTTAAACTTTGCTAAGCCATTTTGAATAACAAGATGGCTTTTCTATTTTAGATGCGGATTATTCTAAAGCTGCTGCACTATATGCCGATCAATTTCAAGAACTGCTCATTATTTTTATTGTTGCTGCTGAACGTTTTATTGACAAACGGGCAGGAAAAGATCACCTTAAGTGGTATAATAAAAGATGCAAATACGGGAGAAACATTAATCGGAGCCCTCATTCAAGTTCCTGCAGCCAATGTGAGTAGTTACTCCAATAACTATGGATTCTATTCCATCACGATACCTTCTGGGGAGCAAATCATCGAAGTTTCTTACGTCGGCTATAATCGCGTTACGCAGACAATTTCAGTAACGGCGAATAAAAAAATCAATTTTGAACTCACCGACAACTCCACGACGATTGAAGAAGTCGTGGTTTCCGGAAGGCGTCAGAACGAAAGTGTTACAAACCCACAAATGGGAACTTTGAAGTTTACCATGGAGGAATTAAAGAATGTACCGATTTTATTCGGGGAGAAGGATATTCTAAAAACCATTCAATTGCTACCCGGTGTTGCGTCCGGAGGTGAAGGGAGTTCAAATTTCTACGTTCGCGGGGGCGCGGGTGATCAAAACTTGATCTTATTAGACGAGGCTACCGTATATAACGCCTCCCATCTATTAGGCTTTTTCTCAACCTTCAATTCCGATGCTATCAAAGATGTTAACTTGTACAAGGGGGGGATACCAGCACAATACGGAGGCCGCATCTCCTCGGTTATGGATATCTCGATGTTAGACGGCAACAATCGCAAGTTCTCGGGAGAGGGAGGCATTGGTCTGATAGCCTCGCGTTTAAAACTCGAAGGACCTATTGTGAAAGATCGCAGTTCTTTTATGCTGAGTGGCAGAAGAACTTACGCGGATATGTTCTTAAAAGCTTCTCCCGATGAGACAGTAAATAAAAGCAAGCTGTATTTTTATGATTTAAATGCCAAGTTAAACTATAAATTGAATGAGAGGAATACCGTTTATCTTTCTGGATATTTTGGTAAAGATGAACTAGGTTATGGGGATTTGTTTGGATTTGATTGGGGAAATGCCACAGCTACCGTTCGCTGGAATCATATTTTTAACGAAAAATTATTCAGCAATACCACATTGATTTATAGTGATTTCACCTATAACGTGAACGTCAATAATGATGACTCGGACTTTAAAATAGCGTCGAAGATTAAAAATTGGAATCTGAAACAAGATTTTTCGTATTATTCTTCCAATAATAATACGCTGAAATTCGGATTAAACATATTGCGCCAACAAGTTTTGCCGGCAAGTCTTAATGCGACGAGCGAATCGGCCGTGAATTCTATTAATATTGAAAAACGATCCGGAATTGAAGCTGCCGCCTATGTTTCTCACGAATGGAAACCATTCGATCAGCTCTCAGTGATTTATGGGGTACGCTTGAATGATTTCATGGTGATGGGGCCAGGAACATTTTATAAGTTCGATTCTGATGGCGAAGTAAGTGCTGAAGAAATCTATGGAAACAAGGTCATTAAACATCATTTTAATATAGAGCCTCGCGCATCGATGGCTTATATTTTAAACCCGAAAAACAGTATCAAAGCGAGCTACAATCGAATTGCTCAAAATTTGCATCAACTTACCAATACAACCTCTAGTCTCCCAACAGATCAATATGTATTAAGTAGCTTGAACATTAAACCGCAATTAGCTGATCAAGTTGCCTTAGGGTATTTCAGGAATCTTAATAATAATGCTTATGAGCTCTCTGTGGAGACGTATTATAAGTTTATGGATCATCAGATAGATTTTCGGAATGGAGCGGACTTACAGGCTAATAAGTACCTTGAGGGTGAATTACTATTCGGTATTGGTCGTTCCTATGGTGTTGAGTTTCTTGTTCGCAAGAATAAAGGAAAATTAAATGGTTGGATATCCTATACACTTGGACGTAGTGAGCGCCAGTTCGAAGGCATAAATGACGGAAATTGGTTTGCGGCACGCCAAGATCGAACACATGATCTTTCCGTTGTTGGGATGTATCAGCTATCCAAAAGCTGGAATTTAGGGGCTACATTCGTCTTTAATACTGGTAACGCAATTACATTCCCGAGTGGAAAATACCAAATTGATGGAACTACCATGTTTTATTATACAGAGCGAAACGGTTATCGGATGCCCAATTATCATCGTTTAGATTTGTCAGCTAACTACGAACCCGATAAAGAAAATAAGAAATTCAATTCCAGCTGGTCATTTGGTATTTACAACGCCTACAACCGTAAAAATGCTTATATCATAGATTTTAGAGAAAGCGAGAATAATCCGAACGTCACAGAAGCCTATAAAATCGCGCTGTTCGGAATCATTCCATCGGTAACTTGGAACTTTAAATTTTAAAAACATGCGTAGACTCTTATATCTTATATTTTCCCCATTTCTGATTTTAGCATGCATATCCTGCGAAGAAAAGATTGAGGTTGATCTTAATGAAGCGAATGCAAAAGTGGTCATCGAAGCCGATATCAACAATCTCGATAGAAGGCAAGAAATAAAAATATCCAAAACCGTATCATTCAATGAAAATCGAGGGTTTGAACCCATCGAGAACGCGGTAGTTACCGTTATGACAGGTGCTGGACGCGTGTTTAACTTTAACCCAGTCGGAAATGGCGTTTATGTTCATGAAAATATGAGCATAACAGCACAGCAAAACTATACCTTGAACGTAACTGTGGATGGCGAGGTATATAGCGCTACAACCCGAATGCAGAACTACGTAGAGGTCGATTCAGTTGGTATTACAAAGGAGAATATCTTCAATGAAGATTATTATTTTGTGAACCTGAATTTTGATGATCCTGCTGGTGTAGAGAACTACTACAAGTATAATATAGCGATTCAGCGTAATAATGGTGAATCAACAAGTATGCAGTTTAATTCCGTTTATTCTGATAAGTTTAATGATGGATTGCATGTGAAGCATCAAATTGGGGGACGTAATGCGGAAATTTACAACGGCGACAAGGTTACCATTAGACGTTATTGTATTTCGAAAGATGTATATACTTATTGGTCTGAATATCAGTCTACAAATCCTGGAAGTGCCTCTCCAGCTAATCCTACCTCGAACATTAGCAATGGAGCCTTGGGTTATTTTTCAGTAGGGGGAGTAAAAGAGTTTTCTATGGAGATTCAAGATAATTTTCAGGAGGAAAACTAGAACGTACGAAACCGGAAACCACGTACTAAGAGATGATCAATTGTTTTTGGTAAGGCATATTTTACGTTATCAATCGCTTTAATATTATCATGAAATACAATAATACTGCCATCTCGCGTATATTGAACAGCATTTTTAAAGCATTGTTCCGGACTAATCCGTTTATCATAATCACCGGTTAAAACATCCCACATAATCACTTGATATTTCTTCGAAACTTTGCGAAGTTGTGATTTCTTTATGCGACCATAAGGCGGTCGAAACAGTGGACTCGCAATCAATTGATCCGCCAACTCAATGTTTTCCATATACTGATCGTCGGCACAGTCCCAACCCTTTAAGTGATTGTAGGTATGATTTCCTACCTGATGTCCTTCGTCAAGAATCCGTTGAAATAAATCTGGATACTTCCGGACATTGTCTGCAACACAAAAAAAACAAGCTTTAACATGCTTCTCCTTGAGACAATCTAAAATCCAAGGGGTAATTTCTGGAATTGGTCCATCATCAAACGTTAAGTAAATATTATTTTTCCGCTCATTTTTCCTCCAAATCGCATCTGGATAGAGATAGGGAAGTATAAAAAACGGACGGACGAAATGCATGTTGATGTATTGCTTGATTTGTAGCAAATTTATCAAGATTTAATTAGCCTTCCAATAAATCAGAAGAAAGATGAAAAGATTGTTTGCTTATTTTGAGATGCGAAAAGCCGAACAAATAGCATTTTATACCATGTCTGCTATCATCCTACTATTGGTACTGATACAAGCAATTAGGCGACCCTCGAATAATGAACAGCATCTAGCAGCGCATATCGTACAACTTTCCGCTGAACTTGCTGACTCCACTCATCTACCGCCGCCTATCAACGCGAAGTCGCAACAAGGACAAGCTCAGCAAGGTACGGACGATATCAAAAAGACCGTTACCTATTTTGAATTCGATCCCAATAATCTACCGGCGGCTCGTTGGCGGAAATTAGGATTATCTGATGCGCAGATTCGAGTTATTCACAATTACGAATCTAAAGGTGGTTACTTTCGTGTCCCAGAGGATATTAAAAAGCTGTATTCACTATCAGATCATGATGTCAATCGCTTACTGCCCTACGTAAAAATCGACAACCAGAAGTCGATACTGACTCGCGTTGAGAGCAAGAACCAGTTTGTAAACTCCGAATCACCAATCAGTCGATATGCTGATTTGATGATTGAGCTGAATACAGCGGATAGTTTAGCTTTGATAGCTCTGCGTGGTATTGGACCTGTTTATTCCAGTCGTATAGTAAAATATAGAGAACTACTTGGCGGATATTACGAACTAGCGCAATTGAAGGAAGTTTACGGACTACCAATCGAAACGGTTGAGCATATTTCCAAACATCTTCACATCGACCCAGAATCTATTTCTAAAATTAAGATCAATACGTTGGATGCCGGTGCAATTTCAAAACACCCTTATATTTCCTATAAGCAGGCGAAAACCATCGTCAACTATAGAAAACAACACGGACATTTTTCTAGCATCGAAGATTTGAAAAAGATTCTTTCGCTCCAAGAGCCTTTTTTTCGTAAAATTGAGATTTATTTAGATTTCAATTGATTTTCAATGGTAGAAGAAAAACTTAAAGCGGTCATCCGCGATATTCCAGATTTCCCCGAACCGGGTATCATTTTCAAAGATATCACACCCTTATTGCAACATCCAGAGCTGGTCAATTTAGCCGTCAAAGAGTTTGTGAAAAGGTTGTCGGGCATTGAGTTTGATTTAATCGCTGGAATTGAAAGCAGAGGCTTTCTTTTCGGATTTTTACTAGCCCAAGAATTGAATAAACCATTTATTCCTATTCGTAAGCAGGGAAAGCTTCCCTATAAGACAGTTTCCGAATCATATAAGTTAGAATACGGCCAAGCGACAATTGAGATGCATGAAGACGCGTTCCCTGCGGGCTCTAGAGTGTTGTTGCATGATGATTTATTAGCAACCGGTGGTACGGTCGTTGCCGCAAGTAAGCTGATTGAAAAGGTGGGGGGAGAAGTAGCAGGATTTAGTTTTGTTATCAGTCTTGATTTTCTACAGAGTCAAGGTCGTCTTACGCGATTTAGCGAAAATATTATATCTTTAGTCGGTTATCAATAGGGATAACCCTTAATCACTAACTATACACTATGGAATGGCTGCTGGATCCAAACATTTGGATATCATTTTTAACGCTGACAATTTTAGAAATTGTACTCGGTATTGACAACATTGTTTTTATCTCTATCCAAAGTGGAAAACTTCCACCAGAACAACAAAAGAAAGCACGACAAATTGGTCTTTTGTTAGCCTTAGTGATGCGCGTTGGCCTATTATTCTCGATTAAGTGGATTATGGGGCTTACCGAACCATTCCTCAATTTAGCTGATACTTTCGGTATTGATGACCCACAGTGGCATCGTTACTTAACGTTGTCAGGGAGAGATCTCATTCTATTTATTGGAGGTTTATTTTTAATTTATAAAGCAACGACTGAAATTCATCACAAAGTAGAAGGACATGTGGAAGCGAACAGTGGAAAGGCGAAAGTTGTTACTTTTTCGAGCGTTATTATACAAATTATCATCTTAGACTTAGTTTTCTCTTTAGACTCGGTCATCACTGCAGTAGGTATGGTTGACCAAATTGGGGTCATGATTGCAGCCGTGATCGTCGCGGTTGGGATTATGTTATTATCGGCTGAAAAGATTTCAACCTTAGTGAACGACTATCCATCTGTAAAAATGTTAGCATTGGCTTTCCTATTATTGATTGGAGTATCCTTAACCGCAGAGGCTTTTGATCAACATATACCGAAAGGCTATATTTACTTCGCGATGGCATTCTCAGTCTTAGTAGAATTCCTAAATATTCGAGCAGAAAAGAAAGCATTAGCTCATTTGAATAATGAGGAAAAGAAATAAACAATAAGAGGGAGTCTAGCTCCCTCTTACTATTTTAAGTTCCCTTGAACTTTATAATAATTATCGCCCATTAATAGAACCTTTTGGTTCTTTTCAACGATATAAAAATTCCCCGTTTCATACACTAGAAATTCACTGGTTTGATACAAGGTGTTATGCACATGCTTGTCAACACTAAGCATTTTCACTTTCCCTTGATCATCGAATGCAATCCTGACGCAGGAAAGGTCTAAATCCGGATTCGTGAAATTATACTCCAGCACTGCGTCAACCGTATCGATCGTGATGAAACCTGCGTACGCTGGCTTATTCAAGTCAATCGCTTTAAAGCTCGAGAATTCACTCTCCCAATCTTTGATGCGAAGCGCTTTACTTTCCTCTTGCTGATCTTTGATAACAGTCTTGTTCACTGTGGGATTGGCCTGTTTTAGCGAATCGATCTGCTGCTGTATAAAGCTTGGGATATCAAAAAATTCTTGATGCGTAGAATTCACCTGCTGCTCCGGAGCTGGTGAAGAGCACGAAAAGAAAGCGATGGCAAGCAAACCTGCCATCGCTATTTTTTTCGGTAGATGCTTAGTATACCAAAACATCGCCATTCATTTCTAATGGAATTTCCAAATTCATCAGCTTAAGAATCGTAGGGGCAATATCCCCTAATTTTCCATCTTTAATATGTTGATAATTTTGATCAATCAAAATACAAGGAACAAGGTTGGTCGTATGTGCGGTATTGACCGATCCGTCACTATTTAACATATACTCGGAATTTCCGTGGTCCGCTAGGATTATAAAAGAATAACCTTCTAGTAGACCTTGGTCAACAACCTGTTTCGTGACCGCGTCTACTTTTTCAACCGCTTTAACAACCGCTTCAAAAACTCCCGTATGGCCTACCATATCCGGATTGGCAAAATTCAAACAGATAAAGTCGGGATGATTATTAACCATATCTAAACAAATTGCATCAGCAATTCCTTGCGCGCTCATTTCTGGTTGCAAGTCGTAGGTTGCCACCTTGGGCGACGGAATTAAAATACGCGACTCACCTTCAAACTGCTCTTCGCGACCTCCTGAAAAGAAAAACGTCACGTGTGGATATTTCTCAGTTTCGGCAATTCGAACTTGAGTCTTGTTTTGAGCCGCTAACGTTTCTCCCAAAGTCTTTGTTAAGTTATCTTTTTGGAAGATTACTTTTACGCCCTTAAAAGTGTCGTCATACGAAGTCATCGTCACATAATATAAATCCAAGGGATGCATATCGTACTCCGGAAATGCTTGCTGCGTGAGGGCGATGGTAATTTCGCGACCACGATCTGTTCTAAAATTATAACAAATTACCACATCCCCGTTTTCGATTTTCGCAATAGGTGAACCGTCAGGCTTAATCATAACGATTGGTTTGATAAACTCATCAGTCACCTCGTTCGCATAAGAAGCTTCAATGGAAGCGAGTATATCGGTTGATGCGGTACCTACGCCTTTGGTTAACAAATCGTAAGCTTCTTTCACACGTTCCCAACGGTTATCGCGGTCCATGGCATAATAGCGACCAATGGCTGAAGCAACAGTTCCGACAGAAGATTTTAGATGCTGCATTAAATCACGCATGTATCCAATACCGCCGTTTGGATCCGTATCGCGACCGTCAAGAAAGGCATGGATAAAAACTTGATCATTTGTAAGTTCTGCATTTTTCGCGGCATCACATAAGGCTTTTAGGTGCGAAATATGGGAGTGAACTCCACCATCGGACAATAACCCGATAAAGTGAACTTTCTTATTGTTTTCTTTAGCATAATCAAAGGCGCCTTCGATTGTTAAATCGGAATTGAAAATACCCTCTCTAGCTGCCTTATTGATACGTCCTAATTCTTGATAAACGGTACGACCGGCACCAAGATTCATATGTCCAACCTCGGAATTCCCCATTTGACCAGCAGGTAAACCAACAGCTTCACCGGAAGCTTCTAGTTTAGAATTCGGATAGTTGGCTAATAGGTAGTCGAGGTATGGCGTTTTTGCTGCTTTTACAGCATTTGAATTATCATCTTTTCCGTAGCCTAATCCATCCAGGATTAATAGTGCTACTTTTTTTTGCTCAGAACTCATTACACAAATATAATACTAATGCAGAGAAAAGTATAATTCTCATGCTCAAGCCCAGTATTTGTTGAAAATAATGGGTATTGGCATAATTTTGGTTGTGAATTTCTAAATTTGAGCATGCGAAACATTGTTAGCATTATGAGCAGATCCGTTTTGGGAGGTTTTAAGAGACATGATACAAGGTTTTAAATTTAGTTGCAGAACATTCATTCACCTTTGCTATAGCCTAGTAATAATCCCCTTACTATCCTTTAACGTGGGTTTTTCGGATATCGGGAATGAAATATTAGAAGCTTTTAAGTCGAATAACGCAAAATCTATATCGAACTACTTTGGTTCGAATATTTCCTTATCGATTAAGAGCGATGGGGGGTATTATTCGAAATTCCAAGCTGAAATGTTGCTCAGTGATTTTTTCCAAGCCAATAAGACGACCGAAATCAAACAGGTACAGCGAACCATGCGTACCAATAATAGTTTCTACATTGTTTACCAATTGAAAACCTCATCGGGTACTTACCGCGTTTTTACGAAGTTTAGCCAAACATCTGGAGATACTCAAATCGCAGAATTAAGGATAGAATAACAGAGAATTTATTGAATTTATCTTTTATTTAAAGTAATTTTTATTCATCTTCGCTTAATTTTACATCAATAAATGGAGAAAGAATTCAAAGAAAAGTTGTTGCAATTTGTTGAAGAAGCAATAAAAGAGGATGTTGGGCCAGGAGACTACACCACACTTTCGACGATTGATGATTCAAAGCAAGGGGAAGCGCAGCTCTTGGTTAAAGAATCCGGAATTATTGCCGGAATCGAAGTCGCTAAGGAAATATTTCTGGCGATTGATCCAAACTTAGATTTCGAAATATTATTGAAAGATGGACAGGCTGTTCAGTATGGCGATATCGCTTTTCGCTTAAGAGGGTCTATTCATACGATTTTAAAGGGGGAGCGTCTGGTCCTAAATGTCATGCAACGCATGTCTGGGATTGCGACGCAAACTTCAAAATATGTCACTGCGCTCGCAGGGACTAACACAAAGGTATTAGACACTAGAAAAACCACACCATTACTTCGTTTCTTAGAGAAGAAAGCAGTTACGCTAGGCGGCGGGGTAAACCATCGCTTTGCCCTATACGACATGATCCTGATTAAGGATAATCATGTTGATTATGCAGGCGGGATCACTGCAGCGGTGAACGCAGCTTTGTCTTATAAAGCAAAACATAATTTAACTATTCCGATTGAAGTCGAAGTACGGAATTTTGATGAGTTGAAAGAAGTACTTGCTATTGGTCAGGTTGATCGCGTGATGTTTGATAATTTCACGGTAGAGCAAGTCGCTGAAGCAGTTCGACTCGTTGACGGACGATTGATTACAGAAGCGTCGGGCGGAATTACTTTAGAAACGATTGCAGACTATGCCAAAGGAGGTGTGGATTTTATCTCTGTTGGAGCATTAACTCATTCGGTTAAAAGTCTGGATTTGAGTTTAAAAGCGAAACTTATTTAGTAAATTGCTGTATATGATTTCAATCTATCTCGTAGGAATAGTC
>JBEBRI010000040.1:0-26763 GCA_040394915.1 Sphingobacterium sp.
AGTATGGAATGTCGTGAATGTCACGAAGTAAGAAGTAATTTAAATTGCTTCCGTTTTAGCGGGCAAATGCAAATTTTAATAACACAAAATGCCCCCATCCTTCTTTCCGAAGCCCGGGGGCATTTACTTAGAATTAGAAGGGTTTACATCTTCGCGTCCATTAACTTATCGGAGGTCTTTTTAGGTTCCTCTAACTGCATTTTAATCACGAATGCGCGCGAACTTTTAAATTCTTTTGGGAGCACCACATCGTAGTAAGTATTCTTATCTAAGTCAAGTCCTAAATCTGAGTGAACGACTTTGAGTGTAGCTTTATTTCCTAAGATTTCTGCCGTCACAGGGATACGATTGCTATTTTTAGGAACGGCGATGCGAGCAATATTATTCACCGGGCGATTGAAAACCGTTAGATATAAAATGTTATCTTTCGTTGTATAATACCCCAATTTGGTAACGGGAAGTTCTGCACGCCTTGTACCGTATACTGCTTCTGAGTTAACTTTCATCCAATCGCCTAATTCTTTAGCCAGTTTATCTTCTCCTGGGTGCATTTTCCCTTGTCCATCGGGTCCAAAGTTTATCACGAAGTTTCCATTCATCGATACAGAATGCATTAACATATCCAATAAATCATCGGCCGTCTTCGTATACAAGCCCGTCCAATCTTTTATATGCCCCCATCCGTTTGGAGTGATTGTCATGACCGCATCCCAATCATTACCATCCAACCATTCATAGCTCTGCGGAAGCTTTCTTTCCCAACCTTGTTCATAATCGCCTAATATATCGCCATTGCTATCAAAATGACGCGATTCGAATTCATCGTTACGGAATCGAGAACCAATGATTATACCGGGATGCTTCTCCCGCAGTTCTTTCTCTAAGTTGTAAGTAAACTCATAAGCTTTTTTCCAAGAAGTCTCCCAAGTACCGTCGAACCAAAAGCCCTTTATTTGAGGATAATTTGTCAACAGTTCGAACAATTGGTTCTTCGTGTATTGAAGAAATCTATTGTATTTAACTTTCTCCTCTTCAGATTTTGGCTCCTTACTAAAATAGTCAGGATTATGCCATTCCATTATAGAAAAATATAGAAACACATCAATGCCTTCCGCAGTATAAGCGTCGACAATCTCTTTTACAATATCTTTTTTGTAAGGTGAGGCAGAAATGTTGTAATCAGAATACTGCGTCGGCCATAAAGCAAAACCGTCATGATGCTTAGTCGTAAAGATCAAATACTTCGCGCCCATATTCTTGGCTTGCTTTGCCCAAGCCTTCGCATCAAAAGATACCGGATTAAATTGCTTATACAGATTATCATAGGTTTCCTTCCAATTTTTCGGCGCATCTGGCCCCGACCACGTTCTAATCCATTCCGATGCAGCGGCTCCTTTTCTAGCAGACACCCCCTCCCATTCATTACCAGGGATGGAATAGAGTCCCCAGTGAATAAATTGTCCTAATCCATAGTTACGGAAAGATTCCATATTTGCATCAGTACGATGTTTAGGAGTAATCGGCCCGTATTTAATTTCCTTGCGTTCAGTTGGCTTTTGCTTGGGACCAGTCCACTGTGCAGACAAAGGCCCGATTGCTAAGCTCATGCTCATCAAGGTGAGCATAGTTTTTCTAAATATCATCATCATTAAATTATTTTAAATTCCAAATCATTTCATCCTTCATCTCATTCGACCCATTCTTCCCTATCGCTACAATTTTATTTTGTCCTGGACGAAGACTCACATTTTCAACTATCCAGTGCTTATCATTAACCCCGTTTTTTGCTGTATATAACATGCCGTTAACTTCCAATCGCACTTCTTTCAAATTAGAGAAAACTTGGACCTTACTTGTGGCAATCGTACGTTCACTATCCCTTCTATTGGCCAAATAAATCATCGGTTCAGGATTCCAATTAGCTTTATACCAGAAAAATGAATCTTTCTTTCGTTTGCGATCAAAGCTTACCAATCCCTTTAAATTTCTTGCATTGACTCCTCCACGATTCCAAGCAGGAACAGCAAATTCAAACATGTTCCAAAGATAGGAAGCGACTATTATCGGACTTTTTTGAATCGCCGCCCATTGTTGAATATGAGTTTCTGTCTGATAGTTTTCTGGGAATGACTTACCAGTAACGACATTATCGGGGGCTTTTACTTCTTCCTGACCGATATCCATATTACCATCAGCACCATACTCTGATAGCATAATTTTATATTCTGGAAAATCTTGCTGTACTTTTTGCGCCCATGGCCCTAGGTCTTCAATCTTACCTTCATACCAGCCAAAGTAATGGTTAATGCCCTGTACATCCGTCGACAGGTTTTCTGGCCGATTGACAATATCGTACCCTGTAACAGCGACAGTATAACGATCTGGATCTAGTGTTTTAGCGATATCATTTAGTTCTCGTGACAATACGGGCACTTGCTCATCTGCAGTTTTGGAGCTAACTTCATTATGGACTCCCCAAATATAGATGGATGGATGGTTCATGTTCTGTTTAACAAGCTCGGTCATCTGCTGCTTTGCATTATCGTTCTCATAATAGGAAACTCGATTTACAAAAGGAATTTCTGCCCAAGTCAAAAATCCTAAGGTATCAGCTAAGGCATAAATCTCTGGCGATTGTTGATAGTGCGCGAGACGAATAGTCGTTGCCCCCATTTCTTTAATCATCAACATATCTTCCTTATGTTGCGCAAAACTTAGGGCGGAACCAAAACCTTCTCTGTCTTGATGTCTACAAACTCCATACATAGGATACGGCTTTCCATTAAGTAGCACATTTTTGCCTGCATTAATCTCAATATGTCTTATTCCTAAAGGTTGCTTCACAGCATCAAGTTCCACACCTCGAGACACAATTTTAGCGGTAATCGAGTATAGGTAAGGATCGCGCACACCATCCCATAAATGTGGGGACTTCATTTTTATCGCTTGTTTAACGTAGGTAACGCCCTGTGGATTGATTCTCACAGCTTGCTTTTCTGTTTGCACAAGCTTCCCGTCATAATCTCTGACTTCTACCCAAAGTTCTACATTCTGCGCCGACTTCTCTTTCGTTTCTAACTTCGCTGATACTTCAATACTGGCTTGTTTGGCAGACACATCATGCTGACGGATTTGGATTCCCGGCGCTGCTCGATCGGTCACAACAAAGCTGGTCTTATTGGTCGATATTAAATGAACTGGACGATAAATCCCCCCGTATACTGGAAAAAGAAATTGGTTAATCGGAATTACATCCTTTCTGGAGGTATTGTCTGCAATGACAGTAATCGTATTTGGTTTATCGTAATGAACAGAATTCGTGATTTCATAGGCAAACATGCTATATCCACCCTTATGCTCTCCAATAAAATTATCGTTAATATAAAGTTTTGCTATAGCGCCCACACCTTCAAACTTGATAAATGTGCGTCGTTCTTTAGCAGAAGGATCAACATCAAAAGTCTTGGTATAAACAGCCTTCCCTTCAAAGAAATTCCGATCTTTTTGCATGTCTATGCTGTTGTAGGTATGTGGCAGCGTGATATCTTCCCAAAGATCCAATTTTGCCCATTGACTCTGACTTTCAAAATATTTCTGACCATTTTCGAAATCAGTAAAGAAGGTTGAATTATTGGCTTTATAAAATCTCCAGTTATCGTTAAATGATTCTTCGACCCGAGATTGTGCTTTAGCTAAATGACAAAAAACAACTGCAAAAGCAGCTATACAAAGTCTCTTAAAAATATTCATAGATTGTGCGGATTATAATGTTCTAAAATAAACATTTAATTGTGCCTAAAGGAATTCAATCGATTGCACAATCTACGAAAACGTTTTATCCTTTAACGCTTTATTCTATAGTATAAAGAATTTTACCTTAAGAGTTTAAACTATTGGAAATATTGGAAGCATAAAGGAGTTTTGCTAATTTCCAATTTAGTAAGAATGGTTGGTTGGGGATGCTATTTGGCCTATTGACTGACTTGATGATCAATAAAATTTACAATCTTCTCGAGTTGATTGGGTTCAAACCAAGTTGTATTTCCATATTTCTTAAACCAGGTTATTTGACGCTTTGCATAGCGACGCGAATTTTGTTTTATACGAGCTACCGCCTCTTCCAGCGAAATCTCTCCGTCAAGGTAATCGAACAGCTCCGCATAACCCACTGTGAGTAATGCAGGTTTGTTTCGATGCATGGTTAGTGATTTCACCTCCTCCAGCAAACCTTGCTGCATCATCAAATCAACGCGTCGATTAATTCTATCGTATAGGATCGCGCGATCTGTGTTTAATCCAATGGTTATGATATTGAACTCACGGCTTTGTTTTTGATTTTTCTGATAGTAAGAAATAGGGCGTCCTGTTGCCTCGTAAACTTCTAACGCTCGAACGACACGCTGTGGGTTATCATAATCCATCAGTTCATAATTGTCTGGGTCCACAGCCCGTAAACGCTCCTTTAAAACAATTAAACCCTCCTTGGCTAGGATTTCATTTAACCGTGCTCTAACCTCATCCGGTGCTTTCGGAAGATCATCAAGCCCCTCGCATAGTGCCCGAACAAACAAACCAGAACCTCCAACAACAATAACATAATCATTACGCTTGAATAGTTCTGAAACTTTAATCAATGCTTCTCTTTCGAAATCCCCTGCGGAATATTCATCATTGATTGAGTGCGAGTTGATAAAATAATGATGTGCTTGCTTTAATTCTTCCGCTGTTGGCTTTGCTGTTCCAATACTCATTTCAGTATAAAACTGTCGAGAATCTGCGGAGATAATGGCTGTTTTATAATGCTTTGCTAAGGCAATTGCCATGGCAGTTTTACCAACCGCTGTGGGGCCTACAACAACTATTAATGATTTCGGATACTGCATTGGTTTTTGGCGATATAAAAAATAAGGAACTAGTAGCTATTAATTAAAGTCACTAGTTCCTTATATCGTTGTAAATATGTTTATCGACTAGTAATCGTCGCTCATTCCTTTTTCACTTTGTCCTTCCTCTTCTCCACCTTCTTCTTCATCATCGAACATATCGTAATCATCCTCCTCATCGACACCATACTCTTCGGATGACTCGTCTACAAAGTCATCATCCTCATCGTCCTCCGCTCCAGCAACCGGGAAATTTGCAGCCGTAATACTTTTCGGTGCTTCACCAACCGATTTGAAAACCAAAGGATAACTCTTGCCCTCTTCTTCTTTTAACTCAACATGGAAATCGTATGGTCGATCAAAATTATAGATATAATAAAACTTCTGATGTGGATCGTCAATAAACTTACTCATTTTGATAAGCTCCATTTCCAATACACCTGCATTCTTTTTACGATCGTTCGGCAAATAGGCAATCTCTGTTCCTTTTTTCCATTGATCATTACTAACGTAAAAAGAACTTGCACGTTCTACTTCATAACCCGTAGCCGCATGAATCGATTGATGTAACTCAAAGAAAGTGCTTTTTGAAGGCACATCTATTTCCCTATATACATCCTCATAATCCTCAAAGGTTACTCTAAATCTATAAATTGCCATTGCTTGTTATAAATGTTGTCTGTGATTAATTTTCAACCAATAAAGTTAATATTTTTTTTGCTTTTAAGCTTTCTCAACCTGACTTAAGCCTAAACTTATTCCCTTCTGAATCATAAACGCCATAGCAGCGTCTCTAGTATTGGAAATATCCCCTTCCAAAATAGCCTCGCGAATAGCATTCTTTATAATCCCGACATGTCTTCCTGGTCCAATGGCAAAGGCTTTCATAATATCCTCACCATCGACAGGGGGCTGCCAGTTTCGGAGGTGATCGCGCTCTTCTACATCTTTTAATTTCTGCTTAACCAGCTCAAAATTCTCGCGATATTTCTTCTTCTTAAACTCGTTCTTCGTCGTAACATCGGCATGGCACAACATCATCAACGCATCGATATCATCGCCGGCTTCGAATAACAATCTACGTACGGCTGAATCAGTGACAATATCTTTCGCCAATACGATTGGACGCAAATGAAGTAAAACAAGTTTTTGCACAAACTTCATCTTCTCATTTAAAGGTAATTTCAATTCCGCAAAAAGCTTAGGAACCATCTTCGCTCCTTTATCTTCATGTCCATGAAATGTCCAACCTGCCTTTTTGTCGAAACGTTTTGTCGCTGGTTTAGCGATATCGTGCATAATTGCGGCCCATCGCAACCATAAATCATCCGACAATTCCGCAACATTATCTAGCACTTCCAACGTATGGTAGAAATTATCTTTATGTCCCTTTCCGTCAATATACTCAACGCCATACAGGTTTTGCATCGCCGGAAAAATATGCGCTAGCAATCCTGTATCAAATAAATACTTAAAACCGATAGAAGGTTTGTCAGAAAGTATAATTTTATTTAGCTCGTCGGCTATACGTTCTTTCGATATGATCTTGATGCGTTCGACTTGCTCATGGATAGCATTCAAAGCCGCAGCATCTATCTTAAAATTTAATTGAGTTGCAAAGCGTATGGCCCGCATCATCCGTAAAGGATCGTCGGAGAAAGTAATCCCCGGTTCTAGCGGCGTACGGATTGTTCGATTTAGAATATCATCTTGCCCATCGAATGGATCCACGAGTTCACCATAATTGGATTCGTTCAACGAAAAGGCCATCGCATTAATTGTGAAGTCTCGACGATTCTGATCATCGGCTAAAGTGCCATCTTCTACAATAGGCTTTCTGGACTCACTACGATATGACTCCTTGCGTGCTCCAACGAACTCAACTTGTAGTCCTTGAAACATTAACATTGCTGTCCCAAAGGATTTATAAACGGCAACCTTCGTATGTAATTTCTCCCCTAATGCGGTTGCGAAGTCAATTCCACTGCCTAATACTAAAATATCGACATCGTCTTTAAAAGGACGACCCATCAATCTATCCCTCACATAGCCGCCAATAACATAGCAGGCTACCTGTAGCTCCTCAGCCAAATCTTTTATAATGGGGAATATGGGGTGTGTTAAATCTTCACTCATAGCAACAAAGTGCAAAAGTAAGTAAAAATTAAAGAAAATGCTTACCGTAATAAGCAGCAAACATGGATGTATTAATCTCTATCTTTCGATAATCTACGGAATGCGAGTGGGTTTGCGGTCAATTCCGCTTGCTCGCGACGACGATTTACAATATGTACCGCTTCAAACATGGCCTCTACGAACGAGCTATGCGATGCTATATTTTGGCCGGCGATATCATATCCAGTTCCATGATCGGGAGAAGTTCGCACAACCGGTAATCCCGCTGTAAAGTTAATTCCCGTTCTTGAGGCAATATGTTTAAAAGGAATAAGTCCCTGATCATGATACATCGCCAGCACCGCATCAAACTTCGTATACGTGTCAGCCGCAAAGAAACCGTCTGCTGGATATGGTCCAAAACAGAAAATCCCCTCTTCGTTTGCGCGCTCGATCGCGGGACGAATAATCTCAAGATCTTCTTTTCCAATTAATCCGTCGTCACCTGCATGTGGATTCAAGCCTAATACGGCTATTTTCGGTTTCTTAATCCAAAAATCTGTCTTCAAGCTATTATTCATCATGCGGAGTTTATGCAATATGCTGTCGACTGTAATGGCAGCCGATACATCTTTTACCGGGATATGGCCCGTTACGACGCCTACACGCAAATCCTCACTCACCATAAACATCAAAACATCCTCCGATCCAAATTGAGCCTGTAAGTATTCTGTATGTCCAGGAAAGTTAAAGCCTTCTTGTTGAATATTATGCTTATTGATTGGCGCTGTTACCAAAGCATCAATTAGCCCAGCTTTCAAATCTTCGGTAGCACGTTGTAAAGAAAGAAAGGCGTACTTACCCCCTATTTCATTTTGCTCACCTAGGGTAATCTTAACATCCTCTTGCCAGCAATTGATCATATTTGAGCGCTTCGGATTCGCTTGGTCCGCTGAATTAATCACGTTAAAACTAAAATCATTAACGCCTAAAGCTTTCCGATGAAATGAGGCAACTTTCGTATTTCCATAAACAATCGGTGTAAAGAAATCTAAAATGCGATTATCTAACAAGGATTTAATAATCACTTCTAACCCAATGCCGTTTATATCACCTATGGAAATACCAATTTTTAACTTTTCACTCATCGTAATAGCTCTTTAGTATGTCAAAAATAACAAAAAAACCTAAAGAAGCAGTTTCAATTACCATTTAAATACTTATTTGCAACCTAACTCAGTACCCGACATAAAATAGTATCTTTGCGGATATATTTACAGTATGAGTTCAGTACGCGCGAAGAAACACTTAGGTCAACATTTTTTGAATGATAAGAATGCCGCTCAACGCATTGTCGAGGCTTTAACACCAAGTTTAGGGTTTAAGCAAGTCTTAGAAGTGGGCCCAGGAATGGGCGTTCTTTCGGATTTCCTATTGCAGAACGATTCTTATGAGACCTTTTTGATCGATGTAGACGATGAGTCTATTGAATTTCTCGCCGATAAATATCCTCAGCTTGGCAATCGATTAATCCATGGTGACTTCCTAGCCTTAGACTTTAGTCAATACTTTGAAGACAAAATCGCAATTATTGGAAATTTCCCCTACAACATATCTTCCCAAATCCTATTCAAAATCCTAGAAGAGCGCAATCGCGTAGTTGAGATGGTTGGTATGTTTCAAAAAGAAGTCGCTGAGCGTTGCGTCGCAAAACCTGGAAATAAAGAATATGGTATTTTATCGGTGTTCTTACAGGCATATTACGATGTTTCTTATCTATTCACTGTAAAAGCAGGCGCATTCAACCCGCCACCAAAGGTACTTTCTGGCGTCATGCGCATGGTCAGAAATGAACGAGAAACGCTAGACTGTGATGAAAAACTTTTTTGGCGTGTTGTAAAAGCTGGTTTCAATCAACGTCGTAAAACATTGAGAAATGCGTTATCGGCCGTGGTACCTAAAGACAAGATGAGCGATAACCCCTTATATGAGTTACGTGCGGAACGATTAACGGTTGCCGATTTCGAAGCATTAACTCGCGAGATATCGAATACCAATTGATATGATAACAAAGAGTGAATTTGCCATCATCGGTGGAGGTGTAGCCGGCTTGACCGCTAGCATTGCACTCGAACAATTGGGACGGGACTTTCAAATTTTTGAACAAACTAAAATCGTCAAAGGCATAGGTGCAGGATTTGGATTAGCCGCCAACGCGATGCAAGCTTTAGAAATAATCGGGCTTCGGGAGGAAGTAGAACAAATAGGATACTATCTCAATTCCTTCGCCATACTCGACCAATCGGGAGACATCCTCGTCAACCCTAACACAAACAGTCTTTCAAGTAAATACAATCAACAAAACTTCGCCATTCACCGCGCAGATCTTCATTTATACTTACTCGGTAAGATCCAAAAGGAACGACTGCATTTAGGGAAGCAAGCGACTAAATTCCTGCAAAAAGAAAAGACGGTATTATTGACCTTTGCCGACGGCACGCAGCATGAATGCAATTATTTAATCATCGCGGACGGTGTCAAATCCCCCCTTCGCCAACAACTTATTCCCTCTTCTGTACCTCGATACGCTGGATACAGTTGCTGGAGAGCGACAATCGATAATACCGATATTAAGCTAACCCACGGAACAGAGACTTGGGGAAAACAAGGCCGTTTTGGAATGACTCCATTGGTCAACAACCGCATATATTGGTATGCCTGTATCAATGGCCCCCAGAATAGCGAAGATTTCCGTCATTACAGCGTTGCCGACCTTCAAAAACAATTTGCAGATTACCATGATCCTATTCCGACGCTGCTTGCGAGAAGCAAAGACGCAGATTTGATTTGGAGTGATATCATCGATATAAAGCCGCTACGAAGCCTCGCCTATCATAACATCCTATTGATCGGCGATGCTGGACATGCCACTACACCAAATATGGGGCAAGGAGCCTGTCAGGCAATTGAAGACGTTGCTGTATTACAAGATGAACTTAAAAGAAAGATTGATGTCGTTGCTGCCTTTAAAGCATTTGATAAAAGAAGATTAAGTCGAACAACCTACATCACGGAAACCTCCAAAAGGATTGGTGAAGTTTCTCAATGGGACAATCAATTTATGATTAGCCTACGAAATACGCTTATGAAGATGATGCCGGCAAGGTTGAATCAAAAAGCATTAGAGAAGCTTTTTAAACAAGATTTCATGACCCTTAACAAGTAAGCCCATATGAATATTTTAATCGTAGATGATCTTCACAACGTCTTTTTAGAAAAATTAGACCAAGCAAAGATTGCGTATAACTACCAACCGAATATCACACGTGCGGAAGCCGAACTTTTAATTCCTGACTACGAAGGCTTAGTAATTCGGTCAAAGTTCCAAGTAGACAGCGCATTTATAGACTTGGGATCAAAGTTAAAACTGATCGGCCGCTCAGGTGCGGGAATGGACAATATTGACGAGGACTACGCGAAGAAGCAAGGCATCGCACTATTTAGCGCCAATGATGGGAATAAAGATGCCGTTGGCGAACATATGATCGGGATGTTATTGTCTTTAATGAACAATCTTCGGAGAGGCGATAAGGAAGTGCGTAGCGGAAAGTGGTTAAGGGAAGAAAACCGCGGATATGAGCTTCAAGGTCGCACCGTAGCGCTAATTGGTTATGGGCATAACGGGCAAGCCATGGCTAAGAAACTCTCCGGTTTTGATGTACAAGTCATTGCCTACGATAAATATAAAACTGGCTTTTCGGATCAGTATGCCAGCGAAGTTTCCATGGAGGAAGTTGTACGGCAAGCCGACATCTTAAGCTTTCATATCCCCCTAACTCGAGAAACCAAGAATATGGTTGACGAGGAATATTTATATCACTTTCGCAAACCAATCTTTTTCTTGATGGGCGCTAGAGGGGGTATTGTAAACATTCCCGCCGTATTAAAATATTTAGATAATGGGAAAATATTGGGTGCCGCTTTTGATGTGCTACCGGTCGAGAAGTTTCCGGCTTTGGCGGAACAAGACTGGTATCCAGATTTAATCCAACGTGAGAATGTACTTTTGAGCCCCCATGTCGCAGGTTGGACATTTGAAAGTTACTACAAGTTATCTCTCTTTTTAGTCGAGAAAATGATCGCGTTTATCAAAGGATAACCATTAGCAAAAAAAGGGAATGGGACGCTTCCCAAACGTCCCAATAATATCATTTCGCAAATACATAAAAATCAGCCCTCCCCTTTCGTAATCAAAAATGGGCAGCAAGATGTCGAAATTGTATTCATAAGTTTCCCATCACGAAGTCCCCCATATTTAGGTGGCGTCAGTATTCGACTTCTCCCCTTAGCCATACTGTAAATCCCTTGAAGGTATATTTAGTGCTTACTTAACGCGAAGTAGTGCTTTTAAAGCATAATGTTGAAGTTGTGATACTGATTTAGGTAACCAGAAACAACCAAACGAGCAACCATTGCACGATGAGCGCTAAGTCCAATAAATAAACCGAATGATAATTTTTCTTAGGGGTAAACAGAACCAATTTCATCAACACTAGGATTAACACCGTGGTCAGCAGCATCCCAGCTTTTACCGATATACGATAAGGCGAGCATGCGATGAGGACTAGATGGGCGATTCCAAGTAGATAAGCCAAGTTAATGGCGGCTTGTTCGCCAACGATTGTAGGAAGCGTCTTTAAATTATATTGCGTATCCTGCTCCATATCTCGAATATCAAAGGGGAGTGTACAAACCAATAAGAATAATACCTTCACCAAACCGAGGTAATTTGCCGTCAACCAATTGATCGACGCGCCTTCAAGGTAAAGTTCGACCACTGGCAGCCCGACACTACTTAGGGACCATACTACAGCGATATAGAATAATTTGAGTCCTGGAACTTGACGAAGTCCCCTCCGCTCACCATTGAAACGTACAAAAGGTACCGCATAAGCTATACTGATTAAACCAATAAAGCCTAAATAAACTAAGGTATAGAGTTTAATCTGTGTTAAGGCATATAAAAGTAGGCATGCCGCAATCCCACTATTCATCCAGAGTAGCCACTCCTGTTTAAAAACCCACCTTGTTCTTAAATAGGGGGACTGCTGAGGCTGAGCAGGTTTTGAAAGATAAAGACTCAGGTTGTAGAGTAACAGCGTGGTCGTTCCTTCGATCAACAAAATTGCCGAGTTGATCGGAAAATTCAGGACATAATAAGTCAGCGCGCACTGCGCTACCGCAGCGAGTGCAATCAGCAAATTACTGTGCACAAAAAAATGATAGATGGTCCTAATAAATTTCATTTTATGAAAGCAATTATACGATATTATTTGGCGGCCTGGCGCACACATAAATTAGCATATCTTCATAAAAATCGCTAGATTAGTGCTAAAGAGGTATTATTTTTTCGTTTTTAATAACAAATTGACCGAATTAAATAAAACTTCTTGTAAAGATAATGTAGACCTATAATTTTTGTTATTTAAAAATGAGTTTTCAAATTAAATCTTTTGAGGCCTATCAAGAGGCTTATAAGAAGAGTGTAGAGCAACCCGAAGAGTTCTGGGGAGAGATTGCTGATAACTTCTTTTGGAAAAGAAAATGGACCAATGTACTTAATTGGAATTTCAGTGAACCTAATATCAAGTGGTTTGAAGGAGGTAAGCTAAATATTACCGAGAACTGCTTAGACCGTCATATCTATTTAAATGGGGATAAGCCTGCGATTATTTGGGAGCCCAATGATCCAAACGAGGCACACCGCATCCTTTCATACAAGCAATTATTACAGAAAGTAGAACAATTCGCAAACGTATTAAAGAACAACAACATCCGCAAAGGTGACCGTGTATGTATCTATTTACCGATGGTGCCTGAGTTAGTTATTGCTGTACTAGCCTGTGCGCGTATTGGTGCGATCCACTCGGTTGTATTCGGAGGATTCTCGGCGCAATCTATTGCAGACAGAATTAACGATGCAGAATGTAAATTAGTCATTACTGCAGACGGAGGATTCCGCGGTAAAAAAGTATTAGAGTTGAAAACGATTGTTGACGATGCCTTAATGCAATGTCAATCTGTTGAAAAAGTGATTGTGCTAACGCGTTCTCGCACGCCAATCTCCATGCTGAAAGGAAGAGATGTATGGTGGGAAGATGAAATTAAGAAAGTCGAGACCCAAGGTAATCCGGCCTGCCCAGCAGAAGAAATGGATGCTGAAGACGTTCTGTTTATTCTATACACATCGGGATCAACCGGAAAACCAAAAGGTGTCGTACATACGACTGCCGGATATATGGTTTATACAGGTTATACTTTCGCCAATACCTTTCAATACCAACCTGGCGAAGTTTATTTTTGCACCGCCGATATCGGTTGGATAACAGGCCATAGTTACATTGTTTATGGACCATTATCACAAGGTGCAACATCCTTAATGTTTGAAGGTATTCCGACGTTCCCTGATGCCGGTCGTTATTGGGATATTGTGGATAAATACAAAGTAAATATCCTGTATACTGCTCCAACGGCGATTCGTTCTTTGATGGCATTTGGCGACGAATACATTGACAATAAAGATCTATCATCACTTCGCGTCTTAGGTTCGGTTGGTGAACCAATTAACCAGGAAGCTTGGGAATGGTATCATAATAAAGTTGGAAAAGGAAAATGTCCAATTGCGGATACTTGGTGGCAAACCGAGAATGGCGGTCACCTAATTACCCCAATAGCAGGTATTACTCCGGAGATCCCGGGCTACGCAATGTTACCTCTACCAGGTGTACAACCAGCATTAATGGATGAAAACGGCGTAGAAATTCAAGGAAATGATGTATCAGGCAACCTTTGTATCAAATTCCCGTGGCCAGGGATGTTGCGCACGACTTGGGGCGATCACGAACGTTGTAAACAAACCTATTTCTCCACCTATGAAAACATGTATTTCACTGGTGATGGATGTTACCGTAGTCCAGAAGGGTATTACCGTATCACCGGCCGCGTAGATGATGTATTAAATGTATCTGGACACCGTATTGGTACGGCTGAGGTAGAAAATGCCATTAATATGCACGCCGACGTTGTAGAATCCGCAATCGTAGGTTATCCGCATCCAGTGAAAGGCCAAGGTATATACGCATACGTTATTGCAAACCATCATATTGACCCTGAAAAAACGCGTCAAGATATTTTACAAACGGTACAACGTATTATTGGTGCTATCGCAAAACCAGATATTATCCAATTCGTACACGATCTACCAAAAACTAGATCGGGTAAGATTATGCGTCGTATCCTGCGAAAAATTGCTGAAGGCGAATTAAACAACCTAGGCGATACGTCAACGCTTCAAGATCCATCCGTTGTAGAGGCGATCATCAAAGGTGCGGAAGAATTCCAAACGAAATCTTAAACGCCACACCTATTAAATACAAGCGCGGTTAATCCCATGGATTAGCCGCGCTCTTTTTATATCATCCGTTCATTCTTCTTCAACATTTCGGATTCAATTAATTTCAAATCTATTTCGATCAACATCCAGATGGGTACGAGATGCGATAAGACTCCTTCGGACCTTAACCCATTGCGACTGCAGCAATTAGCAAGGAATCCCGAGCTAGCCTTGTTAAGTTTTTATTCGCTTAATAAATAAATAAATAAATAAACGATCGTAAAAATGCAAAGCTTCCCTGAAACGATGAAGTATTCGCTTTTTAAAGTTAATCTAGTTTGAACTCAAATTCTTGAGTCTTCTCGGTTCTATAGGCTAAATGTCTTGTAACAGGTGAAATAGCAAATAATGGAGAGAACGTCTTCACTTTGACTGTTTTACCATCCGGTAGGAATTCTAGATATCTTAACCAGCCGTCGCCACCATTTCCATGCCAGCCACCCCCCATCGCTTGGGCATTGAAGGTCATTTGGGCGACAGACTTGCCCGCCGCGTTTTTATCCTCACGAAATCCTAAATGTCCATCCCAGTCATCCGGAGCACCGATATGACCAGAAAATACCATACGGATATTCTTCGACGGTTTCACTAATTTTTCGAATAAGGCTTCCCCATAATTAACATCTTCGATTTTATAACCCTGAGTATTGATAGGCTTACTATTTCTATCTAAATACACATGCGTTAATAAGATTACGTTATGGTCTGCATATTTCGGCTGATCTACCGTTTTCTTTGCCCATTCAACCACTTCATTTCTTGGCGCAAACTCCAAGACCATCACCAAAAACTTTTGCTGATGTGGAGTTTTGAATTCATAAACGGCATTTACAGCTGTGGAGGCTCCATTTAAATTCGGGCCTACTTCGCGAATAGCCGCTCCGTTTAATGGGTTTTGATCTGAAGAGAAGTATTTGTCATATTGGGTAGAACGATATTCTGCACTTACATGACCGTAATCGTGATTTCCTGTCGCCAAAACATATGGAACCAAACCATTTAAACGATGGAAGGCCGAACTCACGTTCGTCCATTGTTGCTTACTATTTTGATTGGCTTGCTTTCCATCTGGATTTAATAAATCATTTTGCTCCACCAGGTCTCCGGTACATAATACAAACTGAGTATTCAAGGAATCCTTATTCTCTTTGATCCAGGAGATCATCGTATGAAAGGTTCCTAAGTTCCGTTCAAACTTCATGTAGGTTTGCGGATCTGGAATCAAGACTAAGGACCAAGAGTTGGGATTCGAAAGTTTCGGTTTCACATAGGCTTGTTGCGCGAAACTTGGTAATACAAATAAGAGCAGGCCGAATAGCAGGCCTAGCATAGGGATAGGTTGTTTATTCATAACAATTCGAGTAATTGATTGTTTAAAGCTAGTAATATTTGGAAGGTTTTCCATGTCGAATTGAACTTTCATGGTAATTTAACATGGAAAAATCGTAGTTTTTTACTATTTTTAGGGCAATCCCCAAATTAACTATACTATATTTCATGCTTTTTACAATTTTATTTGGTTTAATAGCGACATTACTTCTGGTGCCTCTTGGCAAAAAAATCAAATCGAAATGGAGCATTATTCTACCATTTATCCCTGCATGTCTATTTGTGTATTATTTGGGATACGTTCCTAAAATTGCGGAAGGAAGTATATTTTTTCAGCAAACCAATTGGGTCCCGTCCTTGAATATCAATTTCGATTTTCGCTTGGATGGTTTATCCTTGCTATTCTGCCTGTTAATTACCGGAATTGGCACGGGCATTTTCTTTTACGCCCGTACTTATCTAAAAGGACATCCCTATTTTGATCGCTTTTTCGGGTATCTCTTACTTTTTATGTCGGCTATGTTAGGCCTTGTGCTTTCCGACAATCTTTTGCTCTTGTTTGTGTTTTGGGAATTAACCAGTATAAGTTCGTTTTTCTTGATCGGCTTTAATAATGAACAAGAGGAATCTAGGAAAAGTGCATTGACCGCATTGACCATTACGGGTATGGGCGGTTTCTTTTTGGTTGCGGGCTTAGTCTTAATGGGAAATATCGCTGGCACCTATTCCATATCAGCATTGGTTGACCAACGCGAAAACATAATACAACATGAGCTCTATCCATTAATCTTAGGCTTTTTATTTATTGGTGCGTTTACCAAATCTGCCCAATTCCCTTTTCATTTTTGGTTACCTGGCGCGATGAAAGCCCCAACTCCTGTTTCGGCGTATCTCCACTCGGCAACCATGGTCAAAGCGGGAATCTATCTTTTAGCGCGCTTTTTCCCCATACTTGGAGGAACAGAAATGTGGTCTTACCCGCTCATGATTGTCGGTGGCTTTACGATGTTATATGCGGCGATTCATTCCTTGTTTCGCATTGATTTAAAATCCATACTAGCCTATACCACCATATCCGCATTGGGGATTCTTGTTTTCCTACTTGGATTGGGAACAAGAGAAGCGATCATAGCCGCTGCTGTGTTCATCTTAGTGCATGCGCTCTATAAAGCGACCTTATTCTTGGTGACCGGAATTATCGACCATGAGACAGGTACCCGTGATATTAGCGTTTTATCCGGATTGCGGAAAGTGCTATTGCCTGTCGGGATTGCTGCAGGTTTAGCGGCACTGTCCAGTGCTGGTGTACCTTTAACTTTTGGTTTTATTGGTAAAGATTTAGTCTACGAGTCGACTTTACATGCTGCACCGCAGCTAAGTTTAATTTTAACAGCTTTAGCGCTGTTGACGAACATTTGTCTCCTAGCCGCGGGCTTTATGGCGGGGCTCAAACCCTTCTTTGGCGAATTACCTGAGCAGTATAGCAAATTGCATCTGCCCTACCTTTCCATGTGGATCCCACCCTTGGTCTTAGGCGTGCTAAGCTTACTATTTGGTGTTTTCCCGGGTATCGTTGGTGATTTATTGAGTTATCAAACAGCTAACGCCATTTTTGGAAAGGATACGGCAATGCATTTAGCAATTTGGCATGGATTCAATACGGTTTTACTTTTAAGTGCAGTCACACTTATCGTCGGCACCATACTTTATATCATTAATAAGCCTAGCGAATCGAAAGTTAAATGGATAGCGAAGTGGAGCGCATTTTCACCGCAAGCTATATTCATCCGCTATACGAACGATATTTTCAAATTTTCAACGTGGTATACCAATAGCTTTCACAATGGGTATTTACGTTCTTACCATTTGAAAATTATTTTATTCGCAGAGGCTTTATTGATTTACCGATTATGGTTAAGTGGTCCTATCCTGATTAATTTTGATAACCTTACTCCGCTAACCATCTATGAGGTCGCCGTGGTGGTCATCCTGCTTGGCGCTTTGCTGATCGTTATTATCACGCCATCGCGATTAACCTCTGTTGTTTCAATGAGTGTGATTGGTTATTGTATCTGTTTGATGTTTGTATTTTATAGTGCGCCAGATTTAGCAATGACCCAGTTCACGATTGACACCCTGACCACGGTACTTTTCGTATTGGTTTTGTATAAATTACCAAGTTTCTTAAGTCTAGCCTCCCCTAAACAGAAAATTAGGGACATGGTCGTTGCACTAGGATTTGGAACAATACTCTCCATTATAGCCCTGAAAGTGATTTATGAGCCGGTTGTTAAGGATACGACCAACTTCTATGGGGAGAATGCCTATATTTTGGCTAAGGGTAAGAATGTTGTAAATGTCATTCTAGCGGATTTTAGAGGGATTGACACCATGTTTGAAACCGTTGTATTGAGCATTGCAGCCGTTGGGGTATATAGTTTATTAAAATTGAGATTAAAAGCATCGGAGAAAGAATAATTTATGAAAAGTATAATCTTACAGACCGCCACACGGTATCTGCTACCGATCTTACTATTGTTCTCTTTCTTTTTATTGTTGAGAGGACATTACTTCCCTGGAGGAGGATTCGTTGGGGGGCTGGTAGCTTCTATCGCTTTTGTACTACACAGTTTTGCGCACGGTACCGAGGAGACGATGAAATTGTTGGGTAGAAAACCCTTATCATTAATACCGATGGGCTTAGGGATCGCTGCGTTAAGTGTAATTACCCCGACTTTCTTTGGATTGCCCCCGATGACCGGTTTATGGTTTGAGGAGAAAATCCCCGTAATTGGATCGATCGGCTCTGCTCTTTTTTTCGATCTAGGCGTCTATCTAGTGGTTGTAGGCGTTGTGCTTACGATATTATTTACAATTTCATTAACTAAGGACTAAGGGTATGGAGTTATTATTAGTCGTTGTTTTAGGCTTGCTTTACGCCGCGGGGATTTATTTAATTCTTCGCCGGAGTATGGTGAAACTACTCTTAGGGATTATGTTGTTAGGGAATGGTACGAACATATTGATCTTCCTATTAGGTACGATTACGAAAGGAAAGCCGCCTGTTATTGACCCGAACCATAATGTCTTTGAAGATATTTATGCCGACCCTATTCCCCAATCTTTAATCCTTACAGCAATTGTTATCAGTTTCGCATTGACAGCTTTTGCGATTGTATTATTAAAACGTGTTTATGCGTTGGTGGATTCAGATGATTTAGATGATTTAAACACGCCGGAAGAAGAAGATTTATGATTGATAACCACATATTAGCTCCCGTTTTTATACACCTGTTTACGGCTATTCTGCAGCTTATTGCTTGGCGGAAAACCGTGACGCAGCGTTTCATGAGTGTCGGAGGGACCTTCATTGGTTTGTTGATTGCCATTCGGCTTTTTGCGAAAGTATACACGGAGGGTACTCTAACGATGAATGCTTCTAATTGGGAAGCCCCCTTTGGAATCGTCTTTGTGGCTGATTTACTTGCCGTCACTATGGTTTTACTGACCTCCATCGCTGGATTTGCGGTTTCTATCTTTTCATCCGTTGGTATTGCTCGACAACGGATGCTGTATGGCTACTTCCCAATTTTCCATTTTCTATTAATGGGATTGAATGGTGCTTTCTTGACTGGCGATATCTTCAACCTTTATGTTTGGTTTGAGGTCATTATTATCTCTTCTTTCGTGCTGATGACACTCGGAGGCCGAAAAGCACAGTTAGAAGGAGCCGTAAAATATATGGCTATGAATATCTTGGCCTCTACGTTCTTTTTGACGGGGATCGGGATTCTTTACGGGATTACCGGCTCCCTGAATATGGCGGATCTTTCCATTCGGATTCGAGAGTTTCATAACCAATCACTGATTGATATTGCTGCTATTTTCTTTTTGTTGGGTTTTGGGATTAAATCTGCTGTATTCCCGTTGTATTATTGGCTACCATCTTCCTATCATACGCCGCCTTCGGCCGTAGCCGCTACCTTTGGTGGTTTACTCACCAAAGTGGGCGTATATGCGATCTTACGTGTCTTCAGTTTGATGTTTATTCCTGATGAATTCACGAAAAATCTGTTAATGGTCATGGCCATATTAACGATCCTTACAGGGGCATTCGGGGCCTTGATTAAAACGAACATACGACGCTTATTCTCGTATCTTATCGTTTGTCATATTGGCTTTATGCTGGGGGGTGTTGCAATGTTTACCAAAGCGGCTTTAATGGGAGCTGTATTCTACTTGATTCATGATATCATGGTCAAAACAAATATGTTCTTAATTGCCGGTTATATACGACAAGTCCGCGGGACGATGGACATGAACCGATTAGGTGGGCTATATGCCTCCTATCCGTTGATATCCCTAGTGATCGCTTTAGTGCTCTTTTCGCTGGTTGGCGTCCCTCCACTATCGGGATTCTGGCCGAAGATTTACTTGTTTCAGGAAGCATTCGTAGGAAAGCAATACTTCTTTGTAGGCGCTTTAATTGTCGGCAGTTTAGTGACCATGTATGTTATTGCAAAAATGTGGGCGGATGTTTTTTGGAAAAAATGTCCAGATGAAAGTGTTCTGGAAGATAAGTTTAAAGATTTGCCTCCGTTTAAAAAGGTTTTATTAGTGATGCCGATTGTGATATTATGTTCGGTAACTTTATATATCGGTCTAAATGCAGAAAATGTGGTTGTGTTGGTTGATCGTATAAGTAATGAATTGTTGGATACAAGCTCGTACATCAGAACAGTATTGGGTGATAAAGTGTTTGAGAAATGATTAAGTTTTTCTTGATGAACTTATTGCTATCCTTCATTTGGGTAGCACTATCAGGGTCCCTGCTTTATTCAAACTTTTTGTTTGGTTACTTGCTCGGATTTGCGGTATTGTGGATTATGAATAGAAACGAAACCGATCAGCGGTATTTCTATCGTGTTCCGAAGATCCTCTCCTTTTTTCTTTACTTTCTTTATGAGTTGGTAAAGGCGAATATTCAGGTCGCCTACGATGTTATTACCCCCAAGTACTTTTTTAAACCTGGAATCGTTCGTTATCCTGTTAATACGAAAACGGATTTTGAGATAAATTTACTATCGACGTTTATTTCTCTGACGCCAGGAACCTTGATTTTGGATATCAGTGACGATAAAAAAGCGATATATATCCATGTGATGTATTTGAAGGATGAGCAGCAATTTATCCGCCAATTAAAAACAGGTGTTGAACGTAGACTATTAGAGATAATTCGATGAGTTTAGAAGCATATTTCGATTTTGTGATATTACCCATCTTGACCATTTCGGTGTTGCTGGTCTTCATCCGTTTGTTCAAAGGCCCTACAGTTGTTGATCGCGTTATCGCGTTAGATCTCATCATCACCATTGGTATCGGCATTATCACGGTTTATAGTATAAGACAGGAACAGGAAGTGCTACTCGATGTGGCGATTATATTAGCGCTAATTGCCTTCTTAGGAACTATCGCTTTCTCCTATTACATAGAAAAACAAAGAGATGATTGATATTATTTTAGCTGTATTAAGCACGGTTGGTGCGCTTTCAATACTGTTTGCATCCATTGGCGTCTTGCGGATGCCTGATTTCTACCTCCGCCTTTCTGTAACGGTCAAAGCATCAACCTTGGGTGTCGGATTGTTACTCATCTGTGCTGCGATTATGTTTCCGGACGATGTTTCGGTAACAACGAAGTCGATTGCCATCATCTTTTTCTTAATCTTGACTGCACCTATTGCCGCGCATATGATTGGTAGGGCAGCCTATACAACCCATACCCCGCTGTGGAAAGGCACAGTAGTCGATGAACTGCAGGGCATGTATAACACCGAGAAGAACATCTTAGAAAGTGACCCGAAAAAAGCCAACAAGACGGAGGAAGATAATATCGCTGATACAGAAGACGCGACGGATTAAAAGATTACGCAGACTGGTTTTGATACTTCAATACGCTTTCCTGAATCTTTCAGTTCACCTGTTTTCGTATCTCTTGCAAACACAACGATTTCATCAGACAACTGATTTGTTACTAAAACAAACTTACCGTTTGGTGTAATATTTAAATTTCTTGGCCCTTTTCCTTCCACCGACAGTACTTGCTTCAAGGATAAGGTTCCGTCCTTCTTGATTTCAAAAGTGGAGATCGTATTGGCATCAACGCGATTTGTACTATACAAATATTTGCCATCTGTACTAATTTTTAAATCAGCCGCGCCATGCTCGCCTTTGAAATTGGCGTCATTCATATTTATAACTTGAGACTGCACCCATTTTGATTTCTCCTTTTTAAATACGATGATGTCGCCTGTAAGCTCTTGCAAAGAATACATAGTCTTCCCCTTTGGATGGAAAGCAATATGTCTAGGACCACTGCCTTTTGGGACATCAATCGTTTCCTTCTCGCTGAACTTGTACTTTCCGCCCTCTTTCAATACATCAAAAACATAAATTTGATCGGCGCCAAGGTCTGATACATAAACCGCTTTGTCCGGTCCTAGGAAAGCTGAATGGATATGGGATGCGTTTTGTCTGGCCTTATTGACACTACCACCTTTAAACTCCCGAAAGTCGTCCATTTCTGAAATATGCCCATTTTTATCAATAGAATATAAAGCCAACGAACCTCCAGAATAATTGGAGACTACCGCATATTGTCCTTTGTCACCTAATAACACATGGCAAGGAGCCGCCCCTTTGGTGGAGACTTTATTTTCAAATGTTAGGATTTCATCCTTTAAGTTGAATGAGGACAGCGATTGATTGCCTCCTCCCAGTTCATTCACAGCAATTAAGAATTTATCTGTGCGCGCTAAGAAAGAAGGGCTCGGCGTTTCCACTTCGCTTTGGAGCTCTGCATCACAAGTTTCCATATCTAATAAATAGGAGTATATCCCCTTACTCCCCCCTTCGGAAGTATAGGTACCAACAAACATAGGAATGAGTTTATTTTGCGCTGTAGAAATTTGCGCAGTTAATAGCATTATTAAAATTAATGGACCGGTGCTTTTCATCTGTTAAATATGGTTAAAACGCAATAATTTTATCTTCAAATCGGTATTTTAGCGCCAGCGAGCGACTAGTAATTTGGGCTTATATTATTTATTATAGTATAAATGTAGAAAAAAGGCATAATATTTAATAATTTTGCCTCTAGACGATCTCAATTTGATTGAAATAATATAATGAAAAACCTCCTTATTATAATAACACTTTTACTGTCTTTGAGTTCTTTTGGAGCGAAAGCGCAAGAGAAGCTTATTGACCGTGTTGTGGCAACTGTGGGCTCTGGGATTATCTTACAATCCGATATTGACAACCAGTACATGCAGTATCTTGCTAACGGCGGCACGCCCGACAGCGACTTTAAATGTAGTGCTTTACAACAATTGATTATGACCAAGTTGCTTGCGCAGCAAGCGGTAATTGACTCGGTAGAAGTGACTGAATCCGAAGTTGATGATCAGCTAAATGCACGGATGCGTGAAATGGTTCGTCGTGCTGGGAATCAAGAACGGTTGGAAGGCTTCTTAAAACGCTCTTTATTACAATATAAAGAGGAAATGAGACCTATTCTTTCTGAACAACTTAAGGCGAATAAACTTCAAGGAACTATCGTTCAAAAGATCACTATCACGCCGCAAGAAGTAAAACGTTATTTTGAAGGTTTAAACCAAGATAGTTTACCTCACTTTAATACAGAAGTTGAAATCGGGGAGATTGTCGTAAATCCGGTACTAACAAAAGAGGAGAAGAACGTATTTCGTGAGAAAGCGGAAGGCTTTAGAAAGCAAGTTTTGGATGGGACAGATTTTGGTACGGTTGCGCGTTTCTATTCCGAAGACGGTTCTGCTCCATATGGTGGTGAACTTGGATTCGCAACACGCGATGCCTATGTAAAGGAATTCTCTGCGATGGCATTTAAATTGAAAGAGGGCGAAATTTCCCCTGTATTCGAGACGCAATTTGGATTTCACTTTTTACAGGTCTTAGAGCGACGCGGAGAAGAAGTGAACGTAAGACACATCTTAGTCAAAACAAAGCCAACTACAGCGAGCTTAGAGCGTACAAAAGCGAAGATTGATAGTATCTACGAGAAAGTAAGTTCTGGAAAGCTTCCTTTCCATACTGCTGCGACCTTATACTCGGATAATAAAGAGACCAAGTTTAACGGTGGTATGGTCATTAATGAGCAATCACAATCGAGAACTACACTTATTCCCGTGGATATGTTGGAGAAAGAGTTATTCGTTGCAATTGACCCATTAAAACCGGGCGAATATTCGAAGCCTTTTCAATTTACCGACAGAACTGGACAGATCGCTTATAAATTTAACTTTCTAAAAACTCGCGTACCTCCTCATAAAGCGAGCTTAGAACAGGATTTCGCGAAAATTCAAGAGGCTGCACAGGAAGACAAAACTAGACGAAAGCTCAGCGAATGGTTTGAGAAGAAAACAAAAGCTACCTTCGTACATGTAAGTGATGATTTCCAGCAATGTGAAGAGTTAAAAATATGGCTTACACCAAAAGATAATGATATCGCCGCCAAGTAAAGCGATTTAAGAAGATAAAAATAAAAGCGAACCAAATGGTTCGCTTTTATTTTTATCCCTATTTATGTGAGTTCGATTATCTTTCGAACATCATCTCTAAAATTACCTTCCATTGGAAATCTTCTTTCAGTTGCCAAATACGAACGTAATTAAACTTCACGACCTTATCTTTCATGCCTACCGTTGCTGTTCCATTGGTATAAGCAAATTCGCCACTATAGGCACGTCCCACACCTGTCGGGTCGGTATCAATTTCAATTCGTTCCTTTTTTAAGAAAGCTAGAACCTTATCCCGACCTTCGATCTCCGACTGCCATGGAAAATAGAAACGCGCATCATCCGCAAGGAACTCCGTATAACCTGTCTTAGTATCGGCTTTTAAAATCGTAGAGAATAACTCATCTGTCTGTAAAACAACTTCCTCTCGTTGGGCTAAACGCTTGTCTGAACGATGTTTCAGATAGTTCTTATCGTCTGGTTCGTAATATTCTAAAGGACTTGGTTTTCCTTTTCCAAAATTTTCGACCTCTGCACGAATATGAGCTTTCCAATTCCCTTTCTTATCTCTCCTCCAAACCGTTAGGTATTGGCCATAACGTTTAATCGCCCCCACCTTCTGGAACTCTAAAGGTCCAGATGTTACTCCCCAATCTAGGCTTCGCGCCACTAAAACGAAATTAGGATTCCACGTTAGCACATCCGGAATATTTGGACGGTTATCCAAATAATTCATCGCATTAACTGGAGATGGAACAAAGAAGGTAGATTGCTTATCTACCATGTATTTTAATCCGGTATGAGGACTCTCTGTTTTAGAAAGATTTGCTGCCGTCCGATCAACTGTTAACAATCCTCCAATCTTGTCTGGTAACTGTCCGAAACTAGACAAGGCTATTAATGCGGATGTTAATACCGTAAAGGCCTTTTTATTAATCATTGTATAAATTTTACCTTACCAATCAAATCTTATTCCAAAGTGTACCATCCTTACTATCCTTTAATTGAATTCCGATAGCTGTTAGATGTTCACGGATACGATCTGAAGTAACAAAGTCTTTATTTTTCTTCGCCTCGTTGCGCAAATTGATAATGATTTGCATCAAGTCATCAACGTTGTCTGTATTTTCTAGCTGATCATCTTTCAATCCTAAGATATCGAATACAAAGGCATGTATAAAGCTTTTTAGCTCTTCTAGATCAGATTGATTGATTGTTAGCTTTCCATCATAAATAGAATTAATGATTCGCACTACCTCAAATAGCTCAGCTATTAATACAGGGCTATTAAAATCATCATCCATCGCCGCATAACAATTCTCCTTTATCGCTTGTAGATCGCCGAAGTTAGATTTTGCGGAAACAGTAATCTTATCTAAGAGATTAATCGCAGTCATGAGTCTTTTAAAGCCTTTATCTGCCGCCTCCAAAGCTTCATTGGAAAAATCTAATGTACTTCTATAGTGAGCTTGTAACATAAAGAAGCGGACTGCCATTGGGGAATAGCCTCTATTTAGCAGGGGGTGGTTCCCTGTAAAGAGTTCGCCTGGAAGGAATCCGTTTCCTGCCGACTTCGACATTCGCGCACCATTAACCGTCAACATGTTCGTATGCATCCAATATTTCGCTGGCGTTGTGTGATTACATGCTTGCGACTGCGCAATCTCATTCGTGTGATGAGTTGCCGCCAAATCCATTCCACCGCCGTGAATATCAAACTGATCACCCAAGTATTTTCTACTCATCGCCGAACATTCGATATGCCACCCTGGAAATCCAACGCCCCAAGGGGAAGGCCAGCGCATAATATGCTCTGGTTTCGCTTTGATCCATAGCGCAAAGTCTAAACGGCCATGCTTCTCATCTTGTCCACCTAGCTCTCTCGTATTATTTAATAAATCTTCTAGATTGCGATTTGTGAGAATTGTGTAGTTATATTCTTTGACATATTTTTCCACGTCAAAGTATACCGTCCCATCCACCTCGTAGGCGTAGCCATTTTTAATAATCTGCTGAACCATTTCGATTTGCTCAGAGATATGACCTGTTGCCGTAGGTTCAATACTTGGAGGAATAGTATTAAATAAACGAAGTACATCGTGGAAGCCAATGGTATACTTCTGTACAATCTCCATAGGCTCCAATTGCTCTAATTTTGCTTTCTTAGCAAACTTATCATCCCCCTCATCGTTGTCGCCCTCTAAATGCCCTGCATCCGTGATGTTGCGTACATAGCGTACCTTATATCCCAGATGGAGCAAATAGCGAAAGATTAGATCAAAGGAAACAAAGGTTCTACAGTTCCCTAAGTGAACATCACTGTAAACAGTAGGTCCACACACATACATACCAACTAAGTTTGGATGTATTGGTTCGAATTTTTCTTTCTTACGTGTAAGGGTATTGTACAATACTAAGTTATGCTGCAT
>JBEBRI010000041.1:0-26716 GCA_040394915.1 Sphingobacterium sp.
TTGTTTTCTGCTTAGCCGCTGGTGTGCTTAGCCGAAAGATGAATTGGGTTGCAAAGGATGGCTTTCGAGCCTTGAATGCCTGGGTGTTATATTTTGGACTACCCGCAATCTCTTTCTATTACTTACCTAAATTAACCTGGGACAATAGTCTGATCTTTACTTTAGCAGGGCCTATGCTTGTTTTGATGGGTTCGGTGTTGTTTTTTTATACACTTGGAAAAATAATAGGTTTATCCAAGCGGACTTCCCATACCCTGATGCTCGTAGCAGGCCTTAGCAATACTTCCTTTGTTGGATTCCCTTTAATCACCGCCTATTTTGGCGCAGAACGCTTACCAATAGGCATAGTCGCTGATCAAATGACCTTCTTCCTGCTTTCATCTGTTGGTGTTTTAATTGCGACGAAGGGAAGTTTGAATACAAATAACAAGATTAGTTTAGCGTTTATTGCTAAACGGGTTTTTACATTTCCTCCGCTCATCGGATGTCTCCTTGCCTTGTTTACCACGCAATTTATTGACTTAACTTCGTTAGATGAATTTTTTCATATGATTGCTGGAACCGTATCGCCTATCGCGTTATTCTCCATCGGTCTCCAACTAAATTTTACAATAGTAAAAAGTGAGGTTCCTAATATTATTTATGCGATACTTTATAAATTAATATTAGCCCCCTTAGCCGTATTCCTGATAGCCTACTTTGTTGGCTTTCGAGGACCTATTGTTGAGATCTCTATTTTTGAGATGGCCATGCCCAGTTTAGTGGCAACTAGTATTGTAATTAGCCAATTTAAACTTAATAGTAAATTAGGAAATAGCGTTATTGGTTTAAGTATTCCTTTAGGATTATTAACTAGCTATCTGTGGTATCAAATTCTTAAAATTTTCATAATGTAACTGAAATGTTATTAATATAGGCGAGCTTTTTTTTATCTTTATCAATCGTGTAGTTGATACACTGATAATAACATAATTTATAAGCTTAGTTTTCAGATTTATATGAAGAAATTAATTTTCTTTGCCTTATTAGCTAGTTCTCTCCATACCTCCGCCCAACAGCAACATGAGCGTTACATTCAAAAAATAAACGGTACAAGTTTAGAATTCAGTATGGAAGCAATTCCTGCAGGCGAGTTTTCTATGGGAAGTGCAAAGTCAGGCAATGAGGATGAGAAACCTGTTCATCAAGTCAAATTAGATGCATTTTGGATGGGGACCTATGAAGTAACTTGGAACTTATTTGAACCTTTTCTCTACAAAGATTACGAGGTTACAAAGTCTACCGATGGAAAAGTTCCTGCCGAAGTTGATGCCGTTACAAGACCAACAAAACCTTATTTAGACATGACCTTTGGTTATGGTAAAGATGGGCAACCAGCTTTGGCCATGACGCACTATAATGCCATACAATTCTGTAAGTGGCTCTATGTAAGAACAGGTGTATTCTACCGTCTTCCAACGGAAGCAGAATGGGAATATGCTTGTCGTGCGGGTTCTAGCAGCGAGTACTTCTTTGGAGATGATGCGTCTAAACTCACTGAATATGCTTCATTTAAAGAAAATAGTGGCGGGCAGACGGTAAAAGTAGGTACGAAAAAGCCAAATCCTTGGGGTTTGTTCGATATGCTTGGTAATGTTGCTGAGTGGACTTACGATCAGTATGATGCGAACTTCTATTCAACTTTTAAAGGTAAAGTAGCCGAGAATCCAGTAAATGTTCCGACTACCTTGTATTCGCATGTTGTTCGTGGTGGATCTTTTGAAAGTGAAGCGAACGACTTACGCTCTGCAGCACGCGGTGCTTCGGATCCCATTTGGAAGCAATTAGATCCTCAAATTCCAAAGTCAAACTGGTGGTTCCCAGAAGCGCCTTTCGTAGGTATGCGTCTTGTCCGTCCGGTAAAGCAAACAAGTCATGCTGAGATCATGGATTACTATGATAAAGCGCCAATTAAAGATTTTTAATTAGAAACAATTACTAAAACAATACATTATAAACCATGGAAAATCTAAATCGTCGAGGATTTATTAAATCTTCATCAGGCATTGTTGGTGCTGCAGCATTGACGAGTGGTGTAGTCGGAAAAGTATTCGCAGGTGGGAGCGATGTGATCAAGATTGCCTTGATCGGTTGTGGTGGCCGCGGCACAGGCGCAACTTTTGATGCTTTTGCTTCAGGGCAAAACATCCAGTTGGTAGCGATGGCTGACGCTTTCAAAGATAATTTAGATCAAACGTACAAAACCTTAAAGGAGAAATTTGGTGATAAAATTAATGTGCCAGATAGCCGCAAATATGTAGGGTTTGATGCATATAAAGCTGCGATTGCAGACGCTGATGTAGTTTTATTAACTACGCCTCCAGGATTCCGTCCATTACATTTTGCGGAAGCAGTTCGCGCCGGTAAGCATGTGTTTATGGAAAAAGCAGTAGCAACGGACATTCCAGGTGTTCGCAGTGTGTTGGAGACTGCAAAAGAAGCTAGACGTAAGAAATTAAACGTTGTTGTTGGTTTACAACGCCGATATCAAAATAACTATCGCGAGGCGATTAAGCGTATTCACGATGGTGCAATTGGCGATGTAGTTTCAGGTCAAGTCTATTGGAATAGTGGTGGTGTTTGGGTTCGTCCGCGTAAACCAGGACAAACAGAAATGGAGTATCAGATGCGTAACTGGTACTATTTTAACTGGTTATGTGGTGATCATATCGTAGAACAACATGTTCACAATATTGATATTGCAAACTGGGTTAAAGGTAAATATCCTGTTTCCATTCAAGGTACGGGTTCTAGAGCCCACAGAACAGGTAAAGAATACGGTGAGATCTACGATAACTTCGCGTTAGAGATGACTTATGATGATGGGTCAGTTGTGTATAGCCAATGTCGTCACTTTGAAGGAATCTCAAACCGTGTTGATGAGACTTTCCAAGCGACGAAAGGTCGTGTTTATCTTTCGGCGAGCAATCAAGCAGTATTATGGGACGCGCAAGGAAAAGAAATCTATAGACACAATACAAAAGGTAATCCTAACCCTTATCAGCAAGAGCACAAAGAATTGTTCGAAGCGATTGCAAAGGGTGAGTATAAATTTGATAATGCAGAATACGGAGCATACAGCAGTTTAGCGGGTATTATCGGTCGTATTGCGGTTTATACAGGTAAAGTAATTAAGTGGGATGAAGCAATGAAATCAAATATTGATTTGATGCCAGATCGCCTTGCATGGGATGCGATGCCAAAGGTTGTTCCTAACGCTGATGGATTCTATCCAGTAGCTGTACCGGGACATGATGTTGAGAAATTTATTTAATTGCCGTGATTAACTGGCTTAATCTATTCGGTATACTGGGAATTGGTTGTTGTGCTTATGCGCAACAGCCAATTTCTAATTTACAGCGCTATACTATTGAAGGTACCGCACAAGGGACTACCTATGCGGTTAGTTATTATGCCGAAGATGAGGAGGTTAGTAAATTACAGCTGGATAGTATCTTCCAAGTGATTGATGCGTCTATGTCTTTGTATGACCCGAATTCATTAGTCAGCCAGTTCAACAACAATGTTGTCAGCGAGCTGCAAATGGATCAGCATATGAAAACCGTCATAAAGAAATCATTTGAAATCAATAAGCAATCAAACGGTATCTTCGACATCACTGTGAAACCTTTGGTTTCATTATGGGGCTTCGGTCCGGAGAAAGTGACTGGGATTCCAGACTCTAACCTTGTTCAATCAACTTTAGCATACATCGGTATGGATAAGTTGCGGATGAAGGGGAATAAGCTGATGAAGAAAGATAAACGCGTTGCTATTGACCTTAACGGAATTGCACAAGGATATACGGTCGACGTTCTATATGATTTCTTGAAATCGAAGAAAATTACTTCGTTTTTGGTTGAGGTAGGAGGAGAGATTCGGACCTATGGCTTTAAGCCGCAGAATGAGACCTATAAAATATTAATCCAGCGACCAGATGAGGCTAAAGAGCAAAGAAACCATATCATTTCGCTCCATAATAAAGCTGTCACAACTTCGGGGAGTTATGAGAAATATCGTACGGTTAATAACTACCGCTTTTCACATCATATGGACGCTAAGACCGGATATCCATTAAAATCAACCATTATCACTGTCACGGTAATTGCGGATAAGGCAATGGATGCGGATGGTTTAGATAACGTATTTATGGCTATGAAGCCAGCAGAGGCAGTTGCATTTGCGAATGCCAAAAATAAAATTGATATTTATTTGCTGTATTTGGATCAAGGGATTGTGAAAGAAGCCTATTCCAAAGGTTTTACCAAATACATTTTAACCAACTAGCACGCAGGTGCTATAAAACTTAAACTTATTCCTACATGAAAAGATCAGAATTCTTAAAGAACAGTTCCATGCTTGTTGGTGGTACGCTATTAGGGGGGACAGCTGTAGCTGGCTCTGCATTGAATGAGCAGAATGCCAAAGTTGCCAATCAGCCATTCAAACTGGACTATGCGCCTCACCAAGGAATGTTTAGTGCAAGTGCCGGAAAGAACTTTTTGGATGAAATTAAATATATGCACGACTTAGGCTTCCGTAGTATTGAAGACAATGGAATGCCCTCTAGGACGGTGGATGAGCAAAAGAAAATCGGAGATTTACTAGCCAAACTAGGCATGCGCATGGGCGTATTTGTTGTTCCTAAAGGAGGCAATGGAGCCAATACTTTGGCCGCAGGTAAGCAAGAGTTTATTGACATCTTCTTAAAAGGCTGCAAGGAATCGGTAGAGATTGCTAAGCGTTGTAATGCTAAGTGGGCTACTGTTGTACCTGGCGACTATGCGAGAAAGCTGCCGATTGGGGTTCAGACTGCGAATGTAGTGGAGGCTTTGAAACGTGGAGCCGAGATTTTCGAACCACATGGCTTAACCATGGTATTGGAGCCCTTGAGTGATACTCCGGACTTATTCTTACGCTTCACTGATCAAACTTATGAGATTTGTAAAGCAGTGGGTAGCCCGTCGGTAAAGATCCTATACGATGCGTATCATCAACAAAAAAATGAAGGAAACCTCATTAATCTAATGGATTTATGCTGGAGTGAGATTGCTTATATCCAAGTTGGAGACAATCCTGGACGTAGAGAACCAACAACAGGTGAGATCAATTATAAAAATGTATTTAAGTGGTTGCACGAAAAAGGGTATAAAGGCGTTGTAGGTATGGAGCACGGGATGTCAAAGTCAGGAAAAGAAGGCGAATTAGCTCTCGTGAAGGCCTATAGAGAAGTTGATTCATTCTAGCGCTAAACCTTTTTAGTGTATCTAACAAATTTGTTATCTAATTTTATAAACCGTTTTTAATATCTATATTTAATACCGTTAAATTTAAATAAGCCTATATTACATGTCATCATCTATCAAATTTAAATTATCCTTCATGATGTTCTTGGAGTTCTTTATATGGGGCTCTTGGTTCGTGACGTTGGGGCGCTATCTGCCGAAAAACTTAAATGCTTCTGGCTTTGAAATCGCAAATGTATTCTCTACGCAATCTTGGGGCGCAATCATCGCTCCGTTTATCGTAGGTATGATTGCCGATCGCTTCTTTAATGCTGAACGCGTATTAGGGACTTTACATCTCGTAGGAGCCGTATTGTTGTTTCAAATGTACAATGCCACGGATATCGCTGCGTTTTTCCCCTATGTATTGGGATATATGATTCTTTACATGCCAACTCTAGCATTAGTAAATTCAATCTCCTTCAGACAGCTATCAAACCCAGAAAGCCAGTTTTCCAACATTCGAATCTTTGGAACAATTGGATGGATCATTGCAGGGCTTTCCATTTCGTACTTATTTAAATGGGACAGTACCCAAGGTATTGAAGATGGCTTATTGAAAAACACCTTTCTAATGGCATCGATAGCGTCGTTATTATTGGGCGTATTTAGCTTTTTATTACCGAAGACACCGCCCGTAAAAGATGATAGCAAAGAAAAACCGTCTATCGCATCGATCATCGGCTTGGATGCAATCAAACTATTAAAGAATAGAAACTTCTTTGTATTCTTTCTTTCTTCTGTGCTCATATGTATTCCATTGGCCTTCTATTATCAGAATGCGAATGACTTCCTAGGCGATGTCGGAATGGAAGAGGTGACTGGTAAGATGACCATCGGACAGATTTCGGAAGCTTTATGTTTATTATTACTTCCGGTATTCTTTGCGCGCTTTGGCTTCAAGAACACCATCTTGGTGGGTATGTTAGCTTGGGCTGTACGCTATGGCTTGTTTGCTTATGGCAATACAGATACGAATACCTATATGCTTTATATCGGTATCGCATTACATGGTATTTGTTATGACTTCTTCTTTGTATCGGGACAAATCTATACGGATTTCAAAGCAGGAGATAAATATAAGAGTGCTGCGCAAGGATTAATTACCTTAGCAACCTACGGCGTTGGTCAGCTTATTGGCTTCCAAGTGGCGGCTTATGTAGGCGAATTATACAAAGATTATAAAGCAGATAATATCCACGAGTTTTGGCAACATGTCTGGTTAGTACCAGCTGGAATTGCGATGGTGGTTATGTTGTTATTCCTTCTCTTATTCAAAAATGAACGGGTTGCAACAGTCAAATTAAATCAATCAGAAACTAATTAAATAGAAAAGTAATGGTAGAGAATAATGTTTATGATGCCATTGTAATCGGATCTGGTATTAGCGGCGGATGGGCAGCTAAAGAACTAACTGAAAAAGGTCTGAAGACAATCATGTTAGAGCGTGGTCGCAATGTCGAGCACGTGAAAGATTACCATGCAAATAAGGATACTTGGGAATACCCTCATCGTGGTGGTAGAACAAAGCAAATGGAAGCCGACTATCCAGTTCTAAAGCGTGATTATGCATTAAATGAGAAGAACTTGGATTTTTGGGTTAATGAAAAGGAAAGCCCATATGTGGAGAAAAAACGCTTTGACTGGTTTAGAGGATACCATGTGGGTGGACGTTCATTAATGTGGGGGCGTCAGAGTTACCGCTTAGGTGATTTAGATTTCGAAGCCAATGCAAAGGATGGTCATGGCGTAGACTGGCCAATTCGTTATAAAGATATTGCACCTTGGTATAGCTATGCTGAGAAATGGGCTGGTATTTCAGGAAACCGCGATGGCTTAGATGTGCTACCGGACGGAGATTTTCTGCCGGCCATGGAATTCAATTTCGTGGAGCGTGATTTAGCTGACCGTTTGAAAAAACAATATGGTGGTAACCGTCATTTCATCATGGGGCGTACCGCTAATATTACAAAACCACATACTGGACGTATTAACTGTCAATTTCAAAATCAATGTTGGTTAGGCTGTAACTTTGGAGGGTACTTCTCGACACAGTCGTCAACCTTGCCTCCAGCAATGAAAACAGGTAATCTGACCTTACGACCGTTCTCGATTGTAACGAAGATTATCTACGATAAAGACACGAAAAAAGCAAAAGGAGTAGAGATAATCGACGCGGAAACCAATCAAACTTACGAGTTTTTCGCGAAGGTAATCTTTGTTTGTGCTTCAGCATTCAATTCCACTTGGGTCTTAATGAACTCCGCAACCGATGTATGGGAAGGCGGTTTAGGAAGTAGCTCAGGCGAACTTGGCCACAATGCTATGGATCACCATTTCCGTTTAGGAGCGAGTGGACGTGTAGAGGGCTTCGAGGATAAATATATGTTCGGTCGTCGTCCGACTGGCTTATACGTGCCTCGTTTTGTCAATATCGCATCCGATACGAAAAAGCGCGATTATGTTCGCGGATTTGGTTACCAAGGTTCTGCAGGTCGCGGACGTTGGTCTGGTGAAATTGCTGAAATGGCTGTAGGTGGCGCATGGAAAGATGCGCTATGTGAACCGGGCGACTGGACTGCAGGCTTTACGGCATTTGGCGAGATCCTTCCATACCATGAAAACCGCATTTACCTCGATAAAGAGGTGAAGGATAAATGGGGTTTACCCGTATTAGCCATGGATATGGAGTTGAAAGATAACGAACATAAGATGCGTAAGGACATGACCGAAGAGATGAAGGAAATGTTAGAATCTATCGGTTTAAAAGATGTAACGACTTACGACGGCGGTTATAACTTCGGAATGGGTATCCATGAGATGGGAACAGCACGTATGGGCTTAGATCCAAAAACATCGGTACTGAATAAACACAATCAAGTTTGGGATGCAACGAATGTTTACGTAACGGATGGTGCGGCAATGACCTCAGCAGGATGTGTGAATCCATCACTGACCTATATGGCCTTAACGGCAAGAGCAGTTGATCATGCGGTAAGTGAACTAAAAAAAGGTAATATCTAATTGAACTAAACCGAACATTATGAGTAATAATAATTCAAGAAGGGAATTTCTAAAGAATTCTGCAATCGCTGCAGCAGGATTTAGTATTGTTCCACGTCACGTCTTAGGAGGATCAGGATTCTTAGCGCCAAGTGATCGTTTAATTGTTGCCGGTATAGGTGTAGGTGGAAAAGGAGAGAGCGACATTAAAGCGTTTGCCGATAGTGGAAAAGCGGAAGTAGCCTATTTATGTGACGTCGATGATCGTCGTGCTGCCAATTCTGTAAAAAGATTTCCTAAAGCAAAATTTTACAAAGACTATAGAGAGATGTTAGATAAGGAACATAAGCATATCGATGCGGTTTCTGTTTCATCTCCCGACCATAACCATGCGATTCAGGCATTAGCGGCAATGCAGTTAGGTAAACACGTTTATGTTCAAAAACCATTAACCCACGATATTTGGGAAGCCAGAGTTTTAACGCATGCCGCGAAAAAATACAAAGTCGTTACGCAAATGGGTAACCAAGGAGCATCAAACGATGGTCCTCGTGAAATCCGCGAATGGTATGAAGCAGGCTTAATTGGCGATGTACATACCGTATACTGTTGGACCGATAGACCGGTATGGCCTCAAGGAATTCAATGGCCTAGCCAAAAAGCGCAGGTTCCAAAAGAACTAGACTGGGATTTATGGTTAGGTACCGCGCCTCAAAAAGACTATATTGACAAATTAGTGCCATTTAACTGGCGCGGATGGTGGGATTACGGAACCGGTGCGTTAGGCGATATGGGATGCCACTTGTTAGAAGTGCCGTTCAGTGTCTTAGGCTTATCGTACTTGCAAGATGTACAAGCATCAGTAGGATCGGTGTATGTAGATGAGTTCAAACGCGGATATTTCCCTGAAAGCTGCCCGCCGTCAAGTCACGCAACAATGACTTTCCCTAAAGCTTTAAGAACCAATGGTCCAGTAACTTTACATTGGATGGATGGTGGAATTCAACCTGCGCGTCCCGAAGAGCTTGAACCAAATGAAATCTTTGGTGACGGAGGGAATGGTATCTTAATGATTGGTACAAAAGGTAAAGTATTGGCTGATACGTACGGTGACAATGCTCGTTTATTGCCGACTACGCGCAAAGAGAACGTAGCAATGAAATATGCTCGTGTACCAGGCAAAGCAAGCGGACACTATGGACAATGGGTTGAGGCCTGTATTGCTGGCTATGGAAAGAAAGAAGTAAGTGCTCCTTTCGAAATTTCAGGTCCGTTAACCGAGGCATTGTTGATGGCGAATTTAGCAATCCGTGGTGCTGACATGCGAATCGATGGTAAGTATCCGGGTCGTAATTTGAAGCTACTTTGGGATAATGACAATATGAAAGTGACGAACTTTGATTTAGTTAACCAATTCGTGAAGCGTCAATATCGCAAAGGATGGGAAATTAATTATTCATTTTAATAAGGTATAAGAAGATGATGAATAGAAGAGAAGCATTAAAGCGCGTAGCCTTTATTATGGGTGGTACTGTTATCGGCGCCAATCTATTTTTGGAGGGCTGTACACGTCCCGCATCAAAAGATGTCGCTACGTTATTTGAGGCGAAAACAACAGATTACTTAGGAGAATTGGCGGAAGCAATTCTTCCTAAAACTTCAACTCCTGGAGCGAAAGAAGCAGGAGTAGGCGAATTCATTCCCGTGATGATCCGAGATTGTTACGACGAGAAGGATCAAAAATCATTTTTAGATGGTTTAAATGGCGTGGAAGATCGTGCGAAAAAAGATTTCAAAAAAGGATTCTTAGAACTGACACCTGAGGAAAAGCTGAAATTCGTAAATACATACGACAAAGAGGCAAAGGAATACCAAACAAACAAGAAAGAAGAAGAACCAAATCATTTCTTTACCATGTTAAAGCAATTGACTTTGACGGGTTTCTTCACTTCAGAAGTAGGTATGAAAAAGGCCTTACGTTATGTTAAAATCCCTGGAAAATATGATGGAAACTATCCATATAAAAAGGGCGATAAAGCTTGGGCGTTATAGTATAAAAAAAGCCTTCCGACAATCGGAAGGCTTTTTTTTTATGCTTTTTTCGTTAGTTGCATCAAGAAGTGCGGTCGCTCTCCTCGCGTAATGCTATAAATCGCATTTTGATCATCGATTCTGCTTTCGTTAATTGCTACTTGATTCCCATAAGACAATTCCCTCAGGAAATTCATCTCGACGGTTTTAATTTTGCCCGATAATACTACTTTCGGATCTAAGGCATCGAAGCACCAATCCATATATTTAACGTTGTTTGCATGATTGACAATATCCAAATCGGATAGGACAACCTGGTAATCTCTAATTTTGTTGAATGTCACATTCCCATCAATGCGTTCGGCAGTTCTTGATGTCATGATCCGATCGGGATGCGGAACGACATGATCTGTACTGGCGATCAGCGTTTCCGCACGTCGTGCCTCAATGTTGAAGACTGCCCACAAGCTCGTTGCAGCAACAAGTCTACGTTGCCCAAAAAGCACTTCGAAATTACGTGTTGAGCGCGATCCGGAGAAGTCTTGAATCCATGTTCTAACGGTAATCGTCTGTTCAAAAATCGGGAGTTTTTCTATTTCGATGAGCATTCGACTGAGTACCCAGGATTGTTTCGTACGTAAAATCGCTTTGGTACCAAAACCTAAGATATCAGCATGCTCGCTTGCTGAAACTTGCAATATATTATCGAGCTCACTGTATTTAAGCTGTCCATTGGGATAACATTGTGTGAAGTTGAGTTTCCATTCTTTTTCAAAGATACCTTCTTCCATTTTATTCATATTACATGCGAATGTAACTAATTTAATATTCTAAAATAAAACCCTTGTCAATTTATATATAAATCCCTAATTTGACGTTAACCTAATAAACACGAGTAAGTATGAGCATAATTGGAACATTAATAGAAAAAGAGCAAGTTGATAAATTCAAAATCATTCCTGCCGAGATTGATAATACAGAGAAGTTCATGTCGAAGTTGCAAAGTGCCTTACGCTTAGGGAATGAGTTTAAGTCAAAAACAGACATTGTATTTAATACAGAAGAAGGACCGATGCGTATTGAAACTACGGTATGGTCATTAACCGATAAGTACATACAAATCAAACACGGAATTTTAATCCCGCTGCGATCATTAATTGCAGTGGAATACTAAGCGAAAGGGCATCAGATTTTGATGCCCTTTTTTTGTTTCTCAATCCGCCTAAATCCTAAACAAGAAGCTACGATTTAATTTCATCCCATATCCGTTTTCATCGAAGACATCGTTGTCATATGTAAGTTGCGCAGGACTCAAGTTTTGCTTAGCCCTTTTTGATCAACTTAAAAGGGCTCATGTAGGCCTAAGGTAAGCTTGAACTAGGCTAAAGGTTCGCGCAAATTCTGCTTGGCAAATAATTTTGAGCGCCCTGAAAAAAAAATAAAATATTCTGTAACAATATCGAATTTGTGTCGACTGATAGGGAAACATAAATTGAATAATGAAACAACCGATTTTTACCCTGGTATTTGTACTTTTGAGCATGTTAACAGCCAAAGCGCAAATTACTGGCGATTGGAAAGGAACCTTGGATGTTCAAGGAACCCAGATGGACCTAATTTTCCATATCAGCCAAGACGGAGAAGCTTACAAAGCAACATTAGACATTCCTGCACAAGGCGCATCTGGCCTTGCAATGACGGAGACCAAATTTGAAAACAATAAACTTACTGTGGCTATGGCTCAGGCAGGTTTCTCTTATGAAGGTGAGCTGAAAGGCGAACTTGTGGAAGGTGTTTTCAAACAAGGCGGAGCAGAATTCCCATTAAAATTAAGCAAGACAAAAGTTTCTAAACCTGGAGACACGACTTTGGTTTCTTCAAGAGCCGAATTAGATCAGTTAATCGCATTAGACAAGGGAGATTTCAAGTACGAAGTGAAAGATTATTTTGCAAAACCGAATTCTTCTCAATTTGCGTTGTCTCCAAACGGTAAATACATCTCTTACCGGGAGAAAGACGCAAATAATAAGCGTCACGTGATGATTAAAGAAGTGGCTACAGGAAAAGTCGTTCGTGCAATCGAAGAAAAGAATGAGCTTATTCGTGGCATGGGCTGGGTCAATGATGAGCGTTTGGTTTACGTCATGGACCAAGGTGGCAATGAAAATTATCACTTATATGCCGTTAACATTGATGGAACGAACAATATCGATTTAACCCCCTTTCCGGATGTGCAAGCAGGTATTTTAAATATGCTGAAAGAGCAAAAAGACTTTATCATCATTCAAATGAATAAGGATAACAAGCAAGTTTTTGAGCCCTACAAAGTGAATATTCATACCGGAGCCCTGGAGAAATTGTTCACAAACACCGATCCGGAGAATGCAATCGTGGGTTATGACTTCGATAAAGAGGGCAACTTAAGAGGTTATTCCAAAATGTTCAATGGAATCAATACCCAATATTATTATAAAGCACAAGGCAAGAATGATTTTGAACTTTTTGGAACGGGAAAATGGGACGATACCTTCTCAATCCTTTCGTTCAACTACGCTTCTAAAAATCCAGACGAAGCTTATGTGTTAACGAACCTAGATTCAGATAAATCGCGTATCATTCTTTATGATTTTTCAACAAAAAAGATTGTTAAAGAAATCTACTCGAACAAAGATTACGATGCAAATATTCTAGCCCTATCACGTAAGCGTAATTGGGAGATCGATTATGTAGGTTTCGAGGGAGAACGTGTCGAGATCAAACCGGTAAGTGCCACATTCAAAAAATTATACGATAAGTTTAGTAAGGAATTCCCGGGCTATGAGTATTCGATCGTTGGGAAAACCGACAACGAAGATCAGTATCTTGTGATCGTTCAAAGTGATAAGTTATACGGTCGTTATTACCATCTAGATGCGAAATCAGGGAAGACAACCTTGTTGTACGATTTAATGCCGCAATTGAAGGAAGCGGATATGGCAGAGATGCGTCCGATCACTTTTAAATCGCGTGATGGATTGACGATTCATGGATACATTACCTTGCCGAAAGAGGCCTTAAATGGTAAAAAGGTGCCTTTGATTGTCAATCCGCATGGAGGTCCTCAAGGGGTACGCGATAGCTGGGGATTTAATCCAGAGACGCAATTATTCGCGAGTCGTGGTTATGCTACCTTACAAGTGAATTTCCGTATTTCAGGAGGATATGGAAAAGAGTTTTTACGTGCCGGATTTAATCAGGTTGGTCGAAAAGCAATGGACGATGTAGAAGACGGTATTCAATATGTGGTTGATCAAGGATGGGCAGATAAGAATAATGTAGCCATCTATGGCGCTAGTCACGGTGGATATGCGGTGTTGAGAGGCTTGACGAAGACTCCAGACTTGTATAAAGCAGGTGTTGATTATGTGGGGGTTTCCAATATCTTCACCCTATTAAATTCAATTCCAGAATACTGGAAACCTTATCGGGAAATGCTTTATCAAATTTGGTACAACCCAGATATAGAAGAGGAGGCTGCTATTGCGAAAGAGGTATCTCCATTATTTCATGTAGATAAGATCAAGGCCCCTCTATTTGTGGTGCAAGGGGCAAATGATCCGCGTGTGAAAATTGCTGAAGCGGATCAAATTGTAAAAGCATTGCGTGCAAAAGGCGTTGATGTTCCTTACATGGTAAAATATGATGAGGGACATGGATTCCATAAAGAAGAAAACCAAATTGAATTTTATAAAGCGATGATGGGATTCTTCCGTAAAACTTTAAATTAAACTGTTGTTAATTATGCGTAAAGCCCCTAAATTTAGGGGCTTTACTTTTTTATACCTGCGCCGATGAAAATCCTCAACCCCAAGCAATTAAAATTTGTCGACGAACAAACAGTGATTACTCAGCATATTAGCTCATGGGACTTGATGGAGCGTGCCTCTTTGGTATTTGTTGAGCAATTGTTAGTTGATTTTCCGAGCTTGCTTTCTAAGCCTATTATGATCGTTTGTGGCAAAGGAAATAATGGTGGCGACGGTTTAGCAATCGCACGGATGTTGATGCGCAGAGGGGGCCAGATAAAGGTCTTCCTGCTAAAATCAGAACGATACAGTCCGGATAATGTGATCAATCAAGAAAAATTAGGGCTGGCAAATATTCATTTCTTCCTGTTAAGGGATCCGCTAAATTTTCCTGATGATGCCGTCATTATCGATTGTCTTTTTGGGTATGGGTTGGAAACCGCTTTAAGTGCAGATTGGCAAAATATTATAGGGCAGATGAATGGCGGCAAGGGACTACGAATAGCAGTCGATATGCCATCGGGGCTATCTTGCGAAACACCTATCGCTAAGGGTTCCCCGATCATACATGCCGATGTTGTTTATACTTTTCAAGTTCCCAAATTAAACTTAATGTTACCTGAATATGCTCCATATGTAGCGAAGTTTAGTGTATTGGATATTGGTTTAGATGATGCGAGCCTACAGGAACAGGTGTGTCAGATGGAATATATTACGCAGGAGATGCTCATTCCTTTATTGCCGAGACGGAAGAAGTTTTCCCACAAAGGGACTTATGGACATGCGCTGGTTATAGGGGGGAGTTATGGCAAGCTAGGGGCCGTATTGCTGGCCGCGAAAGCAGCGCTACGTACTGGCTGTGGATTGATTTCGGCAGGTGTTCCCAACTGTGGTCATAACATTTTACAAACTGCATTTCCCGAATCGATGTTGTTTACCGATGTTTCAGATCGGGCGCTTCGTGTATTCGACTTTCCAACGAATCTTTCGGCCATCGGAATTGGAATCGGAATGGGAACTGAGGAGCAAACGGTTCAAGGTTTTTCTAGGTATTTACAAGCGCTTCCTGCAAATGCCAAACTCGTATTGGATGCCGATGCATTGAATATATTGGCCATGCATCAAAATCTACTCGCTTACTTACCGGCTAATACAATCTGTTCTCCCCATCCGAAGGAATTGAGCCGACTGATTGGTTGCTGGGAGGATGATTATGAGAAACTTTCGAAGATGAAGGTATTCGCTGCAACCTATCAAGTATATTTGATTGTGAAAGGGGCAAATACTATTTTAATGTGTCCTGATGGGGCTTTGTATTTCAACTCGACAGGAAATCCAGGAATGGCCACTGGCGGATCTGGCGATGTGTTGACAGGAATTCTAACAAGTCTGCGTGCACAAGGCTATCAGGCGAAAGAGGCCGCGATACTCGGCGTCTATTTGCATGGCTTAGCAGGAGATTTGGCCTCCATTCAGCTTGGAGAGGCAAGTTTAATCGCTTCCGATATCATTGAGAATTTGCCGACTGCGTTTAAGCAATTGTTAGGAGAATCCTAGCTTAAATATCCATTCCTTTTTGCATTTCTGTTTCAAAGACTGAATCGATTTTCCAATTGGCCTTATCTTTTGAAGCTTTTACAGCAAGTTGGTCACATCGCTCATTCAAAGGATGTCCGGCATGCCCTTTCACCCAAACAAGTTTAATTTGATGAAGTTTATATAGAGACATCAGTCGCAACCATAGGTCTTTGTTTTTCTTACCTTGGAAGCCTTTTTGAATCCAGCCATACACCCACTTCTTATCGATTGCGTCGATTACATATTTGGAGTCAGAAAAGATGGTGACTTGTTGATTGATGCTTTTCAACGCTTCTAAACCAATAATCACGGCAAGTAGCTCCATTCTATTATTGGTTGTTTTACGAAAGCCTCCGGAAAACTCTTTTTCGATTAGTTTTCCTTGATATGCAGGATTTGTTCCGGTATAAATGGTTCGTAGTATCGTTCCATAGCCTCCAGGTCCTGGATTTCCGCTCGATGCGCCATCGGTATAAAGTTCAATCATTAACGCAAAAATAAACTAATTTCCCGAATTCGGAGCCTTCCCATCGGCTAAGTATTTATCGATCAGGTAATGCTTTATGCCAGAGGTGATAATAACGATAACCAATCCGATGATGCACCCGAGCCCGGTCGAGACCGCACGATAAATTGGTGTATAGGCAATTTGAGTATGATGGGGTTCAATCATTATTATGAGTAAGGCGACGATGGCGACTCTTGCCATATTCATAATGTTGAATACGCGACAGCAGATAATCGTGAGTATGATCCCTGCCGCAATTGAGTAAACAGATTGTGGTAGAACCCAAACGCAAATCATCGCTACACTAGATCCAATAAAGTTCGATTTAAAGCGTTCTATTGAGAGCCGTTTGGAATCTTTCTCTTCGGGTGAAATGACCAGGATAATCGAAAGGAGCGCCCAAAAGATCTCAAACTCCCGGTATTTATTGTACAGTAAATAGCCAATCAGAAAGCCTAACAGGCAACGGAGGGTATAGATTAAAAGAGGAGAACTAACTAATTTTCGAACAATTTGCTTGGTAACGCTGTTGCCTTTCATCGGTACAAAAATAAGGCTTGTGATTCAGTATAAAAAGAGAAAGCCATCTGATTAATCAAATGGCTTTCTCTTTTTATAACAATATACGTCAACTATTTGGTTGTTTCACGTATCAGTTTTTTCGCATTTTTCACCTTACTATCTAATAAGGCTAGTTTTACGACTTCTTTCATGTCGGTCACATAATGGAATTTCAAGTCTTTTACGTAGTCTTCCTTTATTTCCAAAATGTCTTTTTGATTCGACTTACAAAGGATAATTTCTTTGATGTTAGCTCGTTTTGCGGCAAGAATTTTTTCCTTAATACCTCCAACAGGGAGTACTTTTCCACGTAGCGTAATTTCACCGGTCATGGCTAATTTCTCTTTCACCTTACGTTGGGTAAATAGTGAGGCTAGTGCGGTCAACATCGTAATTCCAGCGGAAGGGCCGTCTTTCGGGGTTGCTCCCGCAGGGACGTGGATGTTGACATCCCACTGATCGAACACAGCGTAGTCAATCCCAAAATCTTCGGCGTGCGAACGAAGGTAAGCCATCGCAATGGCCGCCGATTCTTTCATGACATCACCCAAATTTCCGGTAAGACTTAATTTACCTTTACCTGGACTTAAGCTCGATTCAATAAATAAAATATCACCGCCTACTGAAGTCCAAGCTAAGCCGGTCACAACACCCGCGATATCGTTGTTCTCGTATAAATCTTTATCAAAGATGGGCGCACCTAATATTTCCTCAATATCCGAAACGCCAAGACTTGGTTCGTAAGGTTTTTCCATCACAATCCGTGTGGCAACACCGCGAACAACAGAACCAATCTTCTTCTCTAATCCACGGACGCCAGATTCGCGCGTATATTCTTCAATAATCTTTTCGATCATCTTTGGTTTCAAGCTAATGTCTTTGGCTTGTATCCCATGCATTTCACGTTGTTTCGGTAACAAGTGTTTTTTCGCGATCTCGATTTTCTCCTCGATGGTATAGCCGTTTACTTCAATGATTTCCATACGATCTAATAAAGCGGGCTGAATACCGCTCAATGAGTTCGCCGTCGCAATAAACATCACTTTCGAAAGATCATACTCCATTTCTACATAATGATCGTAGAAATTGGTGTTTTGTTCTGGATCTAATACCTCCAACAGCGCGGAAGATGGGTCCCCCTTGAAATCCGAACCAATCTTATCGATTTCATCCAATACAAATACAGGATTCGAAGCACCTGCCTTTTTCAATGATTGTATGATTCGACCAGGCATGGCACCAATATAGGTTTTACGGTGTCCACGTATTTCCGCTTCATCACGAATACCACCTAATGCCATACGCGTATATTTTCTTCCTAATGCACGCGCGATCGATTTTCCTAAGGAAGTCTTACCGACACCTGGAGGGCCAACAAGACATAGAATAGGCGCTTTCATATCATTCTTTAACTTTAACACCGCCAAGTATTCAATGATACGTTGTTTGACCTTCTCTAATCCGTAATGATCTTTGTCTAGTATTTTTTCAGCACGTCGTAAATCGAAGTTATCCTTGGTATATTCCGCCCAAGGTAAGTCCAACAACAATTCTAGATAGTTCATCTGCACGGAATAATCTGCCGCTGCAGGATTAATGCGTGCTAACTTCTCTGTCTCTTTATTAAAATGTTTTGCGACATCTTCTGGCCATTTCTTGCTTTTCGAACGTTTTTTTAACTCTTCGAGCTCCAAATCAGGGGTACTACCTCCCAACTCCTCCTGAATTGTTTTTAATTGTTGACTTAAGAAGTAATCGCGTTGTTGTTTATCTAAATCGACACGAACTTTATTTTGAATCTGATTTTTCAGTTCCAACATTTGAATCTCCGTCGTCAGATACTCAAGGAGTTGTTTTGCGCGCTTAACAAAGTCCTTGGTTTCCAAAAGGTCTTGTTTATCTTCTAATTCAAGTGAAAGATTAGACGCTATAAAATTGACCAGGAATGTTGGACTTTCAATGTTCTTAATAGCAATGCCAGCCTCACTAGGTAAATTTGGAGACAGTTGTATAATCTGTAAAGCCAATTCCTTCACGGAAGAAATTAAGGCTTTAAATTCTTTGCTATTTGTTTTTGGTTTTTCTTCTGGGAACTTATCGACCTTCGCAGTCATATAGGGTTCCGCCTGCACCAATTCCACCAATTTAAAACGCTGTTTACCTTGGATTATAACCGTCGTGTTTCCATCAGGCATTTGAAGGATTTTGATGATGTGGGCTACCGTACCGACTTTATGTAATTGTTCAAAAGTGGGGTCCTCAACAGTCATATCCTTTTGTGATACGACACCAATGGTTCGATCGCCTTTGTAAGCATCCTTAACCAACTTGATTGATTTATCTCTACCTACGGTAATAGGAATTACGACACCAGGAAATAATACGGTATTGCGTAAAGGGAGAATTGGTAAGACTTCAGGAATCTCTGCATTTCGCATCTCGTCTTCATCTTGTTGGGATAACAGGGGGAAGAATTCTGTTTCCTCGTTTATGATAGGTAATGTTTGTTCAAAGTTGAATGCGTTGAATTTACTCATATTTTCGTATATCGTTATGCCGACATCTTGTCATAAGAATCAGCGATAAATATCTTTTTACAGTTGAATACATATATTGCAACAGCAATGCCAAGGGTAAATTTTTGGTATTATTTATGCTAATGAAGGGTAAAACTGTTAAATCGTCAGTAAATTGCTGTTCATTGACAGCGTTTTATTAAGCGCAAAGGTAAGTCAATTCTCACAAATTGTGGAAATGTTTATAACTATTGATTGTGGTCTTAAACTATTTAACAGATTTTTACTCTATGGAGTAGTAGACTGCTCTTACAGGCAATGAAAAACAATTAGAAATGAATATAACGAAAATCAATACACAGATGAAGTCTTTAAAAATTGGATTAGCAACGGTAGCATTAGCCTTGAGTACAGTAGCTGTACAAGCGCAAGAGAAGCAACATAGTGACCCAAATGTACGTGCTGGGGAGAAAGCACTATTGGACGGAGATTTTAAAACTGCTGCTGCGCAATTTGAGAAAGCACTTCCGACTTCAGGAACAGACCCTGATGTGGTTTATTTATTAGGATATTCACAATTCCAAAACGGTGAATACAAGAAGTCGATCGGATCATTCAACAAAGTGATCGGATTGGATGCTAAGAATGTGCACGCCTATTATTACAAAGCAAAGGCAAACAATAATATCGCTGTGAACCGTGAGGTTAAATTAAAAGAGTCAGAGCGTGAAGCATTATTGCAATCGGCTATTGCTGACTACACGAAAGCAATCGCTATTAACGGGAATGATGCGAAATTATATCAAAATCGTGCCATCGCTTACCGTGATTTAGGAATCTTAACAGGAACTAAGTCATCATCAAATTACAATAAAACGACAGCAACTGAAGCTTACAATAAAGCGGTTGCCGATTACGAAAAAGTATTAAGCTTTGACGCTTCCCGTAAGGACATCCAAACGGAAGTTAAAAAAGCGAAAGTTTATCGTGACAATTTGAAATAACATAGTTTTTGGTTCGAAGTATTTCGAATACAAGGATGATATAAATAAGAAGGGCAACATTACTGAATGTTGCCCTTCTTTATTTCTTGGGAATTTGCAGCGCGATCAGCAGGCGTATTTTTTAGCACTAAACTAAAACCCTCTCCTTGATGATTTAGTGTTTAGCCTTTACCTTAAACTGAGACGGCGTACAACCGGTAATTTTTTTAAATTGTGCGCTTAAATGTGCCACACTACTGTATTGCAACTGGTAAGCGATTTCTGCTAGTGGAACATCGTATTGTAATAGCTCTTTCGCTTTTTCAATACGCAGTTTGATTAGATATTTCTCGATACTTTCTCCCTGTATTTCAGAGAATATGGTGCTTAAATAACTGTACTCATAATTAAGTCGATCAATCAAATATTGCGAGGTCTTCAAGCTGACTCCATCTTTCTGATTGACTAATTCGAGGAGTACAATCTTTATCTGTTCGACCAATTGCTTTTTTCGATCGTGCAAGATTTCAAAGCCAATCGCTTGAAGTTCCTGCTCTAGCGCTTCTAGTTCTGTATTATTGAAAGACCGATCAGTATTGATTTGTCCGATTTGCACCTGTGAATAAGGTAAATCAAGTTTTTGCATAATCTGCTCTACAGCCATTATACATCGTGGGCAAACCATATTTTTAACGCGTACAACGTTCATACTAATCAATTAATCCAGCTCGTCTTAATAAGGGTTCAACAGAAGGTTCTTTTCCTCGGAATGCTTTATATAATTCCATCGGGTGCACGGTTCCGCCTTTGGATAAAATAGTATCCTTGAATTTCTTCGCTATTGTTTTATTAAAAATTCCATTTTCCTTAAAATATTCGAACGCGTCGGCGTCAAGGACTTCTGCCCATTTATAACTGTAGTATCCTGAAGAATAACCACCATTAAAAATATGTGAGAAAGATGGGCTCATAGCGTTGTCAGCGATGTCCGGATAAATGCTCGTATTTGCAAATTGTTCTAGTTCAAACGCTTTGACGCTTTTAATTGCACTTGGGTCTTGCCCGTGCCAGCCCATATCTAATAATCCGAAGCTCAGTTGTCTAACCGTTGCTAGACCTTCTAAGAAGGCAGCACTTTCTTTTATCTTTTCAACATATTCCATCGGAAGCGACGCGCCAGTTTCATAATGCTTGGCGAATAGTGCTAACGCTTCTTCTTCATAACACCAGTTCTCCATTACTTGGCTAGGTAATTCTACAAAATCCCAATAAACGGAAGTGCCCGATAGTGTAGGGTAGGTGGTATTGGCTAACATGCCATGTAACGCATGTCCAAATTCATGGAATAAAGTTGTAACCTCATTAAAAGTTAAAAGAGACGGTTTCGTCGCAGTTGGTTTCGTGAAATTGCAGACAATAGAGACGTGTGGTCTTTCGTTGTTCCCATCCAGTATATATTGAGGCTTGAATGAAGTCATCCAGGCGCCATTCCTCTTGCCTTTGCGCGGGAAAAAATCGGCATAAAAGATTGCTACGAGACCACCAAGATCATCTCTTACTTCAAAAGTCTGAACGTCCGGATGATATTTGTCGATCGTCCCTACTTCTTTGAAGTGGAGGTCAAATAATCGATTTGCGATATCAAACGCGCCTTGCAGTACATTTTCTAATTTGAAATATGGTTTCAGTTTTTCATCGTCTAAGTTGAATTTCAACTGTTTCAATTTTTCACTGTAATAGGCAGAATCCCACTTTTGGAGTTGCTCAATACCGTCGATTTCTTTAGCAAAGGTCGAAAGCTCCGCAAATTCTTTTTCGGCTGCTGGTTTTCCCTTTTCGAGTAAGTCATTGAGAAATGCTTTTACGGTCTCCGGGTTTTTCGCCATACGTTCCTCCAATACGAAATGCGCATGGGTCGGATAACCTAATAAATTCGCTCGTTGATGTCTTAGGTTGACAATGCGGAGAATCAGGTCTTCGTTGTTGTTCTCGTTTGCTTGAAAAGCTTTCTTGCCAGCTGCGATGGCTAATTCTTCCCGTCTTGCTCTATTTTCTGCGTAAGTCATGAAGGGGATGTAGCTTGGATAGTCAAGTGTGAATAACCAGCCTTCTTTTTCCTGCTCTTTCGCTAGTTCATGAGCGGCTTCGATTGCGCCTTCTGGCAAGCCAGCAAGTTCTTCCGGATCTAACAAATGCATCTGGTAAGCATTGCTATCCGCCAAGACGTGCTCACCGTATTTTAACTTTAGCACGGACAATTCAGCGTCAATATCGCGTAGTTCCTGCTTCTTTTCTTCAGGGAGTAACGCGCCGTTTCGTACAAAATCCTTATAATTCTTCTCTAATAGGGTAAGTTGCTCTACGTTGAGCTGGAGTTGGTCTTTCTTGCCGTAGACAGTCTTTATTCGTTCAAACAAATCCTTGTTCAGCGTGATGTCATTGCTGAGTTTAGAGAGTTTCGGTGCTATCTCCTGCGCAATTTGATCTAACTCATCGTTTGTTTCTGCGGAGTGTAGGTTGAAAAATATGTTTGAAATTCTGTCTAATTTCATTCCTGAAAACGCAAATGCCGCGATTGTGTTTTCAAAATCGGCAGGATTTGGATTGGCGACCAGTTGATCGATTTCCTTTCTTGTTTCTGTTATGGCTTCTTCAAATGCTGGTAGAAAATCAGACTGTTGAATTGAAGAAAAGGGTGCAGTATCGTGTGCCGTATTAAATGGTGTTGTAAGCAAATTCATAACATAAAGTTACAACAAAATAACATAGCTATAGGTTTACAAAGATTTTAAATGATTAGTTTTGACGGTAACATTACTTACGTTTTCACCGTTATTAATATTAAATGAAATTTTATGAACAGAAAAATCAGCGCTTGTTTTTCGATGTGTTTGTTGTTGATGGGTACGCAAGCCTGTAACTCGAATAAATCAGATAATTCAAATCAGTCAAAAGATTCGACCGCAGTCGAACATGTAGAATCTTCAAGTCTTCCCGGTACCTACGAATATGTCGGGAATGCAGACACGATCCGTTTAAATTTGCATGCCAAGCAAGATTCTGTCTATGGACAATTACTTTATGCATTAGGTGAAAAAGATCGTAACGTGGGGGATTTTAAAGGTGTTATTCAAGGAGGTCAGCTAATCGGTCAATATTACTTTATGTCGGAGGGCGTTGCATCCGTTCGCGATATGATATTTAATGTGACGAACGAAGGTTTATTAGAAGGTTATGGTGAGGTTGAAGAGCGTGATGGCGGGTTTCGATTTGTCGATACCAATAAATTGAAGTTCGATCATGGAATGCTGCTAATTAAGAAATAGCGCATCATGTCCTATACAAAATAAAAAAGGAAGAATATGGATTCACTTCGGAATATTCCACGGTGATTTCATAGTCTTCCTTTTCGTTTAAACAATCCTTCTATTATTTAATTCCTTCCCACCAAGGTTTCGTGATATTGGTTTGATTTAAGAAAATAATTTGACCTATTTGAGGAGTCAGCAAGGCTTGTCCTTGTTTTTCTGCCTCTGCATAAATGCGAATCATAGGCTCGTCCCATGCATGATTTGCAAGTGGAAATTTAGAGTTATGTACGGGGATCAAATTCTTTGTCTTTAAATCCTTCGCCGCCAAAATTGCTTCTTCAGGCATCAGATGTATGTAGTGCCACATGTCATTATATTGGCCGTTTTCGATTATAGTATAATCGAAAGGTCCGTATTTATCTCCAATATCCTTAAAATGTTTACCATACCCACTATCTCCACCAATAAAAATATTGTAGTCTGCTGTTCGTAAAACGAAGGAGGACCATAGACTGGTGTTTCGTTTGAACCACCTTCCGGAAAAATGTCTTGCGACAGTTGCGGTAAAGGTTAAGGAATCGATATTTTCTGATTCCCCCCAATATAGCTCATGTATTCGTTCTGTAGGGTATCCCCATTTTTCCAAATGAGCGCCGACACCAACGCTAGTTATAATCTGCTTCGCTTTATTTTTAAAGCTCATGAAGGTGGGGTAATCAAGATGATCAAAATGATCGTGCGTTATCAGTAACACATCGACCTCCGGCATGTCGTCGACTTGGTATGTATACGTCATGTCGAATGCCTTTACGCCAAACGGAACTGGAGAGGCGTGTTTACTGAATACAGGATCCACGAGGATTCGCTTCCCATCAATTTGAAGAAAATAAGAGGAGTGTCCAAACCAAACATAGACATCTTGATCTAAAGGGATGCTTTTAAGGTCTGTTTGAATCACCGGCAAGGGGCTACTCGGAACATTGCGTTTGTCTTTGTCAAATAAAAACTTTCGAAACATAGTGAACTGCGAAACACCTTCTTTCACGGCAGGCGTGATTTCAATATTCTGAAAAACACCTTCTTTGAATGTTTTTGTGGACTCCATTCGATGAAGTCTTTCGCCCGACGCTAGAGCGCCAATTGTATCTGATCTACCTAATAGATAGATAAATAATGCAGATAAAACTACCAATGCTAATATGACATACAACATGTATCTAAGTATCTTTTTCATCTTTATGGGGCGCAAGATATAACAATGTTTCCTTTGATTGTTATGGATGTACAAAAAGACCAAATATTTTACTTTTAATTGAAAATTCACTAAAATACTTTAATTAATAATATTAATCAGTAAATAAAATGTTGTATTATTATTAATATTAAGTTAATATTGCATTATTATCTTTACGCGTATTTAAGTGAACAAGCCGATGGATTTGATGAACAACAAAGAGGCTTCCCTTTTGCTAGAATCATTCAAGAATTTAGATTCAAAGTATCAATCGTTCTTAGAAAGAGAGGGAAGATGGTTAGGCGGCAGTCTAACAAATGTACTTAGCAACACGAAAAACTCCTCGAATGAGGATGTCATCCATGTAAAACGGGATGTATTTAATATGTTGCCACCTAATATCAAGGCTGATATTATCAGTCTAGTGCAAGTATAGGTTAAATGTAGTACGGTGGCTATTGTTAAATAGCGTATACCGTATATGCAAAGAAAAGAGGACTATCTTAACCAAGATAGTCCTCTTTTAATCATTTATCTGATGCTGTTCAGATTAGCTGAACGCTATTGATATCCCAATAATTTCATTACTTGTTTGGAGTTCTGCTCTTCTCCAAAAACTTCATAATTGAACGTTTCATCTCTATTTCTACGCACTAAAACATGTTTAGGGGAAGGGAGGAGGCAATGGTGTATTCCTCCATATCCGCTCAACACTTCTTGGTAAGCTCCAGTATGGAAGAAACCTAAGTACTGAACCTTTCTAGTTTTGGGCATAAATACAGAATTCATATGCGCCTCTTGATTGTAGTAGTCTTGACCATCACAGGTGATCCCACCTAGATTGACGCGTTCATATTCAGAATCCCAATTGTTTATTGGCAAAAGAATATACTTTTGATTCAATGCCCAAACATCTGGTAAGTTTGTGATAAATGATCCATCGAGCATTAACCACTTTTCGCGATCATTCTGTTGTTTACGTCCTAAAACTTTATATAAAATACCGGAAGCTTCCGCTACCGTATATTTTCCAAATTCTGTGATAATATCAGGTTCAACAACCTCATGATGTGCACAGATTTGTTTAATACGATTTACAATTTCATTGACCATGTATTCATAATCGAAATCATGAACTAATGAATCTTTGAAAGGCATTCCTCCACCGATATCTAGGGTGTCCAATTCTGGATTGATTTTCTTGAATTTGCAATACAATGTTACATACTTTTCAAGTTCGTTCCAGTAATAAGGAGTGTCCGAAATACCTGAATTAATAAAGAAATGTAGTAATTTCACTCGGAAGTTCGGGTTTTCCGAAATCTTGCTGTTGTAGAAGTCGATAACGTCTTCTAAACGAATTCCTAAACGCGAGGTATAAAATTGCGAATCTGGTTGTTCCTCCGCTGCAATTCGAATCCCTAAGTTACAAGGTTCCGATAGTTCAATTTCATCATCGTACATGTTGAATTCTTCTTTATTATCCAGAACAGGGATAATATTATGGTATCCATCATGTAACATATCTACAATATATTGCTTGTATTGGAAGGTTTTGAAACCATTGCAGATCACGGTAATGTCTTTGGTTACTTTACCTTGTCTCTCCAACGCATCAATCATCGGCATGTCAAAAGCGGACGAAGTTTCTAAGTGGATATCGTTTTTTAACGCCTCTTCTACAATATGTTTAAAGTGTGATGACTTGGTGCAATAACAATACTTATAAGTACCGCGATAGTTGTACTTCAACATGGCTGTTTGAAACAAAATCTTCGCTTGTTGTATCTTCTTGCTAATAATAGGGAGATAAGTAAAACGTAACGGTGTACCGTACGTTTCTATCATTTCCATCAAATTCAAATCGTGGAAGTACAATTCG